>JBBSHH010000005.1:0-49237 GCA_038253225.1 Mycobacteriales bacterium | reverse complement strand
CGGCGAGCGGACCGCGGTAGGGCACCTGGCCCTCGACACCCTGCGGCACCAGCTTCTCCTCGGAGAGCACGTCGTCCTGGAAGTAGCGGTCCTTGCTGTAGGAGCGGCGGCTCATCGCCGCTAGCGAGCCCATCCCGCGGTAGGACTTGTACTGCTTGCCGTTGACGAAGATCAGCTCACCCGGGCTCTCCTCGACCCCGGCGAGCAGGCTGCCCAGCATCACCGAGTCGGCGCCGCAGGCGATGGCCTTGGCGATGTCACCCGAGTACTGCAGCCCGCCGTCGGCGATCACCGGTACGCCGGCCGGCCTGGCCACCCGGGCGCAGTCGGCGATCGCCGTCACCTGCGGTACGCCGACGCCGGTCACCACCCGGGTGGTGCAGATCGATCCCGGGCCGACCCCGACCTTCACCGCGTCGGCGCCGGCGTCGATGAGGGCCTGCGTCGCCTCCGCGGTGGCGATGTTGCCGCCCACGACGTCGATCTCGGTGCTGGCCTTGAGCCGGCGGACCATCTCCAGGACGCTGCGGGAGTGCCCGTGCGCGGTGTCCACCACGACGAAGTCGAGGCCGACCTCGACCAGCGCCAGCGCCCGCTTGTAGGCGTCCTCACCGACCCCGACCGCCGCGCCGACGACCAGCCGACCGTCGGCGTCCTTGGTCGCGGTCGGGAACTGGTCGCTCTTGACGAAGTCCTTGACGGTGATCAGGCCGCGCAGCCGGCCGGCGGCGTCCACGATCGGCAGCTTCTCGATCTTGTGCCGACGCAGCAGCTGCATCGCGTCCTCGCGCGGGATGCCGACCGGGGCGGTGACCAGCGGCATCGGGGTCATCACGTCGCGGACCAGCCGTCGCATGTCACGCTCGAAGCGAATGTCGCGGTTGGTGATGATCCCGACCAGCAGGCCGTCGGCGTCGGTGACGGGTACGCCGGAGATCCGGTAGCTCGCCATCAGCGCGTCCACGTCGGTCAACGTGTCCTCGCCCGAGCAGGTGATCGGCGTGGCGACCATGCCGGCCTCGGACCGCTTGACCCGGTCGACCTGCTGGACCTGGTCCTCGATGGACAGGTTGCGGTGCAGCACGCCCGCACCGCCCTGGCGAGCCATCGCGACGGCCATCCGGGTCTCGGTGACGGTGTCCATCGCGGAGGACAGCAGCGGGATGCGCAGCGTGAGGTGACGGGTCAGCCGGGTGGTGGTGTCGGCCTGGCTCGGGATCACGTCGGAGGCGGCCGGCTGGAGCAGGACGTCGTCGAACGTCAGGCCGAGCGGGGCGAACTTCTCGGGAAGGCCGGCGGCGCTCCGATTCATGGCACCTTTCCGGTCGCTGTCCTGGCGGACGCCCAAGCGGTCATCCTATCCGGGGATCCCACCGGGTCGGCCCGCGTCGGTGCCGCCGCGCGGGCTACCGTAGGTAGCGTGCGCGATGACCAGCCGATCGACCCGTTCGCCGAGGACCCATCGGATCCTGCGGCCGAGCTGGGCGAGGACGACACCGACGAGCCGCTGTCCCCGACCGAGCGGGAGGAGGTGCTGGCCGACCTGGAGGACCTCGAGGTCTTCCGCACCCTGCTCGAGGAGCGCGGCGTACGCGGGCTGGTGGTGGACTGCGAAGACTGCCAGGAGCCGCACTACTTCGGCTGGGAGCTGCTGCAGAGCAACCTGCGGCACCTGCTCGACGTCGGCCAGACCAGGGTGCACGAGCCGGCGTTCAGCCCGGACCCCAGCCAGTACGTCAGCTGGGACTACGCCCGTGGTTTCGCCGACGGCGTGCTCGACAGCGCCGAGGAGGACGAGGCGCCGACCGCCTGACCGTGCGGCGGCTCCGGCTCCGGCTCCGGCTGCGGCTCCGGCTGCGGTGGTCGGGGGGCCGAGGCGGCCAGGGGCTGAGGGCTGAGGGCTGAGGGCTAGCGGACCAGACCGTGGCGGAAGCCGAGCGCGACGGCCTGCGCCCGGTCGCCGACCCCGAGCTTGCGGAACAGCCGGCGGGCGTGAGTCTTGACGGTGTCCTCGGAGAGGTAGAGCTCGCGGCCGATCGCGCCATTGCTCTTGCCCTGGCTCATCCCGCGCAGCACCTGCATCTCGCGTTCGGTCAGCGCCGGCGGGTCGTGCAGGTCGCTGCGGGGCCGGCGGACCGGCTCCATCAGGTCGGCGGCGCCGAGCGCGTGCGCCACCGCGGCGCAGAGCTCCTCGTGGGAGACGTCCTTGCCGAGGTACCCGCGGGCGCCGGCGGCGACGGCATGCGCGACCGTGTCCCGGTCGGTGGCGACGGTGAGCATGACCACGTTCGCGTCGGGGTGCCGGGAGACCAGCCGGCGGGTCGTCTCGACACCACCGATGCCGGGCATCGCCACGTCCATCAGCACCAGGTCGGGCCGCTCCATCGGAAAGCGGGTCAGCACCTCCTCGCCGCTGCCGGCGACGTCGACCCGGGAGACACCCGGTACGGCGGCGACGGCTCGCCGTAGGTGGTCCCGCACGTGCCGGTGGTCGTCACAGATGAGAACGCTGGTCATGCCGAGTCTTTCGGCAGGTTCGGGCCGAAGGATGAGGGCCGGCCGACGGGTTTCCGCACGTCCGCATCCGGGCCGGCGCTGGGGAATCAGATCCCGACGGCCGCACCGATGGCGGCCAGTGCCGCCGCCAGGTCGGCGGCGAGCGTGACCCGGGCCGGGAGCTGCCCGGCTGGCCACCCGGGGCCGCCCGCGACCAGGGTCAGCGACGGTCGGGTGACCGGTACAGCGTCGAGCACCGCGACCTCGCCGGTGTGCGGCAGCTGGGCCCAGACGAACACCGCCACCGGGCCGGTCCGGCGGACCGCGGCGACCAGCCCCCCGACGGGGAGCGCCGCCCCGAGGTTGCGGGTGCCGATGCCACGCTCGGCCAGCGCCGCCGCCAGCACGTGCAGCGGCAGGCTGTGCCGCTCCTCCGGGGCGCAGGCCAGCAGCACCGGCCGGACGTTGATCGGCGCCACCAGCGCGGCGGTGCGCTGCCGCAGGATCGCGGCCGCGGCCTCGCAGAGCAGGTGTTCGACGTCGACGCCCTGCCCGGTACGGGCCCAGCGGCGACCGGCCGCGACCAGCACCGGGCGGAGCAGGTTCTCATACGTCGCCACGACACCGGAGGCGGCGAGGCCGGCGGCCAGACCGGTGCTGATCGTGGCGGCGTCGAGCGACATCGCGGCCCGGGCCAGGCCGCGGACGTCCGGCGGCGCGCCGGGCAGCGCGAGGACCCGGCCGCCGGAGCCGCCGGTGCCGGCGGTGCCGGCCGCCGGAGGTGGCGGTGCGGGCGCCCCGCGAACGGCCAGTCGGGCGGCGTCCGCCGGGGCCACGCCGTCGAGGGTCAGCCGTCGCATGACCTCCAGCCGATCCAGGTCATCGGGGGCGTACCGGCGGTGCGACCCGGTGGGGTGGCTGCTCGGACCGAGGCCGTACCGGCGGTCCCAGGTGCGCAGCGTGGCCGGCGCGATCCCCAGCCGGCGGGCCACCGCCGCGACGGTCAGCCGGGGTTCGTCCATCGGGTCCCCCTGACCTCGGTCCGTCGCTGCCGTCACAGAACCGATGATGGGGGGCCGGCCGGGCCCCCGCCACCGGAGGCCGGGCGCGGCTGACCACATCCGGGCCGTCGGGTTGAACAACCTGTGGCGCGGTACTAGTGTCCTGTGCGGCGCAACCGGGGGCTCCGGTTCGCGACCCGGAAGGACGGACGACGTGACCGATATCCGGCGGCTCCCTGGCCCGACCGCCCAGAAGTGGGAATGGCAGCTTCGCGGCGCCTGCCGCCGCGTGGACGGAACGCTGTTCTTCCATCCGGAGGGCGAACGCGGGCCGGCCCGCGTCGCCCGCGAGCTGGCCGCCAAGGCCGTCTGCGCGACCTGCCCGGTGGTCGCCGAGTGCGCCGCTGCGGCACTCGACGCCCACGAGCCCTACGGGGTGTGGGGCGGGCTGTCCGAGTACGAACGGGAGTCGATCCTCGCCGAGCGCACCGGTCGACGGGTGCGGACCGCAAGCTGACGGCCGCACCGCCGGGCCTGACCCTCCCGCCGGCCGTGCGGCAGAAAACAGGCCCGGCAGCGCATTGCGCTGCCGGGCCTCGCTTGGTGGTGCGGGACGGGCCCCTCGATCAGTAGCCCGGGCCGTGCGAGTGACCGTGCCCGTGGGACTGCCCGGCCGACTCATCCTCCTTGGGCTTGTCCGCCACCAGCGTCTCGGTGGTGAGCAGCATCGCGGCGATCGAGGCCGCGTTCTGCACCGCGGAACGGGTGACCTTCACCGGGTCGACGACCCCGGCCTTGATCAGGTCGCCGTACTCGCCGGTGGCGACGTCGAGGCCCGAGCCGGGCGAGAGGTCGCGGACCTTGGCGACAACGACGTAGCCCTCCATGCCGGCGTTCTGGGCGATCCAGCGCATTGGCTCGTCGAGGGATTTGCGGACGATGCTGACCCCGGTCGCCTCGTCGCCGGAGAGGCCAAGGCCGTCCTGCAGCACCGCGGCGGCGTGCACGAGAGCGCTGCCGCCGCCGGCGACGATGCCCTCCTCGACCGCGGCGCGGGTCGCGGAGATCGCGTCCTCGAGCCGGTGCTTGCGCTCCTTGAGCTCGATCTCGGTGGCCGCGCCGACCCGGATCACGCCGACGCCGCCGGCCAGCTTGGCCAGCCGCTCCTGCAGCTTCTCCCGGTCCCAGTCGGAGTCGCTGTCCTCGATCTCGGCCCGGATCTGGCGGACCCGGTCGCTGATCGCGGTCGCGTCGCCGCCGCCCTCGACGATCGTGGTGTCGTCCTTGGTGATCGTGATCCGCCGGGCCCGACCCAGCACCTCGGTGCCGACCTGGTCGAGCTTGAGGCCGACCTCGGCGCTGACGACCGTGGCGCCGGTGAGGACCGCCATGTCCTGCAGCATCGCCTTGCGCCGGTCCCCGAAGCCGGGAGCCTTGACCGCGCAGGCGTTGAAGGTGCCGCGGATCTTGTTGACGACCAGCGTGGACAGCGCCTCGCCGTCGACGTCCTCGGCGACCACGACGAGCGGCTTGCTGGCCTGTACAACCTTCTCCAGCAGCGGCAGCAGGTCGGTGATCGCGGAGATCTTGCCGGCGGTGAGCAGCACGTAGGGGTCGTCGTAGACGGCCTCCATGCGCTCCGGGTCGGTCACGAAGTACGGCGAGATGTAGCCCTTGTCGAACTGCAGGCCCTCGGTGAACTCCAGCTCGAGGCCCATTGTGTTGGACTCCTCGACGGTGATCACACCGTCCTTGCCGACCTTGCTCATGGCCTCGGCGATCAGCTCGCCGATCTTCTCGTCCTGCGCGGAGATCGCGGCGACATGGGCGATGTCGCCCTGCTCCTCGATCTCCTGGGCGACCCTGAGCAGCTCCTCCGAGACGGCCCGGACAGCGGCCTCGATACCGACCTTGAGCGAGAGCGGGTTGGCGCCGGCGGCGACGTTGCGCAGCCCTTCCTTCACCATCGCCTGGGCGAGCACGGTGGCGGTCGTCGTACCGTCGCCGGCGACGTCGTTGGTCTTGGTCGCGACCTCCTTGGCGAGCTGGGCGCCCATGTTTTCGTACGGGTCGTCGAGCTCGACCTCACGGGCGATCGTCACGCCGTCATTGGTGATCGTCGGGGCGCCGAACTTCTTGTCGAGCACGACGTTGCGGCCGCGCGGGCCGAGCGTCACCTTCACGACATTGGCGAGGGCGTCCACGCCGCGCTCGAGCGAGCGGCGGGCGTCCTCGGAGAACTCCAGGATCTTGGGCATCTCGTGTGGTCCTCTCATGACAGCGCCCCGGTCAGCCCGGTGTGGGCCGCCCGGGGCGGTGTCGACGTCGAACGGGAATGGAGCAGGTAGGGCGACTAGCGCTCGATGACCGCGAGGACGTCGCGGGCGGAGAGCACGAGGTACTCCTCGCCGTTGTACTTGACCTCGGTGCCGCCGTACTTGCTGTAGAGGACGGTGTTGCCGACCTCGACGTCGATCGGGACGCGGGCACCGTTGTCGTCGAAGCGGCCCGGGCCGATCGCGAGGACCTTGCCCTCCTGCGGCTTCTCCTTGGCGGTGTCCGGGATGACCAGACCGGATGCGGTGGTCTGCTCGGCGTCGTTGGGCTGGACCACGATGCGGTCCTCGAGCGGCTTGATGGCGACCTTGCTGGCGGTGGCGGTCGGCATGCTGACCTCCCCCTTCACTAAGACATCGGCGTCATTGGGTGGGGTGGCCAAGCGCCCTGCCGTCGCGGGGTCCAGGTGCCTGGCCGTGCTGGCACTCTCGGGTGCGGAGTGCCAGCCCTGAATCTAGGCCGCGACGGTGTGCGGCGTCAACCGGGCACCGCTCAGCGCAGGACCAGCACGAGGAACACGGCGTAGCCGGCGACCAGCAGGCCGCCGGCGGGCCGCCCGAGCCGGCCGTGGGGGGCGAGCAGGAGCACCCCGATCGGGAGCAGCGCCGACGTCAGCGCCGCCGGCCGCAGCCCAGCCACCACCAGCGGACGGGTCAGGGCCGCGGCGCCGAGCGTGGCGGTGGCGTTGTACGCCGCCGAGCCGACCACCCCGGCGACCGCGACCTCCTCGGCGCCACGACGGGCCGCGGCCCACACCAGCGCGAACAGCTCCGCGGTCGTGGCCAGCGCCAGGAAGCTCAGCCCGACGGCGCTGTCCGAGGCGCCTAGCAGGTCCACCACCCGCACGGCACCGGCCACCGCGAGCCGGCCGCCGACCGCCATCACCGCCACCCCGGCGAGCGCCAGCAGCAGCCCCACCCCGGGCGCCCGACCCGTGGGGTGACCGGCGTCCGAGGCGAGCTCGGCGATCTCGGCGAGCTCGCCCAGCAGCGGCGGGGTCCGCTCCCGCCACCAGACCAGCCCCACCAGCGCGGCGTACGCCGCGAGCAGGCCCGCTCCCTCCGGGCGGGACACCCGGCCGTCGGCGAGGGCGAGCAGCCCGGCGCCGCCGGCCGCGGCGGCCAGGACGGCGTAGGACCGGACCCGCCGGCCGAGCGGCACCGGCCGGACCAGCGCGGCCAGCCCGAGGGTCAGGGTGAGCATCGTGACGTTGGCGCCGAGGGCGTCCCCGGCGGCCAGCCCCGGCCGGTGCGCCGCCGAGGCGACGATCCCGGTGATGAGCTCCTCCGGCTCGGCCCCGGCGAGCAGCAGACCGACCGCGAGCACGCTGACCCCGAGCCGGCGGCCGGCGGCGGCCGCGTTGTCGACGAAGAGCTCCGCGCCGGCGACGAGCAGTCCGGCGCTGAGCGCCAGCAGCACGAAGCCGGTCACGGCAGCAGAGCCAGCGCCGAGTCGGCCGGCAGGTCCAGCGGCGACGGTGCGACACCGGCGGCGACGAGGTGGGCGCCGAGAGCCGCCACCATCGCCCCGTTGTCGGTGCACAGCGCCGGGCGGGGGATGCGCAGCCGGATCCCGGCGGCGGCGCTGCGCTCGGCGGCGAGCGCGCGCAGCCGCCCGTTCGCGGCCACCCCGCCACCGATGACCAGGTCGGGGATGCCCCGATCCCGGCAGGCGGCGACCGCGGTCCGGGTGAGCACGTCGACGACGGCCTCCTGGAAGCTCGCGGCGACGTCCGCTGTCGGCACCGGCCGGCCGGCGCGGTCGGCGGCCTCCACCCAGCGCGCGACGGCGGTCTTCAGGCCGGAGAACGAGAAGTCGTAGCGGCCGGCGACGGTGCTGCGGGGGAAGCCGATCGCGTCGGGCGCGCCGGTGCGGGCCATCCGGTCGATGTGCGGGCCGCCGGGGAAGGGCAGCCCCAGGACCCGGGCCACCTTGTCGAACGCCTCGCCGGCGGCGTCGTCGACGGTCGCGCCGAGCGGTTCCACCGGCGCGGTGATGTCGGCCACCACGAGCAGCGAGGAGTGGCCGCCGGAGACGAGCAACGCCACGCACGGGGCGGGGAGCGGGCCGTGCTCCAGCGCGTCCACCGCGACGTGGGCGGTGAGGTGGTTGACGCCGTAGAGCGGCCGGTCGAGGGCGAGCGCGTAGGCCTTCGCCGCGGCAACGCCGACGAGCAGCGCTCCGGCCAGACCGGGGCCGGCGGTGACCGCGACCGCGTCCACGTCAGCGGCCCGGACGCCGGCGGCGGCCAGCGCTCGGCGCACGGTCGGCACCATCGCCTCGAGGTGCGCGCGGCTGGCGACCTCCGGCACCACCCCGCCGAAGCGGGCGTGCTCGGCGACGCTGGACGCGACGGCGTCGGCGAGCAGGGTGGTGCCGCGGACCAGCCCGACCCCGGTCTCGTCACAGGAGGTCTCGATGCCGAGGACCAGCGGCTCAGCCACCACTGGTGCCACCAGCCGTGCCACTCGCCGCCCGCGCGCCGGCCGGGTCGGCGGCGCGCCGCTGCATGACGACCGCGTCGGCGCCGCTGGGCTGGTAGTAGCCGCGCCGGAACCCGACCGGGGTGAAGCCGAACCGGCGGTACAGCCGCTGCGCCCGCACGTTGTCGGCCCGCACCTCCAGGCCGACGAGGTCGCGGCCGTGGGCGGCGGCGTCGGCTAGCAGCGCGGTCAGCAGCGCGGTGCCGGTGCCCGATCCCCACTGGTCGCGGCGGACCGCCATCGTCTGGACGTAGGCCAGGTCGGGGTAGACGCAGAGCCCGGCGTAGCCCACCAGCTCGGTCGGGTCCGCGGCCTCGGCGACGAGGTAGCGCCGGGTATCCCGCTGCGCCAGCTCGGACCAGAACAGGCCTTTGGACCAGGCGTCCGCCGCGAACAGGTCACGCTCGATCGGCAGCACCCGCTGCAGGTCCCACCAGCGCATCGGCCGGGTCCTCACGCCGGCGTCACCGCCTTCGGCCGGCCGGGCGCCACCGCGTCGGGCCGGCGCAGGTACAGCGGCGTGAGCCGGTCCGCCGGCTCGTCGCGGCCGGCTCGGGCGGCGAGCAGCCCGGCCAGCGCCCCGGCCCGCAGCTGCCGGACGGTGCCGGGCAGCAGCTCGGGGTAGAGCGCCACCGCCGGGCCGAGCACCGGCCGGCCGGCCAGCGGCACGTCGGCCGGGCGCTGCACCGCCGGGCCGGCCGTCCGGGCGCCGGCCGCGTCATAGCCGGCCCAGTAGACCTCGCGCCGGCGGGCGTCGGTGGCGACCACGACCGGGCCGGGAACGCCGACCGCGAGCGCGTCGAGTGAGCAGGCGCCGTACGCCGGCAGCCCGAGGGTGTCCGCGAGCACGGCCGCGGTGACCACCCCGACCCGCAGGCCGGTGAACGGCCCCGGACCCAGGCCGACGCCGATCGCGGTGAGCTCCCGGCGGTCGGCGCCGCCCGCCGCGAGCACCGCCGCGATCGCCGGCGCCAGCAGCTCCCCGTGCCGGCGGGGGTCCACGGTCGCGGTCTCGGCCAGCACCCGCACACCGTCGTGCAGCGCCACGGTCACCGCCGGGGTGGCGGTGTCGAACGCGAGCAGCAGCACCGGGCCAGGCTAACCGCGGGATCGGGCACCGCTGTCGAGCCGTCGGGCTGGCCGGGCGGTCAGCCGGCGTACGCCGCCTTGAGCTCGCGCTTGAGGACCTTCCCCGACGGGCCGAGCGGGAACGCCGCGACGAACTCGACCCGGCGTGGGTACTTGTGCCGGGCCAGCCGCTCCTTGCCCCAGCCGAGGAGCTCGGCGCGCAGCTCGTCCTCCTCGCGGTCGGCGTACTCCCGGCTGCGCAGCACCACCGCGCACACCTCCTCGCCGAGCTTGGCGTCCGGCACCGCGATCACCGCGACCTGCGCGACCGCGGGATGGCGGGCGAGCACCTCCTCGACCTCGCGGGGATAGACGTTGTAGCCACCCCGCAGCACCATGTCCTTCTTGCGGTCCACGATCGTGACGAAGCCGTCCGAGTCCAGGGTGCCGAGGTCACCGGAGCGGAACCAGCCGTCGATGATCGCCTCGGCGGTCGCCTCCGGCCGGTCGTGGTAGCGGCTCATCAGGTTGTGGCCCCGGATGACGACCTCGCCCAGCTCGCCGGTCGGCAGCAGCTCGATGCGGTCCTCCACCTCGGCCCGGGCGATCTCGACCTCCACGCCCCAGATCGAGCAGCCGACGGTTCCGGGCTTGCGGCCGAACGCCTCCTGGTTGAACGTCGCGACCGGCGCGGTCTCGGAGAGCCCGTACCCCTCGTAGATCGTCGCGCCGAAGACCTCCTCGAACCGTTCGAGCGCGGCCACCGGCAGCGACGCACCGCCGGAGCAGGCCAGCTTCAGCGTCGGCCGGCGCGGGTCGGAGCCGGCCGCGTCGAGCAGCCCCAGGTACATCGTCGGCACCCCCATGAAGATCGTGACCTGGGCGCGGACCAGCAGGTCGAGGGCGCCGGCGCCGTCGAAGCGGGGCATCAGCACCAGGGTCGCGCCGGCCCGGAAACCGGCGTTCATCGCGCAGGTCTGCCCGAAGGAGTGGAACAGCGGCAGGCAACCGAGGACGACGTCGGTCGGGGTCATCCGGGCGACGTCGGTGGCGGCGATCGCGGCGTTGAGCACCATGGTCTGGTGGCTGAGGACGGCGCCCTTGGGCTTCCCGGTGGTGCCGGAGGTGTAGAGGATGACCGCGTCGTCGCCGGGACCGGTCGGTCGGTGGCCGGCCACCGGGGTGGCGGCGGCGGCGAGCGGCTCCAGCCGGTCGGTGCCCGACTCCGCTCCGGCCAGCACCGAGAGCACCGGTACGCCGGCCAGCTCGGCGCCCTTCGCCCCCTCGGCCAGCAGCGGGCCGGCGCAGACCAGCAGCCGGGCACCGGAGTCCTCGATGACGTAGCAGATCTCGGTCGCGGTCAGCAGCGCGTGCACCGGCACCACCACACCGCCGAGCGCGAGCACCGCGTAGTAGCAGCGCGGGAAGTCCGGGACGTTGGGCAGCAGCAACGCCACCCGGTCCCCGGCCCGGACCCCCCGCTCGGCCAGCACCGCGGCGTACCGGCGGGTCTGCTCCCAGAGCTCGGCGTAGCTCACCGCCTCGTCCCCGAGCACCACCGCCCGCCGGTCGGGAAAACGGCGCGCCGACTCGGCCAGGATGGTGGCGAGAGACAGGGTCATGGCGATTCCTCCGACGCTGGGGTGGCGGCCTGATCCTCTCGCCGGGCGCCCGGATCGGACAGCCCGGTCCGGCGCAGCGCCGCGCCGAGCGCGACGCCGGCCCAGCGCTCGCCGACCGGCCGGAGGGTCATCCTTCGGGTCTCGGCCGGCGGGTCCACGGCCGGCCCCGGACTGACCACCGGCCGGATCTCCAGCCGGATCTCCAGCCGGCTCTCGGCCAGCCCCTCGGCCAGCCCCTCCCCCCACTCCACGACGGTCACCGAGTCCGGCAGCGCGGTGTCGAGGTCGAGGTCGTCGAGCTCGGCGATGCCGCCGAGCCGGTAGGCGTCGACGTGGACCAGCGGCAGCCGCCCACCGGCGTGCGCGCGAGCGATGACGAAGGTCGGGGACAGCACCGGGCCGCGGACCCCGAGACCGGCACCGATGCCCTGCGTGAGCGTGGTCTTGCCGGCGCCCAGGCCGCCCAGCAGCAGCACCAGGTCGCCGGGGCGGAACAGCTCCGCTATCACCGCCCCGGCCGCGCGCATCGCGGCCGCGCTCGGTACGTCGACCGTGAGCGGCACCGGGTCAGGCTCCCACCAGCTGCGCGGCACGATCGAGGTCGGCCCGCAGCGCCGCCATCGGCGCCCCCCGGGGACCGAACCGGATCGCCGCGGACGGGTGGTAGGTGACGAGCAGCGTGCGACCCCGCCACGGCCTCGCCACGCCGCGCACCGCGGCGATCCGCACCCCGCGGCCGAGCGCCCAGGCGGTCGCCGTTGCGCCCATCGCGACGACGAGCCGCGGGTCGGCGCGGTCCAGCTGGGCGTCCAACCAGTGCCGACACCGGCCGACCTCGCCGGCCGTCGGGGTGCGGTTGCCCGGCGGTCGGCACTTGACGACGTTCGCGACCGCCACGTCCGCGCGGCGCAGGCCGGCGTCGGCGAGCAGCCGGTCGAGCAGCGCACCGGCCTTGCCCACGAACGGCAACCCGGTGCGGTCCTCGCGGGCCCCCGGCGCCTCGCCGACCAGCAGCAGCCGGGCGGCCGTCGGGAACGCACCGACCACGACCGTGGTGCGAGCGGCGGCCAGCTCGGGGCAGGCGGCGCAGCCGCGGGCCCGCTCCGCCAGCACGTCGAGGTCGGGCGCGCTCGCGGCGGCCCGGGCGACGGCGGCCGCCGCCGGGTCGGCGTTCACGCGGATCGGCGGGCGGGGCCGGCGGCCGGGTCGGGCCGGCCGGCCGACGACCGGTCGACGAGGGCGCGCAGGAGCAGCTCCACCGACTGCGGCCGCTCGAGCATGATCATGTGCCCGGTGTCGGGCAGCACGACCAGCTCGGCGGCCGGCAGCTCGGCCGCGATCCGGCGGCTGTGGTCGGGCGGGGTCTGCCGGTCCCGGGCGCCGACCAGCACCAGCGTCTCGACGGCGCCCAGCACGTCGAGCGCAGCCAGCCGTTCGTGGTCGAGCAGGGTCGGGATGAGCTCCCCCATCACCTCGACCCGGGTGCCGGCGATCATGCGTTCCATGAAGCCCACCAGCGACGGCGGGACGGCCGAGCCGAACGCGTACCACCGGGTCGCGAGGAACTCGAGGTCGCCGCCGAGCCGCCGGCCGTGCTCGAGCAGCGCCGCCCGCCGCTCGACCAGCCGGAGCGCCCGCGGCGAGACCGCCCGCAGCCCACGGCTGACCGCCGCGGGCAACCCGAGGATCAGCTCCCCGAGCCGTCCGGTGGAGGTGCTCACCAGCGCCACCCCGCGGACCCGGGCGCCGAACAGTTCCGGCCGCGCGTCGGCGAGGGCCATCACGGCCATCCCGCCCATCGAGTGCCCCACCAGCACCACCGGCCCGTCCGCGGCGACCGCGTCGAGCACCGACCCGAGGTCGCGGCCGAGCTGCTCGATCGTGGCCTCGCCCCTGGCGCCGCGCCCGGACAGCCCGTGGCCGCGCTGGTCGTAGCAGATCAGCCGGCCGAGGTCGCGCAGGTCGCGCCACTGGTAGTGCCAGCAGCGGCGGTCGACCACGTAGCCGTGGACGAAGACGACCGTGACCGGGGCGCCGGCCGGGCCGACCTCCTCGACGTGCAGCGGGACGCCGTCGCTGGCGCGGACCGTGCGCACCGCCCCGGTGAGCTCGCCGAAGGGCTCCCGCGCGGCCGGGTCCGGCCGCAGCCGGTACCGGCCGATCGCGTACCGCTCGGCGGCGACGCCGGCGGCGAGCCCGGTGGCGGCCACCCCGGCGACGGCGCCCAGCAGCCCGCGGCGGCTCACCGTGGCGGTCCGGCGTACGTCCGCGGGACCCGCGGCCCGATCCGCGTCACGATCTCGTAGCTGATCGTGCCCAGGGCGTCGGCCCAGTCCTGGGCGGTCGGCTCCCCCCGGTCGCCGGGGCCGAACAGCACGACCTCGTCGCCGGCCGACACCGCGTCGGCGCCGACGTCGACGACGAACTGGTCCATGCAGACCGTGCCGGCGATCCGGCGGCGGCGGCCGGCGACCAGCACCTCGGCGATGTTCGTCGCGGCCCGCGGCACGCCGTCGGCGTAGCCGACCGGCACCAGCGCCAGGCCGGTTTCCCGGTCGGTGGTGTAGCGGTGCCCGTAGGAGACCCCGGAGCCGGCCGGCACCCGCTTGGCCAGCACCACCCGGGCGGTCATCGTCATCGCCGGTCGCAGCCCGTACGCCGCCGGGCCGCCGATCTGGGGAACCGGGGAGAGCCCGTAGACGGCGAGCCCCGGCCGGACCAGGTCGTAGTGCGTGCCCGGAGAGGTCAGCGTCGCGGCGGAGTTCGCCAGGTGCCGCACCGACGGGCGCAGGCCGGCGCCGGCGGCCACCGTCAGCGCCTCGGCGAAGACCGCCGTCTGCCGGCGTACGGTCGGGTGCCCGGGCTCGTCGGCGTAGGCGAAGTGCGACCACACCCCGACCACCTCGACGGTGCCGTCGGCCACCGCCCGGGCCGCGCCCACGCACAGGGCCGGCCAGTCCGCCGGGGTCGCGCCGGCGCGCGAGAGGCCCGTGTCGGCCTTGAGGTGCAGCCGGGCCGGTACGCCGGTCTCGACGGCGGCGGCCGCCGCGGCGGCGAGCGCCCACGGCGCGCTGACCCCGAGGTCGATGCCGGCGGCGACGGCCGGCCCGAGCGGCTGCTGGGGGCTGAACAGCCAGGCCAGCACCGGCCCCTCGTCACCGGCGCGACGCAACGCGAGCGCCTCCTCGAGCAGCGCGACCCCGAGCCAGCCGGCGCCGCCGTCCCGCGCGGCCCGGGCGACCGGCAGTAGCCCGTGTCCGTAGCCGTCGGCCTTCACCACCGCGAGGACGTCGGCGTCGCGGGCGACGGCCCGCAGCGCCGAGACGTTGGCCCGGATCGCGTCGAGATCGACCCGCACCTGCGCCGGTGCCGCCGCCTCGCTCGTCCCACCCGCCGCCGGCACGGCGGGGAGCCTAACCATCCCGGCGGTCGGGTCCGGTCGGGGCGCGCACCGCCCGTTCGGCGGCCGACCACGCAGCGAGCAGGTCGGTGGCGGTGATCGGCACCGGCGGCGGGGCGGGGCCGGGAGCACCGGCGGCGGTGCCCACCGCGGCGGCGCCGGCGCCGGCCAGCCGGGCGGCCAGCCCGTGCAGGAAGGCGCCGCAGGAGCCGGCGTCCAACGCGGACAGGCCGCCGGCGAGTAGCGCCCCGCAGGCACCGGAGAGCACGTCTCCGCTGCCGGCGGTGGCCAGCCACGGGGTGCCGGTCGGGTTGATCCGCACCGACCCGTCCGGGTCCGCGACGACCGTGGTGGTACCCTTGAGCAGCACCGTCACGCCGAGCTCGGCGGCGGCGCGGCGAGCCCAGGTCAGCCGGTCGGCCTCCACGTCGGCCCGTTCGCAGCCCATCAGCCGGGCGAACTCACCGGCGTGCGGGGTCAGCAGGGTCGGCGCTGCCCGGCCGGTCAGCCAGCCGCCATGGCGGGCCAGCACGGTGAGCCCGTCGGCGTCGACCAGCACCGGCACGTCCTGGCCGAGGACGGCCTGCACTACGCCGGCCGCCCGGTCGCCGGTGCCCAGCCCCGGGCCGACCACCCAGGCCTGCACCCGGCCGACGCCGACCACCTCGGCCCCGGTCTCGGCGGCGGTGACCACCGACTCGGGCCAGCGGCTGCGGACCTGCTCGGCGGGGTGCGGCGTACCGGCGTAACGCACCATGCCGGCCCCGGTGCGCAGGGCGCCGCCGGTGGCCAGCACCGCCGCCCCGGTGTAGGTCTCGCTGCCGGCCGCGACCCCCAGCACCCCGCGGGTGTACTTCGACGCCTCGCCGACGGGGGTCGGCAGCCGGGCGGCGACGTCGCCGGCGTCGAGCACCGCGAGGTGCGCGACGGGCAGGTAGGGGTCGAGCCCGATGTCGACGCACTCGACCATCCCGGCGTACTGCGCACCGGGCGAGACGAGCAGCCCCGGCTTATGGGTGCCAAAGGTGACCGTGACGTCGGCGCGGACCGCCACGGCGCCGACCGCGCCGGTGTCGGCGTCGACGCCGCTCGGCAGGTCGACCGCGACGACGACCGCCGGGCGGTGCGCGGCGAGCAGCCCGGCCAGCGCGGCGGCGGCCGGTCGCAGCGGGCCGCGCCCGCCGATGCCGACCAGCCCGTCGACGACGAGGTCGGCCCGGCGCAGCAGCTCCGGGGTCGGCCCGTCCGGGGCCGGGGCCGGGCCTGCCGGTCGGCTCCGGCCACCGGCGGCCGCAAAGGCGGCCAGGGCCTCGGGCTCGCCGGCGCCGACCAGCAGCGCGTCCACGCGGGCCCCCCGCGCTGCCAACCGGGCGCCGGCCCAGAGCGCGTCCGCGCCGTTGTTGCCGGCGCCGACCAGCAGCACCACCCGCGCGCCGTACACCGCCGGGAGCAGTGCCGCGCAGCGGCGGGCCAGCCCGCTGGCCGCCCGCGCCATGAGCGCACCCGGGGGCAGCGCCGCCATCGCGGCCGCCTCCGCCGCCCGGACCTCCGCGACCGGATGCACGGCCCTCACGACACGGCCCTCACGACACGGCCCTCACGACACGGCCCTCACGACTCGGCCAGCACCATGGCCACCGCCGTACCGCCGTCGTGGCTCAGCGACACATGCCAGCGTCGAACGCCGGCGCGGCGGGCCACGGCGGCCACGCCGCCCCGGACCTCGAGATGCGGCCGTCCCTCGGGGTCGAGCACGACCTCGACGTCGTGCCACGCCAACCCCAGCGGAGCGCCGAGTGCCTTGGCCACCGCCTCCTTGGCCGCGAACCGGACCGCCAGCCGCTCCGGCGCCAGGCCGCGCTCGCTGCCGGCGAACAGTCGGTCGGCCACCGCCGGCGTACGGGCGAGGACGGCACCGAACCGGCGTACGTCGACGACGTCCACCCCGATACCGACGATCATCTCGGGCCCGGCTACTCGACGGTGACGGACTTCGCCAGGTTGCGTGGCTGGTCGACGTCGAGGCCCTTCGCGCGCGCGAACTCGCAGGCGAACACCTGCAGCGGCACGGTGGTGACCAACGGTGCCAGCAAGGTCGGCACCGGCGGCACCCAGATCACGTCGTCGGCATGGGGACGCACGGCGCCGTCCCCCTCCTCCGCGACCACGATCGTGCGGGCGCCGCGGGCCCGGACCTCCTGGACGTTGGAGAGCAGCTTGGCGTGCAGGACGCCGCGGCCCCGGGGCGACGGGGCGATCACCACCACCGGCAGCCCCGCCTCGATCAGGGCGATCGGGCCGTGCTTGAGCTCACCGGCCGGGAAGCCCTCGGCGTGGATGTAGGCGAGCTCCTTGAGCTTGAGCGCCCCCTCCAGCGCGACCGGGTAGCCGACGTGCCGGCCGAGGAAGAGCACTGCCCTGCTCTCGTGCAGCTCCCGGGCCAGCGCGCGCACCGGGTCGAGCGTGGCGAGCACGCGCTCGATACGGGCCGGCATCAGCTCGAGCTGGTGCACCTCGCGGGCCACCTCGTCGCCGTACTTCGTCCCGCGGACCTGCGCGAGGGTCAGCCCGACCAGGTAGGCAGCGGCGATCTGGCTGAGGAAGGTCTTGGTCGAGGCGACCGCGATCTCCGGGCCGGCGTGGGTGTAGAGCACCGCGTCGGACTCGCGCGGGATGGCCGACCCGACGGTGTTGCAGATCGCGAGCACCCGGGCGCGCTGCTCACGGGCATGCCGCACCGCCATCAACGTGTCCATCGTCTCGCCGCTCTGGCTGACCGCGATCACCAGCGTGGACCGGTTGAGGACCGGGTCGCGGTAGCGGAACTCGGAGGCGATCTCGACCTCACACGGCAGCCGGCACCAGTGCTCGATGGCGTACTTGGCGACGAGCCCGGAGTGGTAGGCCGTGCCGGTGGCGACGATGAACACCTTGTCGATGTCGCGCAGCTCCTGGTCCGACAGCCGCACCTCGTCGAGCTGGAGCACGCCGGCGCCGTTGAGCCGGCCGCGCAGCGTGTCGGCCAGCGCCTGCGGCTGCTCGGCGATCTCCTTGAGCATGAAGTAGGGGTAGCCGCCCTTCTCCGCGGCGCCGGCGTCCCAGTCGACGTGGTACTCGACGACCGGAGCCGGTTCGCCGTCGAAGGTCGTGACCGTGTAGCCGTCCCGCCGCAGCTCGACCACCTGATCCTGGCCGAGCTCGACGGCGTCGCGGGTGTGGGCGATGAACGCGGACACGTCGCTGGCGAGGAACTGCTCGCCCTCGCCCCGACCGATCACCAACGGGGAGTCCCGGCGGGCACCCACGACCACGTCTGGCGCGTCCCGGTGCAGCGCGACGAGGGTGAACGCGCCCTCGAGCCGGCGGCAGACCTCGCGCATCGCGGCCGCCAGCTCCCCGGCGTAGGCCTCCTCCAGGAGGTGCGCGACCACCTCGGTGTCGGTCTCAGAGGCGAAGACGTGGCCGCGGCTCTCGAGGCCGGCGCGCAGGACCGCGAAGTTCTCGATGATCCCGTTGTGGATCACTGCGACCGCGCCGTCGCAGCTGGTGTGCGGGTGGGCGTTGGCATCCGTCGGGGCACCGTGGGTGGCCCACCGTGTGTGGCCCATCCCGGTGCTGCCGGGCATCGGGTGCTCGGCCAGCTGGGCCTCGAGGTTCCCGAGCTTGCCGGCCTTGCGTTCGACGTCGAGCTTGCCGTCGAGGATCGCCACGCCGGCGCTGTCATAACCGCGGTACTCCAGGCGCCGCAGCCCGGCGACCACGACGTCCAGGGCGGCCCGGTGACCGACGTAGCCGACGATTCCGCACATGGCGGCCAGCGTACGGCGCAGCCGGCGCCGGAGCCGGTAGGGCGAGGACCCGTGGCGTACGCCGCAGCCGGCGCCGGAGCCGGTAGGGCGAGGACCCGTGGCGGCCGGCATGGTCCGTACACAGGGTCGACGCGGAGCATCGGATCCTTGCTGAGCGAGGGTACTATCGAACACATGTTCGATAGTGCGTCGCCCGGCGGGGGAGCCCAAGCGGTCGGTGCGGCCGGGTCACTGACGAGCCGGCTGGCCACGGCGGCGCCGGGGCCGGCCACCGCCGCTCTGGCCGTCAGCATCGACCCGGCGGACTGCGACGACGCGGGTCGACTGGACCTGCTGGTCAGCTGGGAACGGCTGGCCGCATGGGTCGCCGCCGAGCAGCATCGGGTGCTCGCCGCGATAGCCGAAGCCACCGATCAGGCCGACGAGGACTGGACCAGGGAAGAGGTGGGGGCGGCGCTCGCGTCTCTCGGCCGGGACCGCGCAGCGGCGGCTCGACGTCGCCCGGGCCCTGGCCGGGCCGATGACCCAGACCCATGCCGCGCTGGCCGCCGGCCGCATCACCTACTGGCAGGCCGTGACGCTGGTCGAGGCGGTAGCGCCGCTGCCCGAGCAGGCGGCGGCGCGGGTGCAGGCCCGGGTGCTCGCCGGCGCGGCGGAGCAGACGGTCGCCGAGACCCGCCGCGCGACCCGCCGGGCGGTGCTCGCCGCCGATCCGATGGGTGGGGCCGAGCGGCACGAGCGGGCCCTCCGCGAGCGGCTGGTCGCCAGCTGGCCGGTCGATGACGGCATGGCCGAGCTGCACGCGCTGCTGCCGGCCGACGGCGCGGCCACCGTGATGGCGGCCCTGAACGGGCTGGCCGACCGGCCACGGGTCCCTGGTGACCACCCGCGGTATCGATGCCCGCCGGGCCGACGCCCTCGTCGAGATCTTTCGCGGGGTCCTGCTCGACCCCACCCTGCCGAGCCGGCACGGCAGCCGGCCGCACAGCCAGGTGACCGTCTCCGCCGCTACCCTGCTGGGTCTAGACGAGATGCCCGGCGAGCTCGCCGGGTACGGCGCGATCCCGGTCACCCTCGCCCGCCGGCTGGCTGCCGAAGGGCAGTGGCAGCGGCAGTTCGTGGGCGCCGCCCGCGACTGGCTCCCGGCCGCCGACCTGCCCGGCTACCGGCCGACGGCCGAGCTGCGGCGGCGCGTCCTGGCGCGGCACCCGGTGTGCCGGTTCCCCGGCTGCGCGGTGCCCGCGCGGCGCTGCGACATCGACCACGCCCAGGCCTACACCGCGGGTGGACCCACCAGCCTCGACAACCTGGGTCCGCTCTGCCGACGGCACCACCGGGCCAAGACGCATGGCGGTTGGCGACTGGAGGCACGACCGGACGGCGGCGCGACCTGGACCAGCCCGGCCGGCCGGAGGTATCGGGTCCGGCCCCCGAGCCACGCCCCGGACGGCTGACGTACCGTCGCCGCTCCGCCAGGCTGACCGTTGGCGGCGCGGTCAGCGCAGCGCGCTGGCGACGACGCCGGCGAGCTGCTCGGCGACCGCCTGCGCCCGCTCGGCCGTGTTGGCCTCCACCATCACCCGCACCAGCGGCTCGGTGCCGCTGGGGCGGACCAGCACCCGGCCGTCGCTTCCCAGCTCCGCACCCGCGGCCTCGACGGCCGCAGCCAACTCGATCGAGCTCGCCGCCCGTTGGCGGTCGACTCCAGACACGTTGATCAACACCTGTGGCAGCCGGGTCATCACGGCGGCGAGCTCGGCCAGCGGTGCGCCGCTGGCGGCGACCTCGCCGAGCAGCTGCAGCGCGGTGAGGATGCCGTCGCCGGTGGTCGCGTGGTCGAGGAACACCACGTGCCCCGACTGCTCACCGCCGAGGCTGAGCCCGTTCCGGCGCATGGCTTCGAGGACGTAGCGGTCCCCGACCGGCGTCTCGACGACCCGGATCCCGCGGGCGGACATCGCCTGCCGGAACCCGAGGTTGGTCATCACCGTGGTCACCACCGCGTTGCCGCGAAGGCGACCGCCGCCGGCCGCAGCCACCGCACAGATCGCGAGGATGGCGTCCCCGTCGACGAGCCGCCCGGCGGCGTCGACGGCGAGGCAACGGTCGGCATCGCCGTCGTGACCGATGCCCGCGTCGGCGGCATGCTCCCGGACGGCCGCCTGCAGCGCTGCGGGGTGCGTCGAACCGACGCCGTCGTTGATGTTCAGGCCGGTGGGGCTCGCGCCGATCGCGATGACCTCCGCACCGGCTCGGCGCAGCACGTCGGGCGCCACCGCCGCGGCGGCGCCGTGCGCGCAGTCGACGACGACCCGTAGCCCGTCGAGGCGCTGCGGCGCGGCGGCGAGCAGATGTCCGGCGTAGCGCTCGACCGCCGTCTCGTCACCGGACACCCGGCCGACCGCCGCGCCGGTGGGTCGCTGCCACAGCTCGCCGAGGCGGCCCTCCACTTCGTCCTCGACCGAGTCCGGCAGCTTGAACCCGTCCCGGTCGAAGAACTTGATGCCGTTGTCGGGCATCGCGTTGTGGCTGGCGGAGAGCATTACGCCGAGGTCTGCGCCGAGCGCGCCGGTGAGGAAAGCGACACCCGGAGTCGGCAGTACGCCGAGCCGCAGCACGTCGACGCCGGCGCTGGCGAGCCCGGCGACGACCGCCGCCTCGAGAAACTCTCCGGACGCCCGCGGGTCGCGGCCGACCACGGCGAGCGGCCGCCCCGGACCGCTGCGATGCTCGGCCAGCACGTGCGCGGCCGCCACGGCCAGGTCGAGCGCCAACTCGGCGGTCAGGTCGCCGTTGGCCAGTCCGCGGACGCCGTCGGTACCGAACAGGAGGCCCACGACCGACGCGTCCCGGCTAGCGCTTGGAGTACTGCGGAGCCTTGCGGGCCTTCTTCAGGCCGTACTTCTTCCGCTCCTTGACCCGCGCGTCCCGGGTGAGGAAACCCGCCTTCTTCAGCGGCGGCCGGTTCTCCACGTCGACGTCGATCAGCGCCCGGGCGATGCCCAGCCGCAGCGCACCGGCCTGGCCCGACACCCCGCCGCCGGAGAGCCGCGCGATGACGTCGTAGAGGTCGCCGAGCTCGAGGGTCACGAACGGCTCGCGCACCGACTGCTGGTGCACCTTGTTCGGAAAGTAGCGCTCGAGCGTCTTGCCGTTGATCGTCCACTGGCCGCTGCCCGGCACCAGCCGGACCCGCGCGATCGCCTCCTTGCGCCGGCCGGTGGCGCCGGCCGGACCGGCGGCCACCCGCCGCGGTGCCGGCACGCCCTCGGCCGCAGCGCCAGGGTCGCTCACCCCGGCGGCCACGGTCGTCTCCGGCGTCGGCAGCTGCGCCGCGTCCAGCGTGGTCGCGGGCAGACCGCTGTCGAGCGTGTCGGTCCCTACTGTGGTCATCTCGGCCACGGTTGCCTCAATCCTTCGTCGTACGTCGGTGTGGCCGAACTACTGCGCGACCTGGGACAGCTCGTAGGGCACCGGCTGCTGCGCCTGATGCGGGTGGTTCGGGCCGGCGTAGACCTTGAGCTTGGACAGCATCTGCCGGCCGAGGGTGGTGTGCGGCAGCATTCCCCTGACCGCCTTCTCCACCGCGACCGCCGGTCGCTGGGCCAACAGCTCGGTGTAGCGAACCGCGCGCAGACCGCCCGGGTACCCCGAGTGCCGGTAGGCCAGCTTCTGCTCGCGCTTGCTACCGGTCAGCGCGACCTTGGCGGCGTTGACGATGATCACGAAGTCACCGGTGTCGACGTGCGGCGCGAAGATCGCCTTGTGCTTGCCACGCAACAGCCGGGCGGTCTGGCTCGCCAGCCGGCCGAGCACGATGTCGGTCGCGTCGATGACGTGCCACTGACGCTGGACGTCGGCGGCCTTGGGACTGTACGTGCGCACGGGCAGGCCTTCGGGTCGGGTTGGAACCGGGGGAACAACGCTGCGGTAGAGCGGCGGTTGAGCGGCGGCCAGCGCCGGCACCCGGCACCTGCGGGTGCGCCGACCGGCGCATCTACAGCGCGCACGGGCACCTGCGCGTTGCCGCGGCCGCCAAGGATACCGACCGCGCCGGGAAGGGGTCAAAGCGGCGGTACGGACCGAGTGCGCCCGGGCCGTCGTCGTTGCGGCGTCGCTAGCGCACCGGGCGAGCCTCCTCCCACACCGGCTCGCTGAACTCCCGCACGGTGCCGTCCTCGCCGAAGACGAGGAACCGGTCGAACCCACGCGCGAACCACCGGTCGTGGGTGACCGCGAGCACGGTCCCGTCGTAGGCGGCGAGGCCCTCCTCGAGGGCCTCCGCGGAGGCGATGTCGAGGTTGTCGGTGGGCTCGTCGAGCAAGAGCAAGGTCGCGCCGTCGATCGCCAGCAACAGGATCTGGAACCGGGCCTGCTGACCGCCGGAGAGCTCGTCGAAACCGACGTCGGCCTGCTCCGCCAGCTCGTAGCGCCGCAGCGCTCCGATCGCCTTGCCGCGGTCGTGGGCCTGGTGCCAGAGGATGTCGACCAGCGTCCGGCCGTCGAGCTCCGGGCGGTCGTGCGTCTGCGCGAACAGGCCGGGCACCACCCGCGCACCGAGGCGCCAGGAGCCGGTGTGGCGCACCGAACCGCCGGCGAGCAGCCGCAGGAAGTGCGACTTCCCCGAGCCGTTGGCCCCGAGCACCGCGACCCGCTCCCCGTAGAAGATCTCGCAGTCGAACGGCGCCACCAGTCCGGACAGCTCCAGGCCGGAGCAGGTCAGCGCCCGAACACCCGTCCGGCCACCGCCGAAGCGCATCGTGACGTTCTGCTCCTTCGGGCGCTCCAGCGGCGGCCCGGCCGCCTCGAACCTGGCCAACCGCGTCTGCATCGCGTGGTACCGCGAGGCCATGCCGGGCGAGATCGCCGCCTGCTGCTGCAGGGTCCGGACCAGCTCGACGAGCCGGGTGTGCTCCTCGGTCCAGCGCCGATGCAGCTCGTCGAGCCGCTCGAGTCGCTCCCGGCGAGCCTGGTGGTAGCCGGCGAAGCCGCCGCCGTGGGTCCAGGCGCTGCGGCCCTCCAGCGTGACGATCCGGGTCGCGGTCCGGGCCAGCAGCTCCCGGTCGTGGCTCACGTACAGCACGGTCTTGGCGGTCTCGCCCAGCCGGTCCTCGAGCCAGCGCTTGGCCGGCACGTCGAGGTAGTTGTCGGGCTCGTCGAGCAGCAGGACCTCGTCCGGTCCGCGCAGCAGCGCCTCGAGGACCAGCCGCTTCTGTTCCCCACCGGACAGGGTCCGGACCTCCCGCCACTTCGCCCGCTCGAAGGGCAGCCCGAGCGCCTCGGTCGTGCAGACGTCCCAGCGGACCTCTGCGTCGTAGCCGCCGGCGTCGCCGTAGTCGGTCAGCGCATGCGCATAGCGCAGCTGCGACCGCTCGTCGTCGCGCTCCATGAGCACCAGCTCGGCGTCGTCGAGGGCGGCCACCGCGGTCTGCAACCGCTCGGGTGCGACGCCGACCAGCAGGTCGCGCACCGTGCTGTCGTCGCGGACCGACCCGATGAACTGCCGCATGGCACCGAGACCACCGCTGCGGCTGATCGTGCCGCCGGTCGCTGCCAGGTCGCCCGCGAGGATCCGCAGCAGCGTCGTCTTGCCGGTGCCGTTCGCGCCGACCAACGCCACCCGGGCGCCGTCGCCGACCCGGAACGAGACATCGGTAAGCAGCTCCCGCCCGTCGGGCAGCAGGTACCGCACGGAGCTGAGGTCGATGTGTCCCACGGGCGAGAAGTCTCCCGGCTGACCGCGGTGGCGTCATGCGCTTTCCCGCCCCGGTCGGCCAACGGGGACGTGGCCACGGTCGATCAACCGCGCAACCGGCGGGTCGTGTCGGCCCGGGACCCGAGCTCCGCGGCCGGCGGGTAGCGGACGGCGACAAGCGTGAGGCCGTGTGCCGGCGCGACCGGGACCCGCGGATCGCGAACACCCGCGCTGAGCACGCCACGGGGCCACTCCGGTGGGCGCCGACCGTCGCCCACCGGCAGCAGCGCGCCGACCAACGATCGCACCATCGAGTGACAGAAGGCGTCCGCCTCGACGGTGGCGAGGGCGCTGCCGTCGGTGTCCCGAGACCAGTCCAGTCGCTGCAGCCGGCGGACGGTCGTCGCCCCCTCCCGACGCCGGCAGAACGGCGCGAAGTCGTGTTCCCCGAGCAGCGGCACGGATCCGGCGGCCAGCCGGTCGAGGTCGAGCGGACGCGGGTGCAGCAGCGTGTCCCAGCGGCGCAGCGGGTCCGCGCCGAGCGGGTCGTCGCAGACCCGGTAGATGTAGCGCCGCGCCAGCGCAGAGAACCGGGCGTCGAAGCCGGGCGCGGCCGGCAGGACGCTGCGTACCCGGACGTCCGCGGGCAGTACGCCGAGGAGCCGGGCCGGGACCCGATCGAGGACCGCCGGTGGCACCAGCGCCGCCTCCAGGTCCAGGTGCGCCACCTGACCGCGGGCGTGCACACCGGCGTCGGTACGCCCGGCGACGACCAGACGGGGCGCCGCGCCGAGATGGAGCACCGTCGCGATCGCGTCCTCGACGACGCCCTGTACGGTCCGCTGACCCGGCTGGCGGGCCCAGCCGGCGAACCCGGTGCCGTCGTAGCCGAGGTCGAAGCGCAGACGAACGAGCCCGCCGTCCCCGGTGGGGTCGGCGGGCTCGGTCGGGGCGAGGGAGGTCAGGCTCGGTCGCCCTCGGCCGGCTCGGTGCCGGCGGCGTCGGCGGTCTGGGTCGACGTCGTGCCCTCGGCCGGCTGGTCACCGGCCTCCCGTGCCGGATCGGCCATCGGCTGGTCCCCGCCGATCACCGACGCGGAGTCGACCGGTTCGGTCACGACCTCTGTGTCGCCCCCCTCGGTGGGCACCGGAACCTGCGGCCGGTCAGAAATGTCCGGGCTGCCGGTGGGGGCGCCGGTCCCGGCTGCCCCGGCCGCGCCGTCGGCCTCGCCCTCCGTCGGTACGGGCGCCGTCGGTACGGTCGCCGTCGGTACGGGCGCCGTCGCCGGCGCAGACCGACCCGTCGGGCGGATGTCGCGGCGGAACCGGCTGCCGCGGGCCCGCTCCGCCTCGCCGACCGCCTGCTGCGCGACGGTCCGACCCTCGACCAGCGCGATGACCGCCATCGGGGCGTTGTCGCCCTTGCGAGGACCCAGCTTGGTGATCCTGGTGTAGCCGCCCGGCCGCTCGGCGAACCGCGGGCCGATGTCGGCGAACAGCGTGTGCACGACACCCCGGTCCCGGACCACCGTGAGCACCCGCCGGCGGGCGTGCAGGTCGCCGCGCTTAGCGAAGGTGATCAGGCGCTCGGCCAGCGGTCGCAGCCGCTTGGCCTTCGCCTGGGTGGTGGTGATGTGGCCGTGCTCGAACAGCGCCGTGGCGAGGTTAGCCAGGATCAGCCGCTCGTGCGCGGGACCACCGCCGAGACGGGGGCCCTTCGTGGGCGTGGGCATGTCGTCGCTCTCCTAGAGGATCGGGTGCCGGGTGGACGTCCGGCGCTCGGGTCAGAGCTGCTCGGTCTCGGCATACCCCTGGTCGTCGTAGTCGTCGGCGCCGTAGGTGTCGACGACGTTGGCCGGGTCGAAGCCGGGCGGGGAGTCCTTGAGCTGCAAGCCCATCCCGTGCAGTTTGGCCTTCACCTCGTCGATCGACTTCGCCCCGAAGTTGCGGATGTCGAGCAGGTCCGCCTCGCTGCGGGACACCAACTCCCCGACCGAGTGGATGCCTTCGCGCTTGAGGCAGTTGTAGGAGCGCACGGTGAGGTCGAGCTCCTCGATCGGCAGCGCCAGGTCCGCGGCGAGCGCCGCCTGGTCCGGCGACGGCCCGATGTCGATGCCCTCGGCCTCCACGTTGAGCTCGCGGGCCAGCCCGAACAGCTCGACCAGCGTCTTGCCGGCGCTGGCCATCGCGTCCCGCGGCGACATCGAGGACTTGGTGTCCACGTCCACGACCAGCCGGTCGAAGTCGGTGCGCTGCTCGACCCGGGTGGCCTCGACCTTGTAGGTGACCTTGAGCACCGGCGAGTAGATCGAGTCGACCGGGATGCGGCCGATCTCCTGGCCGGCCTGCTTGTTCTGCACCGCGGAGACGTAGCCGCGACCGCGCTCCACCGTCAGCTCGATCTCGAGCTTGGCCTTCCCGTTGAGGGTGGCCAGGTGCAGGTCGGGGTTGTGCACGTCGACGCCGGCCGGCGGCGCGATGTCGGCGGCGGTGACCTCGCCGGGGCCCTGCTTGCGCAGGTACATCACCGCCGGCTCGTCATGCTCGCTGGAGACGACCAGCTCCTTGATGTTGAGGATGAGGTCGGTGACGTCCTCCTTGACGCCCGGCACGGTGGTGAACTCGTGCAGGACCCCCTCGACCCGGATGCTGGTGACCGCCGCGCCGGGGATCGAGGAGAGCAGCGTGCGCCGCAGCGAGTTGCCGAGGGTGTATCCGAAGCCAGGCTCGAGCGGCTCGATGACGAAGCGGGAACGGGCCTCGTCGACGGGCTCCTCGACGAGGGTGGGGCGCTGGGCGATGAGCATGGAAGCGAACTCCTTGGTGGGCCACCGCTATTTGAGGCCCGTAGGGGGTGACAGGCCGTCGAGCGCTACTTGGAGTAGAGCTCGACGATGAGCTGCTCCTGGACCGGCGTGTCGATGACCTGCCGGGCCGGGAGGGCGTGCACGAGGATGCGCATCCGGTTCGCGATGACCTCGAGCCAGGCCGGCACCGGCCGGCTGCCGGCCTCGGCCCGCGCGATGATGAACGGGGTCAGCTCCAGGGACGCGGCCCGGACCTCGATGATGTCGTTCTCGCCGACGCGGTACGACGGGATGTCCACCTTGCCGCCGTTGACGAGCAGGTGCCCGTGGCGAACCAGTTGGCGGGCCATGTCTCGGCTCTTGGCGAACCCGGCGCGGTAGACCACGTTGTCGAGGCGGCTCTCGAGCAGGCGCAGCAGGTTCTCACCGGTCTTGCCCTGCTTGCGGTTCGCCTCC
Organism: Mycobacteriales bacterium; assembly: GCA_038253225.1. Classification (GTDB taxonomy): domain Bacteria; phylum Actinomycetota; class Actinomycetes; order JALYNC01; family JALYNC01; genus JBBSHH01. The sequence goes on along the minus strand of JBBSHH010000005.1, from coordinate 22,064 downwards.
TCGTAGTAGCCGCGGAACTGCTTCTCGAGAACGCCGTAGATCCGGGCGCACTTCTGCTTCTCCCGCATCTGCAGGAGGTACTCGCTGTCCTTGGTCCGACCCCGACCGTGCTCGCCCGGCGGGTACGGCCGGATCTCGATCGGGCACTTCGGCGACTCGCACTTGGAGCCCTTGAGGAACAGCTTCATCTTCTCGCGGCGGCAGCGCCTGCAGTCCGCACCGGTGTACCTGGCCATCTAGATCAAACCCTCCGCCGCTTCGGGGGGCGGCACCCGTTGTGGGGAGTTGGTGTCACGTCGGAGATCTGCCCGACCTCGAGCCCCGTCGCGGACAGCGACCGGATGGCGGTTTCCCGGCCGGAGCCGGGGCCCTTGACGAAGACGTCGACCTTGCGCATCCCGTGCTCCTGCGCCTTGCGGGCGGCCGACTCCGCCGCCATCTGCGCGGCGTACGGCGTGGACTTGCGGGAGCCCTTGAAGCCGACGTGGCCGGCGCTGGCCCACGAGATCACGTTGCCGTTCGGATCGGTGATCGACACGATCGTGTTGTTGAACGTGCTCTTGATGTGCGCGTGTCCGTGGGCAATGTTCTTCTTCTCCTTGCGGCGCACCTTCTTGGCGGCACCCGCGCGGGTCTTGGGGGGCATCTGCTGCGGTCTCCTAAGGAAACGAGGTCATCGGTCCAGTCGCCCGGTGAGGGACGGCGGGCGTGCTGGGGCTACTTCTTGCCGACCTTCTTCTTCCCGGCCACGGCCTTGCGCGGACCCTTGCGGGTCCGGGCGTTGGTGTGTGTGCGCTGACCGTGGACCGGGAGCCCGCGGCGGTGCCGGATGCCCTGGTAGCAACCAATCTCGATCTTGCGCCGGATGTCGGCCTGCACCTCGCGGCGCAGGTCGCCCTCGGTCTTGTAGTTCGCCTCGATCCAGTCCCGCAGTCGAACGACGTCGTCGTCGGACAGGTCGCGGGACCGAAGGTCGGGGCTGACACCGGTGCCCTGCAGCGTCTCGAGCGCTCGGGTGCGGCCGATGCCGAAGATGTAGGTGAGCGCGACCTCCATGCGCTTGTCGCGCGGAAGGTCGACGCCGACGAGGCGAGCCATGGGCGAACTCCTTGTGCTTGCGGAGGTCTCCAGCCCGCACCGTCCCGGCCTGCCCGGGCCGGGCCCCGGCCTCCGACCGGGGATCCGCCGCCGACCGAGGTCGGGACGGTGGTGCGCGCTCTGGTGCGGCTGGTTGTGCCGCTGTTGTGCCGACGGTTGTGCGGCTCGGTGAGGGGCCAGTGGGGTGGCCGGTCAGCCCTGCCGCTGCTTGTGACGCAGGTTGTCGCAGATCACCATGACCCGCCCGTGCCGGCGGATCACCTTGCACTTGTCGCAGATCTTCTTGACGCTCGGCTTGACCTTCATTCGCTGCTTCTCCTCATGACAGCGACCGGGGTCGCCGTGCCCTTCGGTCCGGCAGGAGCCGGCTTACTTGTAGCGGTAGACGATGCGCCCTCGCGACAGGTCGTAGGGGCTGAGCTCCACGACCACCCGGTCGCCCGGGAGGATGCGGATGTAGTGCATCCGCATCTTGCCGCTGATGTGAGCGAGGACCCGGTGGCCGTTCGCCAGCTCGACGCGGAACATCGCGTTCGGCAACGGCTCGACGACCTGACCCTCGATCTCGATGGCGCCTTCCTTCTTCGGCATGTCCTCCGCGTTCCGCCTCGCTGGTGCTCATGATGGTGTCGGGCTGCTCGCACGCCGAAACTGCTCGTCGTACGGACTGGTGCGGGCGCCCGTTCCTGCGAACGGCCAGCTCACGGCAGCCGTGAGCGGCCCGACACCGGGGCCGAGGCGTCAGTGTACGTGGTCGCCGGCCCGGCGGCCAAGCCCGCCGAGCCCCGGCCCCGGCCGGTCTCAGCGGGGCGGCTGGTCGGAGCGCAGCCGGCTGAAGGACACCATGTCGTGGTACGCGCCGGACCGGAAGCTCGCCCCCCGCAGCACGCCCTCCCGGGTGAATCCGGCCCGCTCGAGCGCCCGCTGCTCGGCCAGGTTGGCGAGGTCGGTGCTGGCCTCGATCCGGTTCGCGGTGGTCCAGCCGAGCAGGTACGCCGCGAGCAGCGCCTGCGCCTCGCTGCCGTAGCCACGTCCCCGGGCATCGGTCCGCAAGGTGATGCCGATGTTCAGCGCGATGGAGCCCCGGTTGGGGCCATACCGCACGGCATGCCACTGGACGTCACCGACCGGCTCCGCGCCGTCGGTCGTCATGACGACCAGGTCTCCCCCGTCCTCGGTGAGCAGCCCGGTCTCCTCGTACGCACCACGGTGCCGTTCCGCGCGTCGAAGCCCGAACGTGTCGAACTCACTCGCCAGCCTCCCGTCGAGGTGCCAGCCGTCGAACAGCTCGAGGTCGGCACGGGTGAGCGGGCGCAGCGTGACCAGCCGCCCGACCGGACGCACGCTCACCGGTCCCGCCCGCGCAGCACCGAGGTGAGCAGCCCGATCCCGCCCGGCGCGATCACCCAGATCGGCCAGAAGTACCCGCCGCCGCTGGCCACCCAGATCACCAGCATCAGCGCGACCAGCCCGACGTAGGAGGCCAGCCGGGCCCGCAGCGCCTGGTCATGACGGTCCACCCGGCCGGCCTGGTGGTGCACCGCCGACCCGACCGGCCGCGCGGGCACCGGCAGCTCGTACACCTCGTGCTCCGGCGGTAGGTCCGCGATCTGCACCTGCAGCTCCCCGACGGTCCGCGCCGACCAGGTAGCGGTCAGCCGCTCCTCGAGCTCCTCAGCGCTAATCCGACCGGCGGCGTAGTGCTCCCGCAGCGCCGCTGCGACCCGCTCGCGGTCGTCGTCGCCGGCGCGGATCGAGGGGTCGGTGGACATCGGTCCGGCTGCCCGGGGTTCAGCGACCGGCCGGCCCGGCAGCCGCCAGCAGCGGCTGCAACCGGGACCGCCCGCCATCCAGGGCCGTCAGCACCCACGGGCCGTCGTCGGTGAGGGTAAACGTGTGCTCGAAGTGCGCCGACGGGAGACCGTCCGCGGTCACCACCGTCCACCTGTCGCCGAGCACCCGGGTGTGCTGGGCACCCAAGTTGACCATCGGCTCGACCGCGAGCGCCAGCCCGCGGACCAGCTTCGGACCGCGGCCCGGACCCTTCGGCGCGTAGTTGGGCAGCTGGGGGTCCTGGTGCATCTCGGTGCCGATGCCGTGCCCGACGTACTCCTCGACGATGCCGTAGCGATGCGGCTGCGCCCGGATGTAGCGCTCCACCCCGGCGCTGATGTCGGAGAGCCGGCCGCCGAGCGACGCCGCGGCGAAGCCCCGCCACATCGACTCCTCGCACACCCGCATCAGTTCGGTCAGCTCCGGCGCGACCTCGCCCACCGGGACGGTGATGGCGGCGTCACCGTGATAGCCGTCGACGATCGCGCCGCAGTCGATCGAGACGATGTCGCCCTCCCGCAGCACCCGGCGCGGACTGGGGATGCCGTGCACGATCTCGTCGTTGACCGAGGTGCAGATGACGGCCGGGAAGCCGCGGTAGCCGAGGAACGACGGCACCGCGCCGGCCGCCCGGATCGCCGCCGCAGCGAGCGCATCCAGGTCCGCGGTGGTCAGGCCCGGCCGGACGGCGTCCCGCAGCTCCTCGAGGGTGCGGCCCACGACCAGACCGGCCGTTCGCATCTTGGCGATCTCGACCTCGGTCTTGATCTGGATCATCCGTCGCTGCCCTCTCCCCATGCCGCCCACCCGGACCTCATCGACCGTACGGCCGCAACGCCGCGACCGCCCGGTCGGTCACATCGTCCACCGGCCCCATCGCGTCCAACCCCACCAGGATGCGCTGCTCGGCGTAGAGCGCGATGAGCGGCGCGGTCTGCGCGGCGTAGACCTCGAGCCGGTGCCGGATCGTCTCCTCCCGGTCGTCGTCGCGCTGGAACAGCTCGCCTCCGCATCGGTCACAGACGCCCTCGACCGCGGGCGGGTCGAAATCGACGTGCCAGACGTGGTTGCACGCTCGGCAGGTACGCCGCCCGGAGAGCCGGCGCACCACTTCGTCGTCGTCGACCACGAGCTCCAGCACCACGTCGAGCCGGGCTCCCATCTCCAGCAGCATGTCCTCGAGGACCTGCGCCTGCGGCACGTTGCGAGGGAAGCCGTCGAGCAGGAACCCCTTGACCGCGTCGTCCTCGGACAACCGGTCGCGCACCATCTCGATGGTGACCGCGTCCGGCACCAGGTCTCCGGAGTCCATGTAGGCCTTGGCCTGCGTGCCCAGCTCGGTGCCCTGGCTGACGTTGGCCCGGAAGATGTCGCCGGTCGAGATCTTCGGGATCGACAGGTGCGACGCGATGTACTGGGCCTGGGTCCCCTTTCCCGCTCCCGGAGGCCCGACGAGGACGAGGCGCACTACCGGAGGAAGCCCTCGTAGTTGCGCAGCATCAGCTGGCTCTCGATCTGCTTCACGGTGTCAAGGCCGACGCCGACGAGGATGAGGATCGCCGTGCCGCCGAACGGGAACTGCTCGCTGCTGCCAAGGAAGGCCAGCGCGACGTACGGGATGACCGCGATGATGCCGAGATAGATCGCGCCAGGCAGGGTGATCCGGGACAGGATGTAGTCGAGGTACTCGGCGGTCGGCCGGCCCGGGCGGATGCCGGGCACGAAGCCGCCGTACTTCTTCATGTTGTCCGACACCTCGGTCGGGTTGAACGTGATCGCCACGTAGAAGTACGTGAAGAACAGGATCAGCGAGAAGTACGTGAGCAGGTAGACCGGGCTGTCGCTCCTGACCAGGTAGTGCTGCACGAAGGTCTGGAAGCCGGTGTTGCTCCGCCACACGTTGGCCAGCAGCTGCGGGAGGTAGAGCAGCGACGACGCGAAGATCACCGGGATGACGCCGGCCTGGTTGACCTTCAGCGGCAGGTACGTCGAGGTGCCGCCGTACATCCGCCGGCCGATCATGCGCTTGGCGTACTGCACGGGGATCCGCCGCTGGGCCTGCTCGACGAAGACCACCGATGCGACGATCACGATGCCCAGCGCCAGGACCAGGCCGAAGACGAAACCGCCCTTGGTCTGCAGGATCCGGCCACCCTGGGCGGGCAGCCGGGCCGAGATCGAGGTGAAGATGAGGATCGACATGCCGTTCCCGATGCCGCGGTCGGTGATCAGCTCGCCCAGCCACATGATCACCGCAGTGCCCGCGGTCATGGTGAGCACGAGCGTGGTGATCCGGAACACCGACGTGTCCACCAGCAGCGCCTGGTTGCAGGACGGGAACAGGTTGCTCGGTACGCCGCGGGCCAGCGCCGCGATCCCGGTGGACTGCAGGATCGCGAGTGCGATCGTGAGGTAGCGGGTGTACTGGGTGAGCTTGGCCTGTCCGGACTGCCCTTCCTTCTTCAGCGCCTCGAGCCGCGGAATCACCACGATCAGCAGCTGCACGATGATGCTGCTGGTGATGTACGGCATGATCCCGAGCGCGAAGATCGACAGCTGGAGCAGCGCGCCGCCGCTGAAGAGGTTGACCAGCGTGTAGACGGTGGAGTTCTCGGTCTGCTTGATGCAGCTGTGGATGGCCTGGTAGTCGACGCCCGGGGACGGCACCACCGAGCCGAGCCGGTACAGCGCGATGATGCCGATGACGAACAGCATCTTGTTGCGCAGGTCTGGCGTCCGGAAGGCCCGGCCGAAGGCGGTGAGCACGGCTCCTCCTGCGCGGATCCCGCGAGGTCGGCCCAGCCGGGTCTGTGGGCGGGGCGGTGGGCGGACGGTGGTACCGGCGACCGGGTGGCCGCAGGGCTGCTGGCGCCGTCGCGCCGGTCGGCCGAGGCTTTACCGGCTCGGCACCGACACGAGGACTCTAACAGTCTGCATGACGCGCCCGGGGCCGACCAGGGAACCGCCGCGGCCCGACCGGAGCCGCCGGGCTCCGACGGCGGGCAGCTGCGCCGGCTAGATCTTCGTGGCGGTCCCGCCGGCGGCCGCGATCTTCTCGCGGGCGGCACCGGAGAAGGCATGCGCCCGGACCTGCAGCGCGACCCCGAGCTCGCCGGTCCCGAGCACCTTGACCAGCGAGTCGGACCGGACCGCCCCGCGGGCGACCAGGTCCTCGACGCCGACGCTGCCGCCGTCCGGGAACAGTTGGCCGAGCCGGTCCAGGTTGACCACCTGGTATTCGGTCCGGAACCGGTTCGTGAACCCCTTGAGCTTGGGCAGCCGCATGTGCAGCGGCATCTGGCCACCCTCGAACCGGGCGGGCACCTGGTAGCGGGCCTTGGTGCCCTTGGTGCCGCGACCGGAGGACTGCCCCTTGGAGCCTTCGCCGCGACCGACCCGGGTCCGCGCGGTGCGGGACCCCGGTGCGGGGCGCAGGTGGTGGACCTTGAGCGTCATGGCGAACCCTCCTCGTCGGCGCCGCTGGCCGGCCCGACCTCCTCGACCGTCACCAGGTGGGCGACGGTCGCGACCATCCCGCGGATCTCGGGCCGGTCCTCCTGGACCGCGGAGTCGCGCAGCCGGCGCAATCCCAGCGTGCGCAGCGTCTCGCGCTGGTTGCGCTGGCCACCGATGCCGGAGCGCACCTGCGTGATCTTGATTTGGGCCACCTCAGACCCCCGCGGCGGCGCGGGCGCGCAGCATGGCGGCCGGAGCGACGTCCTCGATCGGCAGCCCGCGGCGGGCGGCGATCTCCTCCGGGCGGCTCAGGCCCTTCAGCGCCGCCACCGTGGCGTGCACGATGTTGATGGCGTTCGAGGAGCCGAGCGACTTCGAGAGCACGTCGTGGATACCGGCGCACTCGAGCACCGCGCGGACCGGGCCGCCGGCGATTACACCGGTGCCGGGGCTGGCGGGACGGAGCATGACCTCGCCGGCCGCGGCCCGACCCACGATCGGGTGCGGGATGGTGCCGGCGATCCGCGGGACCTTGAAGAAGTGCTTCTTGGCCTCCTCGACGCCCTTGGCGATCGCGGCCGGCACCTCCTTGGCCTTGCCGTAGCCGACGCCGACGGCGCCGTCGCCGTCCCCGACGACGACCAGCGCGGTGAAGCTGAACCGGCGACCACCCTTGACGACCTTGGCGACCCGGTTGATGGCGACGACCCGCTCGACGTAGGCCGTTTTCTCCGCCGCGGCACCCCGGCCATCCCGGCGATCCCGCCGATCGTTGCCGCCGGCGGTGCTGCCGCGGCGCTGGGGTCCTGGCATCAGACGTTCCTTCTCTCGTTGCGGTGTCGGTGCTGCGTGGCGATCCGGTGCATCAGAAGTCCAGGCCGCCCTCGCGGGCCGCATCGGCCAACGCGGCGATCCGGCCGGTGTAGCGGTTTCCGCCACGGTCGAAGACCACGGCGGTGATGCCGGCGGCGGCGGCCCGCTCGGCGAGCAACCGTCCGACGACCCCGGAGCGGGCCTTCTTGTCACCGGCAGCGTCGCGGACCGACGCGTCCAGCGAGGACGCCGCCACCAGGGTAGCCCCGGCCAGGTCGTCGACGACCTGCGCCGAGATGTGCCGGGCGGAGCGGGTGACGACCAGCCGCGGCCGGTCGGGGGTACCGGCGACCTTCTTGCGGACCCGGAAGTGACGACGGGCGCGGGCGATCCGCCGCGCCGCGGAGGTGTTGGTTGGGACCGATCCTGTTCTCGACGCCATGCCTACTTGCCCGCCTTCCCGACCTTGCGGCGCACGACCTCGCCCTGGTAACGCACGCCCTTGCCCTTGTACGGGTCGGGCTTGCGCAGCTTGCGCAGCGTCGCGGCGACCTCGCCGACCTGCTGCTTGTCGATCCCGCTGACCACGAGCCGGGTCGGGGTCTGCACCTCGAAGCGGATGCCGGCCGGGGCCGGGATGTGGACCGGGTGACTGAACCCGAGCGCGAACTCGAGGTCACTTCCCCGCGCCTGCACCCGGTAGCCGACCCCGACGATCTCGAGCGTCTTGCTGTAGCCGTCGGTGACGCCGGTGACCATGTTGGCCACCAGGCTGCGCGATAGCCCGTGCAGCGCCCGGTTGCGTCCCTCGTCATCGGGGCGGGTCACCGAGAGCGTGCCGTCCTCGGCCCGCTCGATGCTGATCGGGGCCGCGACGGTGTGCGAGAGGGTGCCCTTGGGCCCGGTCACCGTGACCAGTCGGTCAGCGATGTCGACCTGCACCCCGCTGGGAACCGGGATGGGTAGCCGTCCGATACGCGACATGCTCGTCTCCTCTCCCGTTACCAGACGTAGGCGAGGACTTCGCCGCCCACGCCGCGCTTGGTGGCCTGCCGGTCCGTGAGCAGCCCCGAGGACGTCGAGATGATCGCCACTCCGAGGCCGCCGAGAACCCGGGGCAGGTTGGTTGCCTTCGCGTAGACCCGCAGGCCCGGCTTGGAGATGCGCCGGACCCCGGCGATGGTCCGCTCGCGGTTCGGCCCGTACTTGAGGTCCACGACGAGCTCGGAGCCCACGCCGCCGGTCTCGGCGGCGTCCTCGACCCGCCAGCCGGCGACGTAGCCCTCCTGCTGGAGGATTTCGGCAATATGAGTCTTGATCTTGCTGTGCGGCATCCGCACGGTGTCGTGGTATGCGGAGTTGGCGTTGCGCAGACGGGTGAGCATGTCGGCGATCGGGTCGGTCATGGTCATCGTGTCACTCGGTTCTCTCCCGCCGCGGTTCCGAACCCGCAGGCCTACGGCGAAGTGGTGGTTACCAGGAGCTCTTGGTCACGCCGGGCAGCTCGCCGGCGTGCGCCATCTGGCGGACGCAGATGCGGCACAGGCCGAACACCCGGTACACCGCCCGCGGCCGCCCGCAGCGCTGGCAGCGGGTGTAGCCGCGGACCTTGAACTTGGGCTTCGCAGCGGCCTTGTTGACCAGGGCCTTCTTCGCCATGGGTCAGGACTCCTTGAACGGGAAGCCGAGCTGGCGCAGCAACGCGCGTCCCTCGTCGTCGGTGCGGGCGGTGGTGACGAGCGTGATGTCCATGCCACGCACGCGGTCGATCCGGTCCTGGTCGATCTCGTGGAACATCGACTGCTCGTTGAGACCGAACGTGTAGTTGCCGTTGCCGTCGAACTGCTGCGGCGAGAGCCCGCGGAAGTCACGGATGCGGGGCAGGGCGACCGCGAGCAGCCGGTCGACGAACTCCCACATCCGCGCGTTGCGCAAGGTCACCTTCACCCCGATGGGCATGCCCTCACGCAGCTTGAACTGGGCGATGGACTTCGTCGCCCGGCGGACCGTCGGCTTCTGCCCACTGATCGCGGTGAGGTCGCGGACGGCGCCGTCGATCAGCTTGGCGTCCCGGGCGGCCTCGCCGACACCCATGTTGACGACGACCTTGGTCAACGTCGGCACCTGCATGACGTTGCGGTAGCCGAACTGCTCGCGCAGCGCGGGCACGATCTGCCCGCGGTAGCGGGCCTGCAGCCGAGGCGCCTGCCGCTCGGCGGCGCCGGGCCCGGCTTCGGTGGTCGTGGACACAGTTCCGCTCCTCAGATGTCGCCGCTGCAACGGCGGCAGATGCGCACGGAGCGACCTTCGTCGTCCTTGCGGTGGCCGATCCGCGACGGCTTGTTGCAGTGGGGGCAGACCACCATCACGTTGCTGACGTGGATCGGCGCCTCCTGGGTGACGATCCCGCCAGACTGCGCCCCGCGCTGCGTTGTGGTGATCTTGGTGTGCTTGCGCATCCGGTTGACGCCCTCGACCAGCAACCGCTCGGCCCTGGGCATGGCCGAGATGACCTTGCCCTTGACCCCGCGGTCCTTGCCGCTGATGACCTGGACGGTGTCGCCCTTGCGGATGTTCGCCATGTCAGAGCACCTCCGGTGCGAGTGAGATGATCCGCATGAACCGCTTGTCCCGCAGCTCCCGACCGACCGGGCCGAAGATGCGGGTGCCGCGCGGGTCTCCGCCGTCGCGGATCAGAACGGCGGCGTTCTCGTCGAAGCGGATGTACGAGCCGTCCGGCCGGCGGCGCTCCTTGCTGGTACGCACGACCACCGCCTTGACGACGTCGCCCTTCTTGACCGCGGCGCCGGGCAGCGCGTCCTTGACGGTACCGACGATGACGTCACCGATCCCCGCATAGCGCCGACCGGAGCCACCGAGCACGCGGATGCACAGCAGCTCCTTCGCGCCGGTGTTGTCCGCGACTCGCAGTCGCGACTCCTGCTGGATCACGTCAACCCCTACTTCGCCTTTTCGAGGATCTCGACGACCCGCCAGCGCTTGGTGGCCGACAGCGGCCGGGTCTCCATCAGGAGCACCCGGTCACCGGTGCCGCAGCTGTTCGTCTCGTCATGGGCCTTGAGCTTGCTGGTCCGCCGGATCGTCTTGCCGTAGAGCGGGTGCTGCACCCGGTCCTCGACCGCGACGACGACCGTCTTGTCCATCTTGTCGCCTACCACCAGGCCCTCCCGGGTCTTGCGGAAACCCCGCTTGGCGGTGGACTCCGCGGCCCTCCGCGGGCTGGTGGTCGGCTCGGCGGTCTGCTCGCTGGTCTCGCTCACTGGTCATCTCCGGCCGGTGTCTCGGGCCCGATCCCGAGCTCGCGCTCGCGCATCACGGTGTAGATACGGGCGATGTCCCGGCGCACCAGGTGCAGCCGGCGGTTGTTGTCGAGCTGCCCGGTGGCCGACTGGAAGCGCAGGTTGAACAGCTCTTCCTTGGACTCCCGCAACCGGGTGACGAGCTCGTCGTCGGCCAGCGCGCGCAGGTTCCCCGCCGCGTTCGGGCTCTCCGTCGTCGCTGCCATCAGGCCTCACCCACCTCACGCCGGACGAACCGGCACTTCATCGGAAGCTTGTGCATCGCCCGGCGCAGCGCCTCCTGGGCGACCGACTCCGGCACGCCGGCGAGCTCGAACATCACTCGGCCCGGCTTGACGTTGGCGATCCACCACTCGGGCGAGCCCTTGCCGGAGCCCATCCGGGTCTCGGCCGGCTTCTTGGTCAGCGGCCGGTCCGGGTAGATGTTGATCCAGACCTTGCCACCACGCCGGATGTGCCGGGTCATGGCGATCCGAGCCGACTCGATCTGACGGTTCGTGACGTACGCCGGCTCCAGCGCCTGGATGCCGAACTCGCCGAAGGTCACCCGGGTGCCGCCCTTGGCGGCGCCGGAGCGTTCCGGGTGGTGCTGCTTGCGGTGCTTGACCCTGCGCGGAATGAGCATGTCAGCTCCCCGTTCCCGTCTCGGCCGGTCCGGTCGCTGCCTCGACCGCCGGCGGCGCCGGTGCCTCGGCCGGAGCGGCCGGAGCCGCCGGAGCGGCCACGTCCCGGCCGCCGGTGCGCCGCGGGCCACGGGTCGGCCGGACCCGCGCCGCCTGGGCCGAGCGCAGCGCCTGCTGCTGCGCCTCGCGCTCGGTCCGGCTCTGCACGATGTCGCCCTTGTAGATCCAGACCTTCACGCCGATCCGGCCGAAGGTGGTCCGAGCCTCGTACTGGCCGTAGTCGATGTTGGCCCGCAGCGTGTGCAGCGGCACCCGACCCTCGCGGTAGAACTCCGACCGGGACATCTCCGCGCCGCCGAGGCGGCCGGCGCACTGCACCCGGATACCCTTCACCGTGCCGCTCTTCATGGCGGTCTGCATGGCCTTGCGCATCGCCCGGCGGAACGAGACCCGTGACGACAGCTGCTCGGCCACGCCCTGCGCGACCAGCTGCGCGTCACTCTCCGGATTCTTCACCTCGAGGATGTTCAACTGCACCTGCTTGCTGGTGAGCTTCTCGAGGTCGCCACGGATGCGGTCCGCCTCGGCGCCCCGCCGGCCGATCACGATGCCCGGCCGAGCGGTGTGAATGTCGACCCGGACCCGGTCGCGGGTCCGCTCGATGTCGACCCGGCTGATGCCCGCGCGCTCCATGCCCTTGCTCATCATGCGCCGGATAGCCACGTCTTCCTTGACGTAGTCCTTGTACAACTTGTCCGCGTACCAGCGGGACTTCCACTCGGTGGTGATCCCGAGCCGGAACCCGTGCGGGTTGACCTTCTGGCCCACTAGCGGGTCCTTCCCTTCGATGAGGTGGTGCGCGGGGTGCCGGCCCGGGCGGTGCCCGGGCTCGGCGTCCGGGACTCGACGGCGACGGTGATATGGCTGGTGCGCTTGCGGATCCGGTACGCGCGGCCCTGCGCCCGCGGCCGGAACCGCTTGAGCGTCGGGCCCTCGTCGACGTAGGCCTCGCTGACCCAGAGCCGGTCGCGGTCGAGCCGCTCGTTGTGCTCCGCGTTGGCCAGCGCGCTCTCGAGCACCTTGTACACCGGCTCGCTGGCGGCCTGCGGCGCGAACTGCAGGACGGCCAGCGCCTGGCCTGCGGGCAGCCCGCGGATGAGGTCGATGACCCGGCGGGCCTTGCGTGGCGACACCCGGACGTAGCGGGCGCTGGCCCGCGCGCCCGCGGCGCTGGCCGGGTCGACGGTCCGGTCAGCCACGGCGCGCCCTCCGCTCGTCCTTGACGTGCCCGCGGAACGTTCGGGTCGGGGCGAACTCGCCCAGCTTGTGCCCGACCATGCCCTCGGTGACGAACACCGGGACGTGCTTTCGTCCGTCATGGACCGCGATGGTGTGGCCCAACATCGTCGGGACCACCATCGATCGTCGCGACCAGGTCTTGATCACGTTCTTGGTTCCCCGGTCGTTCTGGACGTCCACCTTCTTTTGCAGGTGGTCGTCGACGAACGGACCCTTCTTCACACTGCGTGGCATGTCGCTGTTGCTCCTAGCGCTTCTTGTTCGTCCGTCGGCGCCGCACGATCAGCGCGTCGCTGGCCTTCGACCTGCGGGTTCGACCCTCCGGCTGTCCCCACGGGCTGGTCGGGTGCCGGCCGCCGGAGGTCTTGCCCTCGCCGCCGCCGTGGGGGTGGTCGATCGGATTCATCGCCACACCGCGGACGGTGGGCCGGCGACCCTTCCACCGCATCCGGCCGGCCTTGCCCCAGTTGATGTTGGACTGCTCGGCGTTGCCGACCTCCCCGATCGTCGCCCGACAGCGGACGTCGACGTTGCGGATCTCGCCGGAGGGCATCCGCAGCTGGGCGTACGGGCCGTCCTTCGCCACCAGCTGCACCGACGAGCCCGCCGAGCGGGCGATCTTCGCGCCGCCGCCGGGGCGCAGCTCGATCGCGTGCACGACGGTGCCCACCGGGATGTTGCGCAGCGGCAGCGCGTTACCGGGCTTGATGTCGCTCGACGGACCGGCCTCGACCGTGTCGCCCTGGCGCAGTCGCGACGGCGCCACGATGTAGCGCTTCTCGCCGTCGGCGTAGTGCAGCAGCGCGATGCGGGCGGTGCGGTTCGGGTCGTACTCGATGTGTGCGACCTTGGCCGGCACGCCGTCCTTGTCACCACGGCGGAAGTCGATGAGCCGGTACGCGCGCTTGTGTCCGCCGCCCTGGTGGCGTGCGGTGACCCGGCCGTGGACGTTGCGGCCGCCCTTGCCGTGCACCGGTCGGACGAGTGACTTCTCCGGCACGTCGCGGGTGATCTCGACGAAGTCGGCGACGCTCGAGCCACGACGACCCGGGGTCGTCGGCTTGTACTTGCGGATGCCCATGTCTGTATCAGTCCCTTAGCCCGGTCAGCTGACCGGACCTCCGAAGATGTCGATGCGGTCGCCGTCCACCAGGCTCACGATCGCCCGTTTGGTGTCGATGCGGCGGCCGAACCCGGACCGGGCGCGCTTGCGCTTGCCTGCGCGGTTGGCGGTGTTCACCGAGGTGACCTTGACGTTGAACACCTGCTCGACAGCGATCTTGATCTGGGTCTTGTTGGCGTCCGGCGCGACGAGGAACGTGTACTTGTTCTCGTCGAGCAGGCCGTAGCTCTTCTCCGAGATGACCGGTCGCAGCAGCACGTCGCGCGGGTCGGGGATCACGGGCTCTCTCCCTCAGCCTCGTCCGCCGGCTCGACCAGCAGGTTGCGGTCGGTCTCGGCGAGCACCTCGTCGGCCATCTCCACGGTGGAGACGCCGGCACCGGCCGGGGTGGTGATCCCGGCGTCGGTCGCCGGTGCGGTCTCGACTTCGGCAGCGTCGTCGAACCCGGCGCCGTCGAGCCCGGCGCCGTCGAGCCCGGCGCCGTCGAGCTCAGCGAGCTCGCCGAGCTCACCCTCCCGCGCGACGCCGGCGCCGCGGCCGCCGCGCCGCGGCCCGGCGAGGAACTGCGCGAGCGCGTCCTCGGTGAACACCACGTCGTCGCTGACCAGCACGTCGTAGGTGTTGAGCTGTCCGGGTGCGATCAGGTGCACGCCGGCGGCGTTGCGCAGGCCCTTCCACGTCAGCTCGTCGTGCCGCTCCGCGACGACCAGCACGTGCCGGCGGTCGGTGAGCCCGGCCAGGACCGCGATCGCCGCCTTGGTCGAGGGCACCGCGCCGGTCGCCAGCCCGGCGACGACGTGGACGCGGCCGTCACGGGCCCGGTCGGACAACGCCCCGCGCAGCGCTGCGGCCTTCATCTTCTTCGGGGTCTTCTGCTCGTAGCTGCGCGGCGTGGGGCCGTGGACGACGCCACCGCCGGCGAACTGCGGTGCCCGGATCGAGCCCTGCCGGGCCCGGCCGGTGCCCTTCTGACGGTAGGGCTTCTTGCCGCCGCCGGACACCTCGCCCCGGTTCTTTGTGTCGTGGGTCCCGCGTCGAGCGGCGGCCAGCTGCGCCACCACGACCTGGTGCATCAGCGGTACGTTGACCTGGACGTCGAAGATGTCGTCAGGCAACTCCACCGTGCGGGCCAGCTCGCCCTCCGGGGATCGGACGGGGACGGCGGTCACTGCTCGGCTCCGGTGGTGACGCCGCCCTTGACGGCGGTGCGGACGAGGACGAGGCCGCCGTTGGGCCCGGGGATCGCGCCGCGGATGAGCAGCAGCCCACGCTCGGCGTCGACCGCGTGCACGAGCAGGTTCAGCGTCGTGGTCCGCTCGCCGCCGAGGCGCCCCGCCATCCGGGTGCCCTTGAACACCCGCGAAGGCGTGGCGCAGGCGCCGATCGAGCCGGGTGAGCGGTGCTTGCGCTGGGTGCCGTGACCGGCGCCCAGCCCCTTGAAGTTGTGCCGCTTCATGACACCGGCGTAGCCCTTGCCCTTGCTCGTGCCGACGACGTCGACCTTCGCGCCGGCCGCGAACACCTCGGCGGTGAGCTCCTGGCCGAGGGTGTACTCGGCCGCGGCGGGGGTGCGGATCTCGACGAGGTGCCGGCGCGGCGGTACCCCGGCGCCGCGGTAGTGACCGGCGAGCGGCTTGGTGACCTTGCGGGGGTCGATCGCGCCGTACGCCAGCTGGACGGCGGAGTACCCGTCCTTGTCGGGGGTCCGGACCTGGGTGACGACGCACGGCCCGGCCTGGACGACGGTGACCGGGACGATCCGGTTGCCCTCGCCGAAGACCTGGGTCATGCCGAGCTTTTCGCCCAGGACGCCCTGCATCTGCTTTGCCATGACGGTTCGCGGTCCTTAGAGCTTGATCTCGATGTCGACGCCGGCAGGCAGGTCGAGCCGCATGAGCGAGTCCACCGTCTTCGGCGTCGGGTCGAGGATGTCGATCAGTCGCTTGTGGGTGCGCATCTCGAAATGCTCGCGGCTGTCCTTGTACTTGTGCGGCGAGCGGATGACGCAGTACACGTTCTTCTCGGTCGGCAGCGGCACCGGCCCCGCGACGTGCGCACCCGTGCGAGTCACCGTGTCGACGATCTTGCGCGCCGAGCTGTCGATGACCTCGTGGTCGTAGGCCTTGAGCCGGATGCGGATCTTCTGTCCCGCCATGGGTCGTTGGTCCTTTGTTGGTTCGTCGGTGCCGCCGATGCTGCGATGTCCCGCCGTAGGGCGGCGGCCGGGGATCGGGCTCCCGGCCGCCGCCCTAGCGGCAGTCCTACTTGAGAATCTTGGTAACGCGTCCTGCGCCCACGGTCCGGCCGCCCTCGCGGATGGCGAAGCGCAGACCCTCCTCCATGGCGATCGGCTGGATCAGCGTGACCGTCATCTCGGTGTTGTCGCCGGGCATGACCATCTCGACGCCCTCTGGCAGGGTGACGACACCGGTCACGTCCGTGGTGCGGAAGTAGAACTGGGGCCGGTAGTTGTTGAAGAACGGCGTGTGCCGGCCACCCTCGTCCTTGGACAGAATGTAGACGTTCGCCTCGAAGTCGGTGTGCGGAGTGATCGACTTCGGCTTGCAGATGACCTGTCCGCGCTCGACGTCCTCGCGCTTGATGCCGCGCAGCAGCAGACCGACGTTGTCACCGGCCCGGCCCTCGTCGAGCAGCTTGCGGAACATCTCGACGCCGGTCACGGTCGTGCTCGCGATCTGCGGGTGGATTCCGACGATCTCGACGGTCTCGTTCACCTTGACGATGCCACGCTCCACCCGACCGGTCACGACCGTGCCGCGGCCGGTGATGGTGAACACGTCCTCGATCGGCATCAGGAAAGCCCGGTCGACGTCGCGCACCGGCTCGGGGATCGAGGTGTCGACGGCGTTCATCAACTCCATGATCGACTCGCCCCACTTGGCGTCCCCCTCGAGCGCCTTGAGCGCCGAGACGCGGACCACCGGGAGGTCGTCGCCGGGGAAGTCGTAGGACGAGAGCAGCTCGCGTACCTCCAGCTCGACCAGCTCGAGGATCTCCTCGTCGTCCACCACGTCGGCCTTGTTCAGCGCGACGACGATGTAGGGCACGCCGACCTGGCGGGCCAGCAGCACGTGCTCCTTGGTCTGCGGCATCGGGCCGTCGGCCGCGGAGACGACCAGGATCGCACCGTCCATCTGGGCCGCGCCGGTAATCATGTTCTTGATGTAGTCGGCGTGGCCGGGGCAGTCGACGTGGGCGTAGTGCCGGTTGTCGGTCTGGTACTCGACGTGCGCAATCGAGATCGTGATCCCGCGGGCCTTCTCCTCCGGCGCCTTGTCGATCTGGTCGAACGGCGTGAACGGGTTGAGCTCGGGATGGGCGTCGTGCAGAACCTTGGTGATGGCCGCCGTCAGCGTCGTCTTCCCATGGTCGATGTGACCGATGGTGCCGATGTTGACGTGCGGCTTCGTCCGCTGAAACTTGGCCTTCGCCACTTGTCTGTCCTCCTCAGGACTGTGGTGTCGTGCGCCGTACGACGTGTGTCAGGACGTGGTGGGTGCGCTGGTCACCCGGTCGGGTGCCTCACTCCCCGTGCGCCTTCGCGATGATCTCCTTGGCCACCGACTGCGGCACCTCGGCGTAGGAGTCGAACTGCATCGAATAGCTCGCCCGGCCGGAGGTCTTCGATCGCAGGTCCCCGACGTAGCCGAACATCTCGGACAGGGGCACCAGCGCCCGGATGAGCCGGGAGCCGGCGCGCTCATCCATCGCCTGGATGTGCCCGCGGCGGGAGTTGAGGTCGCCGATGACATCGCCCATGTAGTCGTCCGGCGTGGTCACCTCGACCGACATCACCGGCTCGAGCAGGGCCGGATCGGCCCGCCGTGCGGCCTCCTTGAACGCCATCGAACCGGCGATCTTGAAGGCCAGCTCGGAGGAGTCGACCTCGTGGTACTGGCCGTCCCGCAGGGTGACCTTGACGTCCACCAGCGGATAACCGGCGAGCACGCCGAACTCCATCGCCTCCTGGCATCCGGCGTCGACCGACGGGATGTACTCCCGCGGGATGCGTCCGCCGGTGACCTTGTTCGCGAACTCGTAGCCCCCGCCGTCACCACCGGATGGCTCGAGGTCGATGATCACCCGGGCGTACTGACCCGATCCGCCGGTCTGCTTCTTGTGGGTGTAGTCGACCTTCTCCACCTTGCGGCGGATGGTCTCCCGGTAGGCGACCTGCGGCTTGCCGACGTTGGCCTCGACCTTGAACTCGCGGCGCATCCGGTCGACGAGCACGTCGAGGTGCAGCTCCCCCATGCCGGAGATGATCGTCTGACCGGTCTCGTCATCGGTCCGGACCTGAAACGTCGGATCCTCCTCGGCGAGCCGCTGGATCGCCTCGCCGAGCTTCTGCTGGTCGGCCTTCGTCCGGGGCTCGATGGCGACCGAGATGACCGGCGCCGGGAAGTTCATCGACTCGAGGATCACCGGCGCGGCGGGGTCGGACAGCGTGTCTCCGGTCGTGGTGTTCTTCAGGCCCTGTACGGCGACGATCTGCCCAGCACTGACGCTCTCCCGCTCCTCGCGGTGGTTGGCGTGCATCTGGTAGATCTTGCCGATGCGCTCCTTGTTGTCCTTCGTGCTGTTGAGCACGGCGGAGCCTCTGGTCAGCCGGCCGGAGTAGACCCGGATGTAGGTCAGCTTGCCGAGATGCTGGTCGCTCATGATCTTGAAGGCCAGCGCCGAGAACGGCTCGGTCTCACTCGGCTGCCGGGTGACCGGCTTGTCCTCGTCGCCGACCGCGTGGCCGGTGATCGAGCTGACGTCGAGCGGGCTCGGCAGGTAGTCGACGACCGCGTCGAGCATGGGCTGCACGCCCTTGTTCTTGAACGCGCTGCCGCACAGCACCGGGTTGAGCTTGCCGGCGATGGTCGCCCGCCGGATGGCGGTCGAGAGCTGCTCGATGGTCGCCGTCTTGCCCTCGAGGTAGAGCTCCATGATCTCGTCGTCGTTCTCGGCGAGGGTCTCGAACAGCCGATCGCGCCAGTCCTGGGCGGCGTCGGCGTGGTCGCTGGGGATCTCCACGGTCTCGTAGGTGTCGCCCTTGCCCTCGGTGAGCCAGAGCAGGCCCTTCATCCGGATCAGGTCGATCACGCCCTTGAAGTCGCTCTCGACGCCCCAGGGCAGCTGCACCACCAGCGGGGTCGCGGCCAGCCGGGTGACCATCATGTCGACGCAGCGATGGAACTCCGCACCGACCCGGTCCATCTTGTTGATGAAGCAGATCCGGGGGACCTCGTACCGGTCGGCCTGCCGCCAGACCGTCTCGGACTGCGGCTCGACGCCGGCAACCGCATCGAAGACGGCCACCGCACCGTCGAGCACCCGCAGCGACCGCTCCACCTCGACGGTGAAGTCCACGTGACCAGGGGTGTCGATGATGTTAATGGTGTGGTCGTTCCAGATGCAGGTCGTCGCCGCGGAGGTGATCGTGATTCCGCGCTCCTGCTCCTGCTCCATCCAGTCCATCGTGGCGGCGCCCTCGTGCACCTCGCCGATCTTGTAGTTGCGCCCGGTGTAGAACAGGATCCGCTCGGTCGTCGTGGTCTTGCCCGCGTCGATATGAGCCATGATCCCGATGTTGCGGGTCGTGGCCAGTGCGGTCAGAACGTCAGTCGCCATCTCTCGTCTCTCGTCCGCGGGTCGCCGGGTCTCGGGCTTACCAGCGGTAGTGGGCGAAGGCCTTGTTGGACTCGGCCATCTTGTGGGTGTCCTCGCGCCGCTTGACGCTGGCGCCGAGGCCATTACTCGCATCGAGCAGCTCGTTCATCAGCCGCTCGGTCATCGTCTTCTCGCGCCGGGCGCGGGAGTAGCTGACCAGCCAGCGCAGCGCCAGCGTGGTGGCGCGCGGCGGCCGCACCTCCACCGGCACCTGGTAGGTAGCGCCGCCGACCCGGCGACTCTTCACCTCGAGGGTCGGCTTGACGTTGTCGAGCGCCCGCTTGAGCGTGATGACCGGGTCGTTGCCGGTCTTCGCCCGGCACCCCTCGAGCGCGTGGTAGACGATGTGCTCGGCGATGGAGCGCTTGCCGTGCAGCAGAACCTTGTTGACCAGGCTGGTCACCAGCGGCGAGGTGTACACCGGGTCGATGACGACGGGGTGCTTCGGTGCCGGTCCTTTGCGGGGCATCAGCTCTTCTCCTTCTTCGCGCCGTACCGGCTGCGGGCCTGCTTGCGGTTGCGGACGCCCTGCGTGTCCAGCGATCCTCGGATGATCTTGTACCTGACCCCGGGGAGGTCCTTCACCCGGCCGCCGCGGACAAGCACGATCGAGTGCTCCTGCAGGTTGTGCCCGACCCCGGGGATGTACGCCGTGACCTCGATGCCGCTGGTGAGCCGGACCCGGGCGACCTTGCGCAGCGCGGAGTTCGGCTTCTTAGGCGTCGTGGTGTAGACGCGCGTGCACACGCCACGGCGCTGGGGGCTTCCCTTGAGCGCCGGGGTCTTGGTCTTCTCGACCTTGTCCTGCCGGCCCTTGCGGACCAGCTGCTGAATCGTGGGCACCGCTTCTCCGTCTTCTCTCTGCACCGGCAACTCTGGGGTCGTACTGTCCGCATTCTCCCACCCCCGCGGTCGGGTGTGTCGCCCGGCCGCGCTCCACCCCGAACTGCAGGTCGAGCGAAGAGAAGGTGCGCCACGGCCCCGGGAGTACACCCACGGGCGCGCGGGACGGCCCGGGTCACCCCGGGCACCGGGTGAAGGCTACCCGAGCCCGCCGCACACGGTCAAAACACCTTTCGGCGCCCGCCGCTGCCCGAGCCAACACCGCTGGGGAGCCAACACCGCTGGGGCGCTGGGGTGTTCCGGTCCGGGCCGGCCACACTGGGTGGCCGTCGGGCGAAGCACAGTCAGGCCGGCGGGGCGGGGAGGTCGGGGTGACCGGGCAGCCGAGCCGGGCCGATCTGCTCGCGGCCTACGGAGCCACCATCGCGGACCTCGTCGAGCCGGGGCTGCCGGTGCTGCTGTGCGGGATCAACCCGTCGTTGTGGTCCGGCGCGGTCGGGCTGCACTTCGCCCGGCCGGGGAACCGGCTGTGGACCACCCTGCACCAGGCCGGCTTCACCGCTCGCCGGCTGGACCCGGGCGAGACCGGCGAGCTGCTGGCCGCCGGCGTGGGGGTGACCAACCTCGTGGCGCGGTCCACCGCCCGCGCCGACGAGCTGACCCCGGCCGAGGTTCGGGACGGGGTGGCACCGCTGACCGCGCTGGTGGACCGGGTCCGACCGGCCTACGTCGCGTTCCTGGGGCTGACCGCCTACCGGCAGGCGTTCGCCCGCCGACGCGCCGGGGTCGGGCTGCAGCCGGAGCCGCTCGGGCCGGCCCGGGTCTGGCTGCTGCCCAACCCGAGCGGGCTCAACGCGCACTACCAGCAGCCGGAGCTGACCGCGGCGTACGCCGCGCTGCGCCGGGCCGCCTACCCCGGCTGAGCGAGCGGTCGCCCGGCACCGGCGCGGGACGGCCGACGGGGCCGGTTCCCGAGCAGGGAACCGACCCCGAAGGAGCCGCCGGCCTCAGCGGCTGAACTGCCCGTAGTCGTACTCGTCGAGCGGGACCGCCTGGCCAGAGCCGGAGCCGAACGCGTAGTCGGCGTCGTCGTACCCGGCCATCGTGTACATCGCGGCCTTGGCCTCCTCGGTCGGCTCGACCCGGATGTTGCGGTAGCGGCTGATGCCGGTACCCGCCGGGATCAGCTTGCCGATGATGACGTTCTCCTTCAGCCCGAGCAGCGAGTCACTGCGGGCGTGGATCGCGGCGTCGGTGAGCACCCGGGTGGTCTCCTGGAACGAGGCGGCGGAGAGCCACGACTCGGTGGCGAGGGAGGCCTTGGTGATCCCCATCAGCACCGGCCGGGCGGAGGCCGGGGTGCCGCCCTCGGCGACCACCCGACGGTTCTCGGCCTCGAACCGCGGCCGCTCGATGAGCTCACCGGGGAGCAGGTCCGCGTCGCCGGCCTCGAGCACGTTCACCCGCTTGAGCATCTGCCTGATGATCGTCTCGATGTGCTTGTCGTGGATCGACACGCCCTGGGACCGGTAGACCTCCTGCACCTCGTCGACGAGGTGCAGCTGGACCGCCCGTGGGCCGAGGATGCGCAGCACCTCGTGCGGGTCCACCGCCCCCTCGGTGAGCTTGTCGCCCACCTCGACGTGGTCGCCCTCGCCGACCCGGAGCCGGGACCGGCGCGGGATCTTGTCGTAGACGACCTCCTCGCTGCCGTCGTCCGGCACCACCACGATCTTGCGGGACTTCTCGGTCTCCTCGATGCGCACCCGGCCGGCGGCCTCGGTGATCGGGGCCTTGCCCTTGGGGACCCGGGCCTCGAACAGCTCGACCACCCGGGGCAGGCCATGCGTGATGTCCTCACCGGCGATGCCGCCGGTGTGGAACGTCCGCATGGTCAGCTGGGTGCCGGGCTC
The DNA here is from genome assembly GCA_038253225.1 of Mycobacteriales bacterium. Lineage (GTDB taxonomy): Bacteria > Actinomycetota > Actinomycetes > JALYNC01 > JALYNC01 > JBBSHH01. The sequence goes on along the minus strand of JBBSHH010000005.1, from coordinate 64 downwards.
ACCGATCGACTGGGCGGCGATGATGCCGACCGCCTCGCCAACGTCCACCGTCTTGCCGGTCGCG
>JBBSHH010000004.1:0-50272 GCA_038253225.1 Mycobacteriales bacterium | reverse complement strand
GTCGGTGCGGGTGCCGCGGAGCGCCACGAACAGCGAGCCGGCCGTGGCATCTCGCGAGTCGATGACCACCGGTCCGGTCAGCGAGGTCGCCGGGTCGGCCCGGTCGAGCCGGCCACCCACGGCCGCGGCGACCTCGGCCAGGGACAGCGGGATCACGCCGTGCTCCCCGCCGTCAGCAGCGCCGCCCGCAGCTCGCTGCGGTCGTCGAACGGCACCCGGCGGCCGGCGACCTCTTGCCCCTGCTCGTGACCCTTGCCGGCGACCACGAGGGCGTCGCCGGGGCGAGCCCGGCCGACGGCCAGCGCGATCGCGGCCCGGCGGTCGGTCTCCACCAGCACCTCCGCGCGCCGCCCGGCCGGCACCGCAGCGACCCCGGCCGTCATCGCCGCGAGGATCGCAGTCGGATCCTCCGACCGCGGGTTGTCGCTGGTGAGCACCGCCAGGTCCGCACCGGCCGCCGCCGCCGCCCCCATCGCCGGCCGCTTGTCCCGGTCGCGGTCGCCGCCGCAGCCGGCCACCACGATGATCCGACCCCGAACCAGGGTCCGGACCGTCGCGAGCAGCGCGGCCAGTGCGGCCGGGGTGTGCGCGTAGTCGACCAGCGCCAGGAACGGCTGGCCGGTGTCGACCGGCTCCATCCGGCCGGGCACGCTGACGAGGCTAGCGACCCCGGCCACGGCGGCGGCCAGCGGAACTCCGGCGGTGCCGAGCGCTGCCAGCGCCGCGACGGAGTTGCTCAGGTTGAACGCTCCGGCCAGCCGGACCGAGGCCGGCTGCGCCCGACCGTCCGGGCTGCGCAGCACGAACCCGGTTCCCGCCGAGCCGCTGCGCACATCGGTCGCCCGCCAGTCGGCCCGCGGATCGCCGGCGGCCGAGAACGTCGTGACGGGCACGGCCGCCCGGGCCCGGATCTCCGCCCCCGCCGGGTCGTCGAGGTTGACGACGGCGCTAGCCGCCAGCCCGCCGGAGAACAGCCGGGCCTTGGCGGCGAGGTAGGCCGCCATCGTGGTGTGGAAGTCCAGGTGGTCCTGGGAGAGGTTCGTGAACACGCCCACGTCGAACCGGGTGCCGTCCACCCGGCCCAGCGCCAGCGCGTGGCTGGAGACCTCCATCGCCACCGCGTCCACCCCGCACTCGCGCATCCGCGCGAACAGCGCCTGCAGATCGGGCGCCTCCGGCGTCGTTCGGACGCTGGGCACGGCATCGCCGTCGATCCGTGTCTCCACGGTGCCGACCAGGCCGGTGCGGAGGCCGGCCGCGCGCAGGCCGGCCTCGATGAGATAGGTGGTCGTGGTCTTGCCGTTGGTCCCGGTGACCCCGAGCATCAGCAGGTCGTCGGCCGGCGCGCCGAAGGCCCAACGCGACACCGCGCCGAGCACGGCCCGCGGGGACGGGACGACCAGCACCGGCAGCCCGGCGACGCTGGCCGCCATCACCCCGGCGGGGTCGGTGAGGATCGCCACCGCGCCGTCGCGCGCGGCCACGGCGGCGAACTGGGCGCCGTGCGCGTGAGCGCCGGGCAGTGCGGCGTAGAGATCGCCGGGGCGCACGGCGCGGGAGTCGTGCGTGACGCCGGTGACCGACACCGGACCGGTCGGGCCGAGGGTCCGCACGGGGCCGGCGGTGTGCTCGAGCAGCCGGACCAGGTCGGTCAGCGGCTGGGGGGGCGGGGCCGACGGACGCGGGCTCGCGGGGCGGCCGGAGTCGGCGGGCACGGAACGCAGGCTACCCGTCAGGGGTCCGTCAGCCGGACCACCGGTGGCCGCGTGCCGGTCGGCGGGATCTCGCGGGTCTCCAGGGCGAACGTCATCACGTCGTGGAACACCGGCGCCGCCACCGAACCTCCGAAGTGACCGCGAACCGGGTTCTGCAGCACCACCGCCACCAGCAGCTGGGGCCGGTCCGCGGGGGCGAAACCGACGAACGACGCGGTGTAACCGCGGTAGCAGTGGCAGGCGGAGTCGACTCGCTGGGCCGTCCCGGTCTTGCCGGCCACCCGGTAGCCGGCGATCCGGGCCTTGGGCGCGGTGCCCTCCACGCCGGTGACGGCTTCGAGCATGTCGCGGAGCTGCCGGGCGGTCCGCACGCTGATCACCCGCCGGCTGCTGGGCGGCGCGGCCGGCCGCAGCTCACCGTTCGCTCCGATGGAGCCGCGGACCAACGTGGGGGTCACCCGCACCCCGTCGTTCGCCACCGTGGCGTACACCGACGCCACCTGCATCGCGGTCACCGAGAGGCCCTGACCGAACGGGATCGTGTACTGCTGGGTGCCGTTCCACTGGTCGGCCGGCGGCAGGATCCCCCGGCTCTCCCCCGGCAGGCCCAGCCCGGACGGCTGACCGAACCCGAACGAGCGCAGGAACCCGTACAGCCGCTGCGCACCGATCCGCTGGCTGGCCAGGATCGTGCCGATGTTGCTGGACTTGGCCAGCACGCCGGCGAACGTCAGCCGCTCGACGCCGTGCGTCTCGGCGTCGTGGAAGGTCTTGCCGGCCAGGCGCAGCGTCGGCGGGATCGTGAACGGCGTTTGCGGGTTGAAAGCGTTCAGCTCGAGACCTGCCGCTGCCGTGATGACCTTGTTGACGCTGCCGGGTTCGTAGACGTCCGTCAGCGGGCGGTTCCACCGATCGTCGAACGGCGCGGCGGCGGGATCGTTGGGATCGACGGTCGGGGCGGTGGCCATGGCCAGGACCTCGCCGGTGTGCGGGTCCATGACGATGACGGAGCCGTTGACCGCCCCGGTCGCCGTCACCTGCGCGGCGATCGCCTGCTGGGCCTTCCACTGGATGTCCCGGTCGATGGTCAGCTGCAGGTCCTGGCCGGGGACCGGGTCCCGCTCGAGGTGCTGGCCGGACGGGATGGGGCGACCGTTGTGCCCGACCTCGGCGACGAGCTCGCCGTTGCGGCCGGTCAACAGCGCCCGCTGCCAGCGCTCGAACCCGGCGTGTGCCACCCCGTCGCGGCCGACCCAGCCGAGCAGGTTGCCGGCAAGGTTGCCGTTGGGGTAGAGCCGGCGCGGTTCGGCCGCCACCCCGATGCCGGGGACCTTCAGCTCAGCCACCCGGCGACCGGCCGAGGGCGTCAGCCCACGCGCGAGCACGACGTAGCGGTTGTCCTTGCGGCCGTGAGCGACGAGCTTGGGCGCGAGCGTGGCGACGGGCAGCCCCAGCAGCGGCCCGAGCTCGGCCGCCACCGAGAGCGCGTCCGCCGGCCGGATCAGCAGCTGGTCGGCGAAGACCAGCCGGGCGTCGACGCTCATCGCCAGCGCAGCGCCGTTGCGGTCGAGGATGGCTCCGCGGGCCGCGATCAGCTCGACCGTACGCTCGCGCTGCTTCGCGGCGCGGGCGGCGTACGCCGAACCGTCGAGTCCCTGCAGCTCGACCAGCCTGGCACCAAGGACGCTGAGCAGCATCCCGACGCCGAGCAGGCCGGCGGTGAGCCGCCGGCCGGGGCTGCCCAGCGTCGTGCTCGGCGGCCGGGGCTGCGGCCTGGGCTGCGGCCGGGGCTGCGGCAAGATGGCCGCAGCGGTGGCCCGGCGCGGCCGCACGGTCGCGTATCGCGCCGGTGGACGCGGTGGACTCACCGGTGCCCGCCGGGGGCCGGGGCGGTCGGCTTGGTGGTCGGCTTGGCGGTCGGAGCCGGCCGCGTGGGCGGCCTAGTGGCGGGCTTGGCCGTGGGCTTGGTGCCCGGCTTGGCGCCCGGCTTGGCGGTGGGCTTCGCGCCCGGCTTGGCGACCGGCGCCGGTGGTGGGGGCAACGGCGCCGGGGCCACCTGACCCACCACCCGGCCGTCCGGCAGCCGCCGGAAGGTCACGTCGCCGCCGGGAACCATGCCGAGGGCCGTGGCTCGACGGGCCAGTTCGGCGGGTGACTGCGCCAGCGCCAGCTCCTGCTGGAGCTCCTGCTCGGAATCGGTCAGCAGGGCCGTAGTGCGCTGGAGGTCGTGCAGCCGAAAGGCGTCCTGGGCGAGCACGGTGTTGAGCAGCAGCAGACCGATCAGCCCCCCGGCGAGCAGTGTCAGCACCGCCAGCACGAACGGCGCCCTGGCCGGACGACTGGAGCTGCCCGGCACCAGCCGCAGGCCGAGCCGCGCAGCGGCGGGCCGGGCGCGGGTACCGGCCCGATCGGGCGCGCCGGGGGCCTGGGCGGCCCCGGTCGAGATCGCGGCGCTCATGCGGCGGGCCGGATCCGCTCGGCCGCGCGCAACCGCGCGGAGGTGGCTCGCGGGTTGGCCGCGACCTCCGCCGGGGTCGCAGTCTCTGCACCGCGGGTGAGCAGTCGTAGCCGCGGCTCCGTGCCGGGCAGCTCGACCGGCAGCCGTTCGGGGGTGCTGCCGGTGGCGGCGGCGACGAGTGCCCGCTTGGCGATGCGGTCTTCGAGCGAGTGGTAGGAGAGCACCACGATGCGCCCGCCCACCTGGAGCGCGGCGATGGCCGCCGGCAGCACCCGCTCCAACGCGCGCAGCTCCCCGTTGACCTCGATGCGCAGCGCCTGGAACGTGCGTTTGGCCGGATGGCCCCCGGTGCGTCTGGTGGCCGCCGGGATCGAGTCGCGGACCAGTTCGGCCAGGGCGGCGCTGGACCGCCACGGCGAGCGCTGCCGCTGGCGGACGATGGCGGCGGCGATGCGGCGGGCGAAGCGCTCCTCGCCGTACTCCCGTAGCACGCGGACCAGCTCCGGAGCGGTGTAGGTGTTCAGGATGTCCGCCGCCGTCTGGCCGGACGAGGGGTCCATACGCATGTCCAGCGGCGCGTCCTGGGCATAGCTGAACCCTCTCCCAGCGGCGTCCAACTGCAGCGATGACACACCGAGGTCGAGCAAAACTCCGGCGACCGCCGGGATTCCGAGCCGCCGCAGCACGGTGGGCAGCTGGTCGTAGACGGCGGGGACCAGCTCCACCCGGCCGGCGTAGGCGGCCAGCCGCCCGGCGCTGGCCGCGAGGGCCTGCGGGTCGCGGTCGATCCCGACCAGCCGCAGTCGGGGATGGTCGGCCAGCAGCGCGGCCGCGTGGCCACCGAGGCCGACGGTGGCGTCGACGATCACCGGATCGGCGCCGCTGACCGCCGGCGCGAACAGCTCGATTACGCGGTCGAGCAGCACCGGGACGTGCACCGGGACGGTCATCCTCCGAGCGCCCGGACGAGGATGGTGGCGCCGGTGGCGGCCCCGACGGTGACCAGCAGCGCCAGCCCGAACAGCAGCGCGGTGCCGCGGAGCTCGGCGGTCAACGACGGGTAGCCGGTCACGGCGTCGATCGGCATGCTCCCGGGCGGCATGCTCCCGGGCGGCATGCTCCCGGCCGGCATGCTCCCGGCCGGCATGCTCCCGGCCGGCATGCTCCCGGCCGGCCCGGCACTGCTGTCCATCTCGACCCCCTGGACGGTGGTGCGGAATCGGCGGTGCCCTCCAGCAGTGCGAGGCCCGCGGGCAGGGGTGCGGTCCCCGCTCCCGGGCGGGTGGTGTCCCGGATGGACGCTCGGCGGCATGGCGGCGAGGGGTCCGGAGACGTCGGGCCAGGTCCCCGCCCGCTCCGCACCTGGCGCCGGGGAAGGTGCGTCAGGTGCGTGTCGGAGCGGTCGGAGACCTCGCTCGACGTATCGGCGCGGGATCGGCCTGGAGGGGCCGGTCAGAACACTCCCGGCAACACCTCCGAGGCGAGGTCGGCGAATGCGGGCTCCTGCTCGCTGCTGTAGCTCGCCCATGAGTCGGCGTCCCAGATCTCCACCCGGTTGCCGGCGCCGGTCACCACACAGTCGCGCCCCAGCCCGGCGTACTCCCGCAGCGCCGCGGGCACCGTGATCCGGCCCTGCCGGTCCGGGACTTCGTCGGAGGCGGACGCGAAGAAGATGCGGCTGTAGTCGCGCACCGCCTTGGCGGTCACCGGGGCGGTCCGCACCGCCTCGGCCAGCCGTTCGAACTCCGGCAGGGCCCAGAGGTACAGGCAATGGTCCTGCCCCTTGGTGATCACAAGGCCCTCCGCCAGCTGGTCCCGGAACTTCGCCGGCAGGAACAGCCGGCCCTTGTCGTCGAGCCGGGGGGTGTGGGTGCCCAAGAACACCGACCCGCCGCCTCTCCTCGGTTCTCGATGAACGGCCGGCGTGCCACTCCGTCCTCCACCTGGCACCACTGTACTCCACTTTGCCCCACATACAACAGCCGGATGTCCCAGCGCCGCGCCGCCTGCGGGGCGCGCCCTACCGCCAACCGGTGTCCCCGGACCGGCCGGGACGCGAGGATGCCGCGGGGCGCGGGGCGCCGCACGGTCAACGGGAGGTAACGGTTACGGGTTGGTCGCAGGCACTGACCAGCCCGCCGGCACCTGTCACACTGGCCCGGACGGGTCAGCGGCCGCTGGGCCGGTTGCGCGGTAGGAGGTCCGGTGGCGGCTGCGGCATCGATGTCGGGTACGTCGATGACAGCGGCGCCGTCGGATCCGGCCAGCGTCGGGCTGGCCGAGCTCGCCGCCACCGCCGGTCGGATCGCGACCGCCGTGGAGCGGGTCATCGAGGGCAAGGCGGACGTCGTCCGGCTGGCCCTGACCGTGCTGCTGGCCGAGGGTCACCTGCTGATCGAGGACGTCCCCGGAGTCGGCAAGACCATGCTCGCTAAGGCCCTCGCCCGATCCATCGACGCGAGCGTGCGCCGGATCCAGTTCACCCCCGACCTGCTGCCGAGCGACGTCACCGGCGTGAGCGTCTACAACCAGGAGACGCGCGACTTCGAGTTCAAGCCCGGCGCGGTCTTCGCCAACATCCTGGTCGGTGACGAGATCAACCGGGCGTCGCCGAAGACGCAGTCGGCGCTGCTGGAGTGCATGGAGGAGCGCCAGGTCACCGTCGACGGGGTGACCTACGAGCTCGAGCCGCCGTTCATGGTGATCGCCACCCAGAACCCGATCGAGATGGAGGGCACCTATCCCCTTCCGGAGGCGCAGCGGGACCGTTTCACCGCCCGCATCTCGATGGGCTACCCGGCGGCGGTCGCCGAGCTCGCGATGCTCGACTCGCACGGCGCCACGTCCCCGCTCGACGAGCTGGAGCCGGTCGCCGACGCCCGGGAGGTGGCCAAGCTCACCGAGCTGGTCCGGACCGTCTACGTCGCCGAGCCGCTGCGGCGCTACGTGATCGACCTGGTGACCGCCACCCGGCTCTCGCCGGACCTGCGGCTCGGCGCGTCGCCGCGAGCCAGCCTGCACCTGTTGCGGGCCGCCCGGGCCGCGGCCGCGCTGGACAACCGCGACTACGTGCTGCCGGACGACATCCAGACGCTGGTCGGACCGGTCCTCGCCCACCGGCTGCTGCCAACCGCCGAGGCCCAGATCGCGCGGCGTACGCCGGAGGCGGTCGTCGCCGACCTGGTGGCCCGGGTGCCGGTTCCCGACCCCGATCGGCGGCGCTAGCCGTGCGCGAAGCCCTGGCCGGGGTGACCGTGCGAGGTCGCTGCTTCCTCTCCGCCGGGGCGGCGGCGACCGTCTGCGCGTTCGTGCTGGGGCAGCGCGACCTGCTGCGGGTCGGGGTGTTCCTGCTGGCGCTGCCCGCGGTCGCGCTCGCGGTCGTCTCCCGCACCCGCTACCGGCTGGCCTGCACCCGCCGGATGGACCCGGCCCGGGTGCCGGCCGGACGGGCGTCGACCGTGGTGCTGCGGCTGGACAACGTCTCCCGGCTGCCGACCGGGGTGCTGCTGGTCGAGGACACGCTGCCCTACGTACTGGGCGGTCGACCGCGGTTCGTCCTGGACCGGGTGGAGCCGCGCGGGGTCCGGGAGGTGTCCTACCCGGTCCGGTCGGACCTGCGCGGCCGGTACCGGATCGGCCCGCTCGCGGTGCGGCTGACCGACCCGTTCGGGCTGGTCGAGCTGACCCGCTCGTTCAGCGCGGTGGACACCCTCGTGGTGACCCCGCAGGTCACGCCGCTGCCGTCGGTGCGGCTCGGTGGGGACTGGGCCGGCGGCGGCGATAGCCGTGCCCGCTCGGTCGCCAGTGCCGGCGAGGACGACGCCGCCACCCGCGAGTACCGGCAGGGCGACGACCTGCGCCGGGTGCACTGGCGCTCCACCGCCCGCTACGGCGAGCTGATGGTGCGCCGGGAGGAGCAGCCCTGGCAGAGCCGCGCCGCGGTGCTGCTCGACACTCGCGAGAGCGCCCACCGCGGGGACGGCCCCGGCTCGTCGTTCGAGTGGGCGGTGAGCGCCGCGGCGTCGATCGGCGTGCACCTGGCCCGCGGTGGCTACGCGGTGCGGCTCGTCACCGGGACCGGCGAGCATCCGACCGCGACCAACGGCGGGGCCGCCGAGGGGGTCCTGCTCGACTCGCTCGCCGTGGTCAGGCCGGCGGAAAGCGCCACGCTGGGCAACGCCATCGGCGGTATCCGCCGCGCCGGCGGGGAGGGTCTGCTCGTCGCCGTACTCGGCCTGCTGCACCCGGACGAGACCGAGTTGCTCGCCCGGATCCGGCACGGGGCCAACTCCGGTGTCGCGGTGCTGCTCGACACCTCGACGTGGGCCACGCTCGGTGCGCGGGCCCGGGCCGAGGCCGAGGTGAGCTACGCCGCGAACGCCCGGCTGCTGCAGGTCGCCGGCTGGCGGGTCCTGACGGCCCGACACGGCAGCACGCTGGGCTCGGTGTGGCCGCAGGCCGCGGCGACCAGCCCCACCCGGGGCCTCGACTCGGTTCGGCTAAGCGCCGGAGGCGGTCGATGACCAGCCGAACCCGGTTGTGCCTGTTCGCGGCGCTGGCCACGCTGCTCGGCGCCTCCTCGCTGGGGGCGGCGTACGACTCCCTGGCGTGGGTCCTGCCGGTGGCCGGCGCGGTGCTGCTGGTGGCGGGTATCGGTGAGCTGTGCCGCCGCTTCGCCGTGCCGGTCCTGCTGGCCCCGCTGCTGACCGTGGTGACGGTCTTCGGCTACCTCACGGCGGTGTTCGCCTCGGACACGGCGATCGGCGGCGTGTTGCCCGACGCGGCCGCGGTGCGCAGCCTCTCGGCCGAGGTGTCGCAGGGCTTCTCCGACATGCGGCTGCTCGCGGCTCCGGTCCCGACCAACACCGGGATGGTGCTGATCACAGTCGCCGGCGTGGCCGCGGTCGCGCTGCTGGTGGATCTGCTGGCCGTCACCCTGCGCCGGGCGGCGCTCGCCGGGCTGCCGTTGCTCGCGCTGTTCGCGGTGCCGTCGGCGGTCGTGCCGAATGGCGTCGGATGGTTGCCGTTCGTGCTCTCCGCCGGGGGCTTCCTCGCGCTGCTGCTCGCCGAGGGCCGGGACCGGCTGGGCCGCTGGGGACGACCGCTCGGGCTCGGTCGAGCCGTCACGGCGGTCACTCCCGACGCCGAGGAGCACGCCGAGACCTCTCCGCTGGCGGCCGTCGGCCGACGGATCGGCGCCGCCGCGGTCGGTGTGGCGCTGTTCCTCCCCGCCTTGGTGCCGGGGCTCTCCGGCGGCGTCTTCGGCGGCTCCGGCGGCGGCCTGCCCACGGGCAACGGCTCGAACTCGGTGACGACCTTCAACCCGATCGTGGCGCTCAAGGGCTACCTCGAGCGCCGGACGCCCAAGGAGCTGATGCGGGTCACGACCAGCGACCGCGACCCCGGCTACATCCGGATGGCGGCGCTGGACCGCTACAACGGGACGACGTGGTCGGAGTCCTCGCTCTCCGGCGGCAAGCGGTCCCGGATCGCCGACGGCATGCCGGCGCCGGCCGGCCTGGACAACAAGCTGACCCCCAGCGCGCGGGTCCGGACGACCATCAAGGTCGACAACCTCGACGTCCACTGGCTGCCGACGCCGTACCCGCCGACGACCGCGAAGGCCAAGGGCGACTGGCGGTACGACGCCGCCACCCAGACCATCTTCTCCAGCCGGGCCAGCACCCGGAAGCTCAAGATCACCGTGTTCAGCCGCAAGGTGGCGCCGGACCCGGAGATGCTGCGGCAGGCAGCGGTGCCGGACGAGTCGCTGAGCCCGTTCGTCGAGCTGCCCACGAACATCTCCGAGAGCGTGCAGACCCTGGTCGACACCATCACGCGAAACAAGCCGACCGCCTACGACAAGGCGGTGGCGATCCAGAACTACTTCCGCACCTCCTTCAGCTACGACGTCAGCGTCCCCCGCGGCAACTCCAACCGGGACCTCGACAACTTCATCCAGTTCAAGCGCGGGTACTGCGAGCAGTTCGCCGCCGCGATGGCGATCTTCGCGCGGATCGAGGGCATTCCGGCCCGGGTCTCGATCGGCTTCACCCGCGGCGAGAGGCGCAAGGACGGAAGCTGGTCGGTGACCACGGCGGACGCGCACGCATGGCCGGAGCTGTACTTCGCCGGCGCCGGCTGGCTGCCCTTCGAGCCGACGCCGCTCGGCGGCCAGGGGCGCGCGGTCACCCCGACCTATAGCGTCGTCGGCCCGACCGGGACGGTCAGCGACCCAGGGGCGGCGAACGGCAGCGGCGCGGCCGGTGCCGCCAGCCGCAACAACAAGCTCGACGCGCTTACCCAGCGGGACACCATCGACGAGTGCCCGAGCCGGAAGTACACCGTCGAACGCATCTGCGTGCGCCCCACCGGCCCGGCGTTGGACGCCAACATCGGCAAGAACCGCTCGTCTCGGCTGGGCTGGCTCCTCGCTGGCCTGATGGTTCTCGCCCTGCTGCTGGCGGCACCGAGCACCGGCCGTCGGATCGTTCGGCGGCGGCGGTGGGCGACCGCTCGGACGCCGGCGGCGGCGGCGCACGCGGCCTGGTCCGAGCTGCGTGACGACGCCCGGGACTTCGGCCGCGGCTGGTCGCGCGCCGCGTCGCCCCGGCGGGCCGGCGCGGCCCTGGTCGGTGCGGCCGGGCTGACGGGGCCGGCGGCGACCGCGGTCGGGAGGCTCGTCGCCCTTGAGGAGCGGGCCCGCTATGCCCGCTCCGACGGCGGGCTCCCGCTCGATGACGCGGTCCTTGACGAGCTTGCGAAGGCCGTCGCTGCCGTCCGGGCGGCGCTCGCCGCGGCCGCCGGCCGGCGGCGGCGCTGGCGGGCGCGGCTGTTCCCGAGCTCCGCGCTGACCCGGGTCCGCGTCGTCGCCGCCGGGCTCGCCGACGTACTGGACGCGGTGGACCGCACGGGTGCCCGGCTGCGGTCACTGGTGCTGCGCAGCCGGCCGGTCGGCTGAGGGTCCGCCGGGCCAGGCGGGCTGACGCCAGAGCCGAGCGGTGCTGCCCGGAAGCGGTGCTGCCGGGAAGCGGTGCCGCCAGCAAGCGGTGCTACCAGCAAGCCGGTGCTACCAGCAGGAGCGGGCGGCGACTAGCGGCCGCGTTCCTCCCAGCGACGTCGCCACCGCTCCTCCAACCGCGACATCACCGACGCCCGCGGCGTCTTGACGGCCGGGGCCCGGCGTCGGGGGGTGCGCGCGTCCTTGTTCCCCGCCAACCGCTGCCAGCTGGTGAGGCCCCAGAACAGGGCGAACAGCATGACCAGGAAACCGCCGACACCGACCGGCGCGATCTTGCTGATCACGCCGACGAAGAGCAGGGCGAAACCCAGCACGAACAGCACGACCGAGCGGACGATCCGCCGCCGGTAGTGGCTGCGAAGGTCGGTTGCCCGCACGGAGGTGGCGAACTTGGGGTCCTCGGCGTAGAGGGCGCGCTCGATCTGATCGAGCAGGCGCTGCTCGTGCTCAGAGAGCGGCACGACGCTCCTCCCGAGGGACGGTCCCTCCGCACTCCGACCGGACGCGGACCACACCCATTCGCCGGGCCACGACGAACGGTTGTAGGCCTTCGAGGATACGAGGGGTCGGGCGAGTGCGAAAGGCGGACTGGGTTCTGGGTGGTTTCGACTTTCCCCGACCGGGCCGAAAGCGAACCTGCGGAGGCACCGAGGCCGATGCGCGAGGGCGGGCGAGGGTGGGCGTGGTCGGCGAGCGGGCGTGGCCGGGTCCTCGTGACGATCAGTCGGGACGCAGCGGTCCGGGGGGCATCGGCGGGGCGGCGTCGTCGTCGTCGTCGAACCGCACCAGGGCGGCGGGTCGGACCGTCCCCGCGCCGAAGCGCCGGCTGGCTCGGTCGACCGCCAGCTCGGCCTCCCGCCAGCCCTGCGGCCGCTCGTCGAGCAGCAGCTGGCGGGGGGTGGTGGCCACCGGTCGCAGCCCCTCCACCCGGACGCCGACCAGTCGGAGCCGGGCCCGCTGCAGACCGAGGGCGTCGAACAGGGATCGCGCGACCGTGTAGATCTCGCGACCGACGTCGGTCGCGTCGGTGAGGCTGCGGGCCCGGGTGATCGTGGTGAAATCGGCGAACCGGACCTTGATGCTGACCGTGCGGCCGACCTGCCCGGCCGCCCGCAGCCGCGCGGCCGTCCGTTCGCTGAGCCGCAGCAGCTCGCGGTGGATCACGGCCGGGTCGTCGACGTCGCGGCCGAACGTCTCCTCCGCACCGATGCTCTTCTCCGGTTCGTGCGGCACGACCCGCCGCTCGTCCCGACCCCAGGCCAACCCGTAGAGGTGCTCCCCGACGGCCGGCCCGACCACCCGCTGCAGGGTTCGCAGCGGCGTATGCGCGATGTCCCCGACGGTCCGCAGCCCGAGCCGGACCAGCGACTCCTCGGTACGTTCACCGACTCCCCAGAGCGCGCCGACGGGCAGCGGGTGCAAGAAGGCCACCACGCCGGTGCGCGGGACGACCAGCAGGCCGTCCGGCTTGCACCGGGTGCTCGCCAGCTTCGCGACGAACTTCGTCGCCGCCACCCCGACCGAGCAGGTGATCTCCTGCTCGTCGGCGATGCGGGCCCGGACCCACTCCCCGATCTGCGCCGGACCGCCCAGCCGCCGCCGGGCGCCACGCACATCGAGGAACGCCTCGTCGAGCGCGATCGGTTCGACCAGCGGCGTCACCGACCGGAACACCTCCATGACGCCCGCCGAGGCCTGCTGGTAGCGGTCGAACTGGGGCGGCAGCACGATGGCAGTCGGGCACATCCGCCGCGCCCGCATCATCGGCATCGCGCTGTGGACCCCGAAGGCCCGCGCCTCGTACGTCGCCGAGAGCACCACGCCCCGGGTCCCGCTCCCGCCCACGATCACCGGCCGGCCGCGCAGCTCCGGACGGGACCGCAGCTCGACGCTGGCGTAGAAGGCGTCCATGTCGACATGCAGCACGTAGCAGCCGGTGTCGTCGCCCGGCGGTCCGGTCGGGCGACCGGTCGGGCGAAGCTGGCCCCGGCTCACCGGTCACCGTGGCCGCGAGGCGAGCAGGTGCAGCTGGGTTGCCAGCCCCAGAAACTCCGACCGACCGGTGACGGCGTGCTCGAGACCCAGCAGCGCCGCGGCGGCCTCCGGGTCGGCGTCGAGCAGGCCGCCCGGGACGAGATCGGTGAACACCCGGATGCCGTGGACCGGGCCGACCACCAAACCGGCGGCGGCGGCGAGCCCGGCGACCTCGGCGACGGTGAACCGGCGCACCAACGCGTCACCGTCACCCCACCGCCCGGTGGGGTCGGTGAGGATGCGACGGGCGTCCGCGAAGTGCCCGGCGACCGCTCGGCCGACCACGGCGGCGGTCCGGTTCGCGGCCAGGATGCTGACCAGTCCACCCGGCCGTAGCGCAGCCGTGACGGCCGCCATCGCCGCCGCGGGGTCCTCGACGACCTCGAACACGCTGTGACAGAGCACCACGTCGTAGCTGGCGGCCGGCACCACCACGTGCAGGTTGGCGAAGTCGCCCTGCACCGCCCGCACCGGCGTCCGGACGCCGGCCTCGGCGGCGCGACGCCGCAGGGCGGCGAGCGAGTCGGGGCTCGGGTCGACGACGGTGACCCGGTGGTCGAGCTGGGCGAGCGGGACGGCGAAGCCGCCGCTGCCACCGCCCGCGTCGAGGATGTCGAGCGGCGCCGGGGCCGCCGGGTCGGAGCCGGGAAACTGCTCGGCCAGCGCGGCGCGGAGCACCTCCCAGACGACGGCGGTTCGCACCGAGGTGCGGGACCGCAGGCGGTCCACCACTGTCCTCCTCGGGCGGCGTGAACGCGGGTGCGGGCGGTGTGGGCCGGCCCGGGCCGCCGGCACCGGCAGCCTAGTGACGGCGGCCGCGCCGCGGCGGCGCCGCTAGCCACCGGCACTGCCCGGGCTGGCGTGCCAGAGCCGGCGCGGGGGCGCGCTGCCGGCCCCGGCCGGCGTGATGTCGGCGTACGGCGAGAGCGCGAACCCGCTCGGATAGACCAGCGCTGCGGGCGGCGGGTCGGCCATCACCGGACGGGTGGAGCGGCTCTCCGCCGCGCCGTGCAGCGCGAGCTCGCTCCGGATCGGGGGCGCCGTCATGGCCGTCCACACCGCGGGCAGGCCGCCGGTCTCCCACTCCGCCCGCAGCCGGGGGAGCTCCCAGCAGCCGCTGGCCCGCATCGAGACTCCGCGCGGTCCGGTGCGACGGATCGTGCCGCGGATGACGAGCAGCCAGGAATGGAACAGGGTCGCGGCGTACCCGCTCTGCGCGTCTTCGAAGAACGTCGCGTCCAGCGGGCCGGTGGCGTCGTCGAGCGTGACGAAGACGACCCGCCGACCGGAACGGATCGGCGGTGTCTGGGTGGCCACCTTGACCCCGGCGACCAGGACGTCGGACCGGCTGCGGCACCGGACCAGGTCGCGCGCCCGGGTGATGCCGACGGCGGAGAGGAACCGCGCGTAGAAGTCCATGACGTGCCGGCTGGCGTCGAGCCCGAGGACGTCGAGCTCGGCCCTGACCCGTTCCGCGTCGGTCATCTCCGGCAGCCCGGACGGACGGGTCTCGGCCGGGGTGTCGCCGAGGTCGAGGGTGAGCTGGACGTCGACCGGCTGGACCGGCCGAGCCGCCTGGGACTGGCGCGCGGCAAGAGTGCGGACGTCGGCCGGCTGGTTCGCGCCCGGGCGCTGCCCCGCTGCGGCCCGGCGTCCCGGCCGCGCGCGGGACCGGGTCCAGGCGTCGAGCTCGGCGACCTGGAGCAGCAGGTCGCGGCGGGTGACCTGGCCGCGCCGGCGAACCGGCACGGCCGAGCCCAGACCGTAGATCTCGTCGAAGCCGCCGGCCACGACGAGCCGTTCGGCGATCGGGCGGGAGACCGCGGCCCGGTGCCAGAAGTCGGCCAGCGAGGCATAGGGCCGCCCGGCCATGATCCGGGCCACCTCCGCGTCGGTGCTGCCCTTGACCTCGGCCAGGCCGAGCCGGATGCCGTACCGGCGGGCGTCCGGGCCGTTCGCCGGCCGGTCCCGTGGGGGGGCGTCGAGGATCGCGGGCGGCGGCTCGTCGAAGATCCCGACCCGCTCGACCCGGTACTCGGCGTCGGACCGGTTGACGTCGAGCGACAGGACGGCGATACCGAACTGCCGCGCGTCGTCGAGGATCAGCCGCTTGGGATACATGCCGGGGTCGTGGGTCAGCACGCCGGCGAGGAACGCCGCCGGATGGTGCGCCTTGAGCCAGGCCGACTGGTAGGTCGGGACGGCGAACGCGGCCGCGTGCGCCTTGCAGAAACCGAACGAGGCGAAGGCCTTGAGCACCTCCCACACCCGCTCGACCATGTCGAGGTGGTAGCCCCGACCCAGCGCCGCGGGGACGAACCACACCCGCACCTCCGGCTGCCCGAGCGGATCGCCCAGCGCCCGTCGTACCTCGTCGGCCTCGGCCAACGTGCAACCGGTCAGGATCGAGACCATCCGCAGCACCTGCTCGTGGAAGACGACCACACCAGAGGTCTCCTCGAGGACCGGCTGCAGGTCCGGGTGCAGGTACTCCACCCGCCGCCAGCCCTGTCGGGCCTCGAGGAACGGGGTGACCATGTCGCTCTTCACCGGCCCCGGGCGGAACAGCGAGATGTCGATGATGAGGTCGCCGAACGTCTCCGGCGCGAACTTCCCGACCAGCTCGCGCTGACCGGGGGACTCGATCTGGAAGCACCCGAGCGTGCGGGTGGACTGGACCAGCGCGAACGTCGCCGGGTCGGCGCGGGAGATCCGGTCGATGTCGACATCGACGCCGTCCACCCGGCGCACCTCCCCCAGGGCATGGGAGATCGCGGACTGCATCCGGATGCCGAGCACGTCGAGCTTGAGCAGCCCGAGCGCCTCGACGTCGTCCTTGTCGAACTGGCTCATCGGGAAGCCCAGCCAACTCGCCTCCACCGCGGTGCGGTCGAGCAGGGAGGTGTCGGAGAGCAGCACCCCGCACGGATGCAGGGCGATGTGGCGGGGCAGCCCGTCCAGCCGCTCGACGAGACGGAACAGCAGGTCGAGCCGGCCGGCGCCCAGACCACTGACCTGCAGCTCCGGCAGGTCGCGCAGCGCCGCCCGGACCTGGCTCGCCCGGATGTGCGGAAACGCCTTGGCCACGGTGTCGATCTCGTTCGGTGGCAGCCCGAGGGCGGCGCCGACGTCGCGGATGGCGTGCCGGGCGCGGTAGGTGTCCATCATCGACACGCAGGTGCACCGGTCCCCGCCGTACCGCTCGAGGATCGCCGTATAGACCTCGGTCCGGCGGGCCGACTCGACGTCGATGTCGATGTCGGGCAGCGCGTGCCGCAGCGGCGAGAGAAACCGCTCCATCACCAGCCCGTGCTCGATCGGGTCGACGTCGGAAATCCCCAGCAGGTAGGTGACCAGGCTGCCGGCGCCGGAGCCGCGGGCGGCACACCGCACCCCCATGCTCTTGATGAGCTCGACGACGTCCCCGACCGTGAGAAAGTACGACGGGTAGCCCAGGCCACGGATGACCTCGAGCTCGGCGTCGAGCCGACGCAGCGCTGCGCCCGACGCCGGCATCCCGCGCCGGCCGAACCCGACCGTGCAGCGTTCCCGCAGGACGGCGTCCGCGGCCGCCGACCCGACCAGCGACCCGGCTCCGCCGGTCACCTCGAGCTCGGGGAAGTGGATCTCACCGATGCCGAGCCCGCCGGTGCCGCGCGGCAGCGCGCACTGCTCGGCGACGCGCCGGGTCCGGGCCAGCAGCTCCCGCCGGCCGGCCGGTCCGGTGCCGGCCATCGTCGCGACCTCGTCGGCGACCTCGGCCATCTCCTTGCCGGACTTCAAGGCACCCTCCGCCGTCGTCCGGTCGACGTGGCGCGGGTCGAGGACGACGAGCCGGCGGGCGGCGTCGAGGACATCGGCGGTCGGCGCGTCGGCCCGGTCGGCGTAGCGCACCGCGTTGGTGAGCACCGCCCCGACCCCGGCGGCCGCGGCCAGTCCCAGCATCCGGGCCGCCCGGGTGGCGTCACCGGCGCCGCGATGATGGACGACCTCGAGCAGGACGTCGTCACCGAGGACGGCGCGCCAGCGGTCGAGGTGGGCCCGCGCCAGGTCGAGCCGGCGCGCCGCCAGCGCCCGGCCGACCTCCGACCCCGGGCCGAGCAGCACGAACACACCGGCCGCGTGCGCGGCGAGGAGGTCCAGCGAGCTCACCGGCGTGCCGCGCTCGCCGGTGAGGTGGGTGGCGCTGACCAGCCGGCACACCGACGCCCAGCCCCGCACGTCGCGGGCGAGCACCGTCACCCGGGCCGAGGCGAGGTCGACGAAAGCACCGCCCCGAACCGGCTGGCGGGTGCCGGGGCCACGGCTCGGGGTCGACCGGCGCGCGTCGAGCTCGAGCGGGGCGACGGCGAGATCGACACCGAGCACCGGCCGGATCCCGGCCGTGGAGCACGCCTGGACGAACTTCACAGCGCCGTACACACCGCCCCGGTCGGTCAGGGCCAGCGTGTCCATCCCGTGCTCCGCGGCCCGCTGGACAAGCACCTGCGGATGGGAGGCGCCGTAGCGCAGCGAGTAGCCGGACGCCACGTGGAGGTGAACGAAGGGGTCGGACATAGTCAGCCGGCACGGCCGGTCAGGACCGGCTGGTGGGGCAGCCCGAGCGTGGTGTCGACGACGGCGAGAAACGTCTCGACGTCGCGGACCAGGTCGTCGGCCTCCCGGGTCGTGACCACCCCGGTCAGCCCCGCCTCGGCGGCCGCCCGCTTGGCCGCGCCGGCGGCGAAGAACGCGGCCCACTCCCCCAGCTCGGGCGCGACCGCGGTGAGCAACACCCAGGCGCTCGTCGGCCGGCGGCGGCGGGGCGGCGCGGTCTCCGGCTGGGCCCGGGCGGCGAGGACCGCGGCGGCGGTGCGCAGGGCGGCCAGGTGCGCGGCGGCGTACCGCTCGCCAGGAGCCGGCAGCCCCGCGGCCTCGATCAGACCACGGCGGGCGGCGGCCAGCAGCGCACCGGCGGCCGCGGCGGGGCGGCGGGGCCGGGCCGGCATCGCCCCGGTGGGCGCGGGCCGGGTCAGCATCGGCCGAGTCATGACTTCTCCTCAGTCGATCGCGCGGACGACGGTCCAACCGCCGACGGACCAGTGGAAGCACAGGTCGTAGACCCCGGTGCCGGCCGCCTGCCCGGTGCCGGCCGCCTGCCCGGTGCCGGCCTCCACCCGCCAGTACTCCCGCTCGCGGTCCTCGACGGCAGCGGACCCGACCGCGACACCGACGTCCGGGGCCGGCTCTCCCCACGCCCGCTGCCCCCACATCGGCGCTGGCGGGATCGGGGCGAGGACGAGGTCGGCGGTGGCCGGCGGCGCTGTGCTCTCTCCGAACACCGAGGCCGCCGCGACGCCGCGCCACCATCCGCCCGCCTCGAACCAGTGGGCGAGCACCGCCCGCACGACGTAGAGCCGGCGCCGCCAGAGGAACTGGGCCGGCGCGTCGTCCCGCCGCTGCACCTCGACCGCGTCGGCGTATCGCCGTGTCATGGGCCGCTCCCCCCGCTCGCTCCGGGCCGCAGCCTCGGGTCGAGACCGCGGCGGAGTCGCCGGGGGAAGGCGGCGACGGACGCCGGTCCGGGTGAGACGCTTCCCCACGTGCCACCCGGACCGGCGCCGGAATCCCGGCCGGCCCGGCAGGGGTCGAGGTCCGCCGGCCCGGCCGGGAAGCCGGTTGCCTACGGCACCGTCCGCGAGGGCGGCGGCCGCGGGCTGATCGAACATATGTTCGAACGATGGGAAGCGTACACCCCGGTACGGACGGTCCGTCAACGTCGGCTGGGGACGGCTGTCGCTTCGGCACCGAGCCCGCGGCGGCGTGACCGGTGACCGGCGACCGCCAGCCGCTGCGCCCGCCGGCGGGCCGGTCGCTGATCGAAGGGCCGGCATCGGGTATGCATGGGGCCATGACGCCACGCCCGCCGGTTCGCGCCCTCGCCGCCGCCATCGCCGCCACGTTGCTTCCGCTCGCCGCGGCCGGCTGCGCCGCCAACGGCGGAAACGGGGACAGCGTCACCCGCAACGGGGTGGTCTCCGAGCCCGGCCCGACCACCACCGTGGGGGACGACACCGCCGCCCAGGGTGAGCAGGATGCCGACCGGCAGTACGGCAAGGGTGCCCCCACCGCCTCCCCCTCCGGGTCGGGCCGGCCCTGACCTCCCGCGACGGCCCGACCGAGCCGGTCCCGGGCGCCGTCACCATCCACCTGTGGGGCGTGCCCGGCCGGCATGTCGGCACCGCGGTGCTGCGGATGGCGCGGGACCGGGCTCGACTGCGCGCCTTGCCCGGGTTGCGGTTCGCCAAGCTGCTCGGCACCGGGGACGGCGAAACGTTCACCGTCCGCGACGTCACTCCTCGACGCTGGGGCCTGCTGGCCACCTGGGCGAGCGCGCAGGACGCGGCCGGCTTCGATGACTCCGCGGTGTCCCGGTCGTGGAGTCGGATATCGACCGAACGGTGGTGGGCCGAGCTGCGGCCGCTGGCGTCCCGGGGCCGCTGGTCCGGCCGGCAGCCGTTCGGCGACCCCCGGCCGGTGCGCCACGACGGCCCGGTTGCCGCGCTCACCCGCGCCCGGATCGCGCCGCGCAAGGCGGTCACGTTCTGGCGGGCGGTGCCACCGGTCTCGGCCGACCTGCACGAGGTCGACGGGCTCCGCCTCGCCATCGGGGTCGGGGAGGCGCCGGTGGGGCTGCAGGGCACCTTCAGCGTCTGGGACAGCGCCGCAGCACTGCGCGAGTTCGCGCACCGGCGGCCGGCGCATCAGGTCGCGGTCCGGCGTACCACCGAGGAGCGCTGGTACGCCGAGGAGCTCTTCGCCAGATTCGCCGTGGTCGCCGCGCACGGCACCGTCGACGGCCGGGAGCCGGTCGCCCTGACCGGACCAACGCCGCAGGGCCGGTAGTGACCGGCATCCGCCGGGTCGACGGGTCCGGCTTCGAGCCCTACGCCGACGAGTCGCTGGAGGTCTACCGGCTCGCGATGGGCCGGAGCCTGGCGGACATCCGGCCGCGCCGGGACATCGTGGCGCGGCACGCGACCTACCCCGGGTTCCGGTCCCTGCTCGCGGTCGACGCCGACGCACTGGTCGGGTTCGGCTACGGCTTCCCCGGGGCGCCCGGGCAGTGGTGGCACGACGTCGTGGCCGGGGCGTTGGAGCCGGCCGTCTCGGCGGAGTGGATGCCGACCACCTTCGAGGTCGCCGAGCTCCACGTGCTGCCCGACCGGCAGGGACAGGGGCTGGGCCACCGGCTGCTCACCGACCTGCTCAGCGACGCGCCGGGGCGGACCGCGGTGCTGTCCACCGCGGACGCCGACACCCGGGCCCGCCGGCTCTACCGGTCGCTCGGGTTCCTCGACCTGCGCACCGGGTTCTGCTTCCCCGGCATGACCGAGCCCTACTGCATGATGGGCAGCCGGCTGCCGCTGGCGACCGGCTGAACCCTCCCTAGACTCGAGCCGGATGAGCGCCCCATCGCGCGACGTCGTGGTGGTCGGCGCCGGCCACAACGCGCTGGTCGCCGCCTGCTACCTGGCCCGCGCCGGCCTCGACGTCGAGGTGGTCGAGCGGCGCGATGTCGTCGGCGGTGCGGTCTCGACAGTGGAGCGGTTCCCCGGCTACCGGATGGACGTCGGGTCCTCCGCGCACATCATGGTGCGGCACACCGGCATCGTGGAGGAC
This sequence comes from Mycobacteriales bacterium, assembly GCA_038253225.1. Classification (GTDB taxonomy): domain Bacteria; phylum Actinomycetota; class Actinomycetes; order JALYNC01; family JALYNC01; genus JBBSHH01. The sequence continues at coordinate 29,382 of JBBSHH010000004.1, read as the reverse complement.
CTCGCGCTGGCCGACTGCGGCCTGGTCTACCAGGACCTCGACCCGTGGGGGTTCGCACCGTTCGGCGTGGCCGACGAGCAGGTCGCGATCACGTTCTCGGTCGACCTGGCCGAGACCTGCGACTCCATCGCCGCGGTCTGTGGGGCGCGCGACGCCGACGCCTACGCCGCCTTTGTCACCGACTGGGCGGCGCGCAACGACCGCATCTTCAGCGCGTTCCAGAGCCCGCCGACCGTCGCGAACCTCGGGCGGTCGCTGTGGGGTGTCGGCAAGGCCACCGGCCTCGGTGGCCTGGAGCTGTCCCGGCAGTTCCTGCAGCCCGCGGATGCGCTGCTCGACGCGCACTTCGACTCCGAGCGGCTCAAGACCGCGCTGTCCTGGCTGGGTGCCCAGTCGGGGCCGCCGACGCACGAGGTGGCCACGGCCGACCTCGTCGGCTGGAACACCATGCTGCACCGCCGCCCGCCGGGGCATCCGGTCGGCGGCTCCGGCATGCTCTCGGTCGCGCTGGCCCGCCGGTTCGCGTCGTACGGCGGCACGCTGCGGCTCGGCGACGCGGTGACCGGCATCACCCGTCGCGGGGACCGGGTGAGCGGGGTGCTCACCGCCGGCGGCGAGCGGATCGGCGCGACCGCGGTGCTGGCCGGCTGCCACGTCCTGACCGCGCTCGAGCTGCTCGGCGACCAGCGGCTGCTGGCCCGCGGCCGCAGCGCGGTGCGGGTCGGCAACGGCATCGGGATGGTGGTTCGGCTGGCGACCCGTGACCTGCCGCGCTACCCGGCCGCGCAGGAGCGCAGCTACCGGGCGCTGCAGCTGCTCGCCCCGAGCCGGACGTTCCTGCGCGGCGCGCACGGTGACTTCGTCGCCGGCCGGCCGCCGGCCGCGCCGGCGGCCTTGGCCATGACGTTCAGCGCCTTCGACGACACGCTCGCGCCGGCCGGACGGCACAACGTCACGGTCTGGGGCCAGTGGCACCCCTACCAGCTCAGCAACGGGGAGGACTGGGACGGGATCCGGCAGCGCGAGGGCGAGAAGCTGGTCGCGGCCGTCGATGCGGCCGCACCGGGTTTCGCTGCCAGCGTCGAGGCGATGCACGTGCAGACCCCGCTCGACCTCGAGCGCGAGCTCGGGCTGCGGCGCGGCAACGTGATGCACGTCGAGATGGGCCTCGACGCGATGTTCGCCTGGCGACCGCTGCCCGAGCTGGCCGGCTACCGCACGCCGGTGCCGGGCCTGTACCTGACCGGGGCCTCCACCCACCCGGGTGGCGGGGTGTTCGGTGCCAGCGGCCGCAGCGCCGCACGGGTGCTGCTCGCCGACCGCAGCCCGAGCCCGCTGCGCCGGGTGGGCGGGCGGCTGCGGCAGTTGCGGCGGCTGCGGCAGTTGCGGCCATGACGGTCCCGGCGACGGCCCCGGCCGGGACCCGGCGGCGGCCGGTCCCCGTGACGCTGGCGGCGGGCACCGTGCTGCTCGAGGTCGGCTACCCGCGGGTGCACGGAACCGGCCGGGACGCCCTCACGGTCGCGACCGTCGTCACGTTCTTCCTGGCGTCGGTGAGCCACGCCGCGGTGTGGCGCGGCCGGCGGTGGACCATTGTCCTGGTCACGGTGACCGCCGGTACGGGGCTGCTCGTCGAGTCGGTCGGCACCCGCACCGGCGTCCCGTTCGGCGCCTACACCTACACCGCGACCCTCGGACCGCGGCTGCTCGGCGTTCCGCTGGTGATCCCGCTGGCCTGGACGATGATGGCCTACCCCGCGCTGCTGGCGGCCCGCCGGCTCGTCGCCGGCCGGTGGTCCCGGGCGCTCGTCGCCGGCGCGGCGCTGGCGGCCTGGGACCTCTTCCTCGACCCGCAGATGGTGGCCGCCGGGCACTGGCGATGGACCGACGTCGGCGCCGCGCTCCCCGGCATCCCGGAGGTGCCGCTGACGAACTTCCTGGGCTGGACGCTGACCGCGGTGGCCATGATGGCCGGGCTGACCGCGCTGCTGCCGGCCGCGGCGCCGGCCGCGGACGACGGCGTACCGCTGGCGCTCTACCTGTGGACCTACGCCTCCTCCGTGCTGGCCAACCTCGCGTTCTTTCACCGGCCGGCGGTGGCGCTCGCCGGCGGCCTCGGCATGGGGCTCGTCGCCGTCCCGCTCGCGGTGCGGCTGTGGCGGCGCTGAGCCGGGCCGTGGTCCGCGCCGGCGCGGCCGGGGCGGCCGTGGCCAGCCTGCACGCGGCGGTCAACGCCCGGCTGTTGCGGGTGCCGCCGGCCCGGCCGGCGCCGGTCGCCGAGCCGGTGTCGGTGCTGCTGCCGGTCCGCGACGAGGCGCACCGGGTCGGGCCGTGCCTGCGCTCGGTTCTCGACCAGCGGCTGCTGCCCGACCTGGAGGTGCTGGTCCTCGACGACGGCTCGACCGACGGCACGGCGGAGGTCGTACGCCGGGTGGGGGCCGGCGACCCGCGACTGCGACTGCACACCGGCCGGGCGCTGCCGCCCGGCTGGCTCGGCAAGCCGTACGCCTGCCAGCAGCTCGCCGACGCCGCCACCGGAACCGTCCTGGTCTTCCTCGACGCCGACGTGGTGCTCGCGCCGGCAGGGGTCGCCGCCACGGTCGGCCTGCTGCGCGCCGCCGGTCTGGACCTGGTCAGCCCGTACCCGCGGCAGCTCGCCGGGACCGCCACCGAACGGCTGGTCCAGCCGCTGCTGCAGTGGTCGTGGCTGACGTTCCTGCCGCTGCGGGCGGCCGAGCGGTCGGCGCGCCCGTCGCTGGCGGCCGCGAACGGCCAGCTGCTCGCCGTCGACGCCGCGGCCTACCGTGCGACCGGCGGGCACGGCGCCGTCCGGGCCGCCGTCCTCGACGACCTCGAGCTGCTGAAGGCCTTCAAACGAAGGGGTTTACGGGGCGCCGTCGCCGACGGCACCGCGGTCGCCAGCTGCCGGATGTACGCCGGCTGGCCGGAGCTGCGCGACGGGTACACCAAGTCGCTGTGGGCCGGGTTCGGCACCCCGGCCGGCGCGGTCGGAGCCTGCGCGGCGCTGCTGGTGCTCTACGTCGTCCCCCCGGTGGCCGCGCTGCGGGGCAGCCGGGCCGGCATCGTCGGGTACGCCGCGGCGGTCGCCGGCCGGCTCGTCACCGCCCGGCGTACCGGCGGAAGGACGTTCCCCGACGCGGCGGCCCATCCGGTGTCGGTGCTGATGCTGTGCGCGCTCACCGGCCGGTCGCTGGTGCTGCGCCGGCGCGGTTCCCTGCGGTGGAAGGGCCGGCCGGTCCGATGAGCCGGGTCGTCGTCGTCGGCGCCGGTCTAGGTGGCCTCGCCGCCGCTGCCCGGCTGGCCCGGCTCGGGCACGCGGTCACGGTCTGCGAGCAGGCGCCTGTCGTCGGCGGCAAGCTCGGGCTGCTCGAGCGGGACGGGTTCCGCTTCGACACCGGACCGTCGCTGCTGACCCTGCCGCAGGTCTTCCGCGACCTGTTCGTCACGACCGGCCGGCCGCTCGAGCGGGAGCTCGAGCTGGTCAGGGTCGATCCGATCGCCCGCTACCGGTTCCCGGACGGGGTCCGGATGGACGTCCCCGGCACCGGACCAGCCGACGTCCGGGCGGCGATGTCGGCCGCACTCGGGCCAGCGGCGGCTGCCGACTGGGACCGCTTCCTGCTCCGGGCGGGGTCGATCTGGTCGGCGACCCGACGACCGTTCCTCGAGTCGGCCTTGACCGGCCCCGGCGACCTGCTCCGCCGGTCGCTGCGGCTCTCGGACCTGCGCACGGTGGCCCCGTGGCGGACCCTGCGCGGGCTCGGCGCGGGCTACCTGGGCGACGCCAGACTACGAATGTTCCTCGACCGGTACGCCACCTACACCGGCTCGGACCCGCGGCGGGCACCCGCGGCGCTCGCCACCGTGCCCTACGTGGAGCAGACGTTCGGCGCCTGGTACGTCCGCGGCGGGCTGCGCCGGCTCGCCGACGCCGTCGCGAACCGGGCCGCGGCCCGCGGCGCCGACATCCGCACCGGCACCGCGGTCCGGGCGGTCACCCTCGCCGCCGGCCGGGTGGCCGGCGTCACCCTCACCGACGGGCAGCGGCTTCCCGCCGACATCGTGGTCAGCAACGCCGACGCCGCCCGCACCTACGGAGAGCTGCTGCCCGGCGGGGCCGGCGCGGCGGCCCGGCGGCGGCTACGCCGGGCCACCCCGTCGCTGTCGGGCTTCGTGATGATGCTGGCGGTCCGCGGCCGGACCCCCGGGCTGGCGCACCACACGGTGCTGTTCCCGGCCGACTACGACGCCGAGTTCGACGCGGTGTTCGGGCCCCGGTACCGACCGGTCGAGGACCCCACGCTCTACATCAGCGCCCCCGACGACCCGGAGGTGCGGCCGGAGGGGTTCGAGGCGTGGTTCGTCCTCGTCAACGCCCCCCGCCACGGGCCGGTGGACTGGGCCGCCCCCGGGCTCGCCGACCGCTACGCCGACCGGCTGCTGGACCTGCTCGCCGACCGGGGTTACGACGTCCGCGACCGGCTGCTGTTCCGGGAGATCCGGACGCCGGCCGACCTCGAGCGCGACACCTGGTCACCGGGCGGGGCGATCTACGGCACGTCCTCGAACGGAGCCCGAGCCGCGTTCCTGCGGCCCGCGAACCGATCGCCGGTCCCGGGGTTCTACCTGGTCGGCGGCTCGGCGCACCCCGGCGGCGGACTCCCGCTGGTCACGCTGTCCGCGGCGATCGTCGCCGAGCTGATCGGACCGGCCTGAGGCCGACCGACCGAGCGACCCTCAGCCGCCGTCCAGCCGTCGGCGGACGATCCGGGCGAGCTGCGCCAGACCCACCACGCTCACGGCCAGCAGCGCGACCGCGCCGGTGGCGGCGAGCCGGCGCTGCCACCCGAGGTAGAGGCCACCGCTCAGCAACGTCATCGCGGTGAGCACGATCCGGGTCGGCCGCTCCCCCACCGTGACGACCCCGATGTCGTCCATGCCGGCCGCCGTCGCCCGGGCCCGGGTGTACTCCAGCAGGCCGAGCCCGGCTCCGGCGGCGACACACCAGCCGGCGGGGGCGCCCAGCCGCCACAGCGCGACCAGGTAGCAGCCGTCGACCAGCCGGTCCACCACCGAGTCCAGCACGTAGCCGAACCGGCTGGCCCGGTCGGTCAGCACCGCCACGGCCCCGTCGAGGTTGTCGACCAGCCCGGAGGCGGTGACCAGCGCGGCGGCCAGCAACGGCCAGCGGCCGCCGACGGCGGCGACGACCGGCACGGTGGCGCCCAGCAGCAGCCCCCAGCCGGTCAACGCGTCCGGCGCGACCCCGCGCCGGGCCAGCGGCCGGCCGACGACGAAGGCGATCCGCAGCCAACCGGCGACCACCCGCGACCGGGTCGGGTCGTAGCCGCCGTGCAGCTTCGACCACCGCTCGTAGTACCCGGGCAGCCCCGGCAGCGACGCGCTCGGGCGACGGGCGGTTCGGGCCGTGACGACCAGCAGCAGCAGCGCCACCGCGGCAACCGCCAGCACCCCGACCACGGCGGGCAGGCTAGCGGCCCGGTGCGCTGCCGACCGCCGGCTACCGCAGCGAGAAGACCACCTCGACGGTGACCGTGACGTCCTGGGAACCGGCCTCGATCGGTACCGCAGCGGCCGAGCGGAGGGCGAGGGAGTCGCCGACCGCGATGGGCGGGCCGGCCGCGACGTTCTCGGTGATCGCCGTCACCGGGCCGAGCCGGCGGCCGCTGAGGCTCGCGTACTGCTGCGCCTTGGCCCTGGCCGACCCGAAGGCCCGGTCGCGGGCCCGCGTCACGAGCGGGGTGTCGTTGTCCAGGTCCAGTGAGATCCCGTCGACCCGGACGGCGCTGCCACCGGCCGCGACCGCCGCGCCGACGGCCTGGCCGGCCCGGCGCAGGTCGTGCAGGCGGGCCCGCAGCGACTCGGTGGCCGTGTAGCCGCGGAGGTGGGCGCCGCTCTTGTCGTAGGCGTATTCGGCCTGCACGGACAGTCCGGTGGTCTGCAGGTCGGCCGGTGCCACGCCGGACCCGCGCAGCGAGCGGCGGACCCGGTCGAGCGGCGCTGTGACGGCGGCGAGGGCGGCGGCGGGGTCCGTCCCCTTGGCGGTGACCGAGAGGTCCAGGCGCAGCAGGTCCGGTGTGCCGGCGACCGTGCCGACGCCGGAGACGGTCACCCCGACCGTCGCAACGGTGGCGGCGGCCGGCGCGGCGGCGGGGAGTGCGACCGGCGCGGCGGCGGCGCGACCGGTGGCCGCACCGGCCCCCACCACGTACGCGGTGACGACGGCGGCCGCGGCTACCGCGGTGATCCCGGTGGGCAGCAGGGTGGCGCGCACGGACCTGGACATCGGCTCTCCTCGGCATCGACAGTGCCGCTTGGACGCGGCGCGGTCCGCCTCGGTTCCGGTCCGCGCGCGCCATCCGGCTCTCGACCCCCGCCGGGGTCACCCCGCGGCGCGACGCTCGCCGAGGTGCAGCCGTTGGTAGATCTCCCGGGTCGCGGTGGAGCGGTTGAGCGTGATGAAGTGCAGTCCAGGTGCACCTTCGGCGAGCAGTCGCTCGCACATGTCGCTGGCGACCTCGACCCCGATCGCCCGCACCGCGGCCGGGTCGTCCTCGACGGCGCGCAGCCGGGCCGCGAGGTCAGCCGGGAACACGGCCCCGGACAGCACCGCGAACCGTTCGATCTGGGCCACGTTGGTGACCGGCATGACGCCGGGGATGATCGGGACGGCGCAGCCGGTCGCAGCCACCCGGTCGCGCAGTCGGAGGTAGTCCTCGACGCGGAAGAACATCTGGGTGATCGCGAACTCGGCGCCGGCGCGGCACTTCGTCACGAAGTAGCGCACGTCGGAGTCCAGGTCCGGCGAGCGTGGGTGCTTCTCCGGGAACGCGGCCACGCCGACGCAGAACGTCCCGGCCCGTCGGATCAACCGCACCAGGTCCTCGGCGTACTCCACGCCCTCGGGGTGCCGCTGCCACTGTCCCTGCGGATCCCCCGGCGGGTCGCCGCGCAACGCGAGCACGTTGCGGACGCCGGCGTCGGCGTACTGGCCGATCACCCGCCGCAGCTCGGTCACGGAGTGGTTGACCGCGGTGAGATGCCCGAGCGGGGTCAGCGTGGTCTCGGCGGCGATGCGCTCGGTGACCCGCACGGTGCGGTCGCGGGTCGAGCCGCCGGCGCCGTAGGTCACCGAGACGAACGTCGGCCGCAACGACTCCAGCTCGCGCAGCGCCTGCCAGAGCGCCCGTTCGCCCTCGTCGGTCTGGGGCGGGAAGAACTCGAAGGAGAACGACCGCTCACCGCGGCCGAGCAGGTCGCGGATCGCCTCCGCTCGGCGGACCGGCATGCTTGGAGAGGCTAACCGACGCGGCGTGACCGATACTGCCAGCGATGGATCACCAGCCGAGGAGCGCCGCTTCCGTGACCACGAAGTGCGATTCTGCGAGTCCGCTCGACCGAGCCGACCTGCGGCAGCGGGTGTACAAGGCGCTGTCGGTGTTCCTGACCGCGCAGCTGCCGGTCTTCGATGTCATCACCCCCGAGCTCGGCCCGATGCAGGAGGCGATCGCCGACTTCCTCCTCGACGGCGGCAAGCGGCTGCGGCCGGCGTTCTGCTTCTGGGGCTGGCGGGGGGCCGGTGGGGCCGACCTCGAGGGCATCGTCACCGCCGCTGCCTGCCTGGAGCTGCTGCACGCCTGCGCGCTGGTCCACGACGACGTCATGGACGGGTCCGACACCCGCCGCGGCCGCCCCGCGATGCACCGCCGCTTCGCCAGCCTGCACCGCGGCAACGGCTGGCAGGGCGACCCGGAGGTGTTCGGAACCTCGGCCGCGATCCTCATCGGGGACCTGTGCCTGATCTGGGCCGACCAGCTGCTCAACGGCTGCGGGTTGCCGGCCGACGCGCTGCGCCGCGCCCAGCCGGTCTATGACGAGATGCGGGTCGAGCTGATGGCCGGCCAGTACCTCGACCTGCTCGAGCAGGCCGTCGGTGGCGGGTCGATCGAGCGGGCGTTGCGGGTCGCGCGCTACAAGAGCGCCAAGTACACCATCGAACGGCCGCTGCACCTCGGGGCGGCGCTGGCCGGTGCCGGCCCGGACGTGCTGGCGGCGTACACGGCGTACGGGCTGCCGCTCGGGGAGGCCTTCCAGCTGCGCGACGACGTGCTGGGTGTCTTCGGCGACCCGGTCGAGACCGGGAAGCCGGCCGGCGACGACCTGCGGGAGGGCAAGCGGACCGCGCTGGTCGCCGCCGCGCTGACCTCGGCCAGCCGGGCGCAGGCGGCGGTCATCCGCCGGCACCTCGGCGACCCGCACCTCGACGCCCGCGGGGTGGCGGCCCTACGCGGCGTGATCGAGGACACCGGTGCGCTCAGCTCGGTCGAGGCGTTGATCGAGCGGCTCGCGGGACAGGCGCTGGCCGCGCTCGCGAACGCGCCGATCACCGGCGACGCCCGAGTCGTGCTGGCCGAACTGGCCGGCGCGGCGACCGCCCGCAGCGTCTGATGCGGACCGTCGCCGGGCCGACCGACCGGGTGGTCGTCGTCGGCGCCGGCCTCGGCGGTCTCTCCGCTGCCCTGCGTCTCGCCGGCGCGGGCCGCGAGGTCACCGTCGTCGAGCGGGAGGCCGTCCCCGGCGGCCGGGCGGGGCTGCTCACCGACGGGGGTTACCGATTCGACACGGGCCCGAGCGTACTCACGATGCCCGACCTCATCGCCGACGCGCTGGACTGCGTCGGCGAGCGGCTCTCCGACTGGCTCGAGCTGCGCCCGGTGGACCCGCTCTACCGGGCGTTCTACCCGGACGGGTCCACCCTCGACGTCCACGCCGATCCCGAGGCGATGGCCACCGAGGTCGCCCGGGTCTGCGGACCGGCGGAGGCGGCCGGCTACCGACGCTACGTCGAGTTCGTCCGGCGGCTCTACCAGCTGGAGATGCGCGACTTCATCGACCGCAACATCGACTCGCCGCTGGACCTGCTCACCCCCAACCTGGCCCGGCTGGTGGCGCTCGGCGGGTTCCGCCGGCTGGCCCCCAAGGTGGGCCAGTTCCTCCGCGACCCGCGCACCGCCCGCGTCTTCTCCTTCCAGTCGATGTACGCCGGCCTGTCGCCGTACGACGCCCTGGCGATCTACGCCGTGATCGCCTACATGGACTCGGTCGCCGGCGTGTACTTCCCGGTCGGCGGCATGCACGCGGTGCCGCGGGCGTTGGCCGGCGCCGCCGCCCGGCACGGCGTGACGTTCCGCTACGGCACCACGGTCAGGTCGGTGGAGACGGCCGCGGGCCGGGCCACCGGGGTGCTGACCGCGGCGGGCGAGCGGATCCCGGCCGACGTGGTCGTGCTCAACCCGGACCTACCGGTGGCCTACCGCGACCTGCTGCCGCCGGCGGCGGCCCCGCGTCGGCTGGGCTCCCTGCGCTACTCCCCGTCGTGCTTCGTGCTGCTGGCCGGCTCGTCGGCGACATATACCAAGACGGCGCACCACAACATCCATTTCGGGCGTTCCTGGCGGCGGGTCTTCGACGAGCTGATCGACCGGCGACAGCTGATGTCCGACCCGTCGATGCTGGTCACCCGGCCCACCGCCTCGGATCCGGGACTCGCCCCGGCCGGCCGGCAGATCTACTACGTGCTGGTGCCCACGCCCAACCTCGACGCCCCCATCGACTGGGAAGTCGTCGGTCCGCGTTACCGCGACGAGGTCGTCGAACGGTTGGAGCGGCGCGGCTACGTCGGGTTCGGCGACGCCGTGGAGGTCGAGCACGTCACCACCCCGGCCGACTGGCGCCGCCGCGGGATGGAGCGCGGTGCACCGTTCGCCGCCGCGCACACGTTCGGCCAGACCGGCCCGTTCCGACCGGCGAACCTCGCTCCCGGCCTCGACAACGTGGTCTTCGTCGGTTCCGGCACCCAGCCGGGGGTCGGCGTACCGATGGTGCTGATCAGCGGCCGGCTGGCGGCCGAGCGGGTCCTCGGCCGGGACCGCGGGTACCGGTCCCGCGCGACCGCGTGACGGCTACCGCACCCCGACCGGCTCCGGAGACTTCGACACACCATGGCGTCGCCCGGGCAGTCATCGACGTGTGCTGCCCGCGGGGACCGCGCCGCTGTCGTGGGGTCGCGGGACGGTGACCGCCCTGATTGTGTGTCGGATTCTCAGCCGGCGACCGGCAGCGGCTTGCGCAGCTCCGCACCGACCGTCGCGATAACGTACGCCTCGTCGAAGAGCACGTCCTCCCAGCTGAAGCGCAGCAGCCGCCAGCCGAGGCCGGTGCAGGCGTTGGCCTTCCGCCGGTCGGCGCGGTAGTCCCGCCGCTGCCGATGGAACTCGAAACCGTCCGCCTCCACGAGCAGCCGCCGGTCGAGGTAGCAGAAGTCGGCCACCGCCACCAGGCGGCCGACGCCGTCCCGGACCTGGAACTGGGTGTGTGACGGCGACAGCCCGGCGGTGACGAGCAGCACTCGCAGCAGCGACTCGAGGGGGGACTCCGCCGAACCGTCCGCCAGCGCCGCCACCCGACGCACCCGGCTCGCTCCGGGACCCCGGGCGGCGGCGGCGGCGGACACGAGCTCGGCGGCGCTGAGGTGTCCGGCCCGGATCGCGGCGTCGGCGACCACGACCCCGTGGCGCAGCGGCAGTGACCGGGCGCAGTCGAGAACCGTGCGCTGCACCGTCGTGACCCGTACGCCGAAACGCTCCTCGACATCCGTGGACGCCAGCCCCAGCCGGTGCACCCGGACGCCGGCGGCACGCGCTCGAGAACGGTCTCTGTCGACGGTGACGTGGATCTCGGGGGCGTGGGCCAGCGGCAGATCCCACAGCTGCGCCGCCGAGTCATGGCTGGCGGTGGCGGCGAGGCTCAACACCGCCGCCGCGACGGCGGCCAGTCCGACCGCTGGTGCGTGTGCGTAGACGCCGCGGTGCAGCCGCACCAACTCTCCGGCCGCCAGCGCCCGACTCAGCGCGGCGGACGACAACCCCGCCGAGCGCAGCTCCGACCAGCTCACCACACCGTCGCGCGCGCCGCCGGCCAGCGCGACCGCGACGCCCAGATCCATGGGCAGACGGTGCCGCAGCACGCGCCGTCGGGGCGGAGCTTGTCCGGCGGCTGTGGATGACGCGAACGCCGACGAGCGTGCTGGCACGACGGTACGGCGGCGGGGAGTCCGACACACAATCCCCGCCGAGCGGCCCGTCGCGGCACGTGTTCCCCGAAGCGGACGGTCGTGTCCGACAGCCAGCCGCGGCCGCCCGCGGTCATCCTGGTCGAATTGTGTGTCGAACTCTCCGCGGCGGGATCGGGGCCGCCGGCCCTGGCACACTGACCGGCGATGAGCGGTCGGGAACTCGACGCCGCCGGGATCTTCGACCCGGTGCTGCGAGCGTCGTACGAGGCGTGCCGGCGGCTCAACGCGGCGCACGGCAAGACCTACTACCTGGCCACCAGGCTACTGCCGGTGCAGAAGCGACCGTACGTCCACGCGCTCTACGGCTTCGCCCGCTACGCCGATGAGATCGTCGACGACCTCGGCAGCACGCTGACCGGCGCGCAGAAGGCCGACTGGCTCCTCGGCTGGGGCGAGCGATTCCTGCGCGGTGACAGCGACGGGGCGACCCTGCCGGCGGTGCACGACACGATCCGCCGCTGGAACATCCCCCTGGAGCACTTCGAGGCGTTCCTCGCGAGCATGCGGATGGACCTGACCGTCACCGAGTACCAGACCTACGAGGACCTGATGGGCTACGTCTACGGCTCGGCGGCCGTCATCGGGCTGCAGATGGTGCCGGTCCTCGAGCCGCTCAGCACCGCGGCGTACCCCTACGCCCAGGATCTCGGGGTGGCCTTCCAGCTGTCGAACTTCCTGCGTGACGTCGGCGAGGACCTGCGGCGTGGCCGGATCTACCTGCCGCTGGCGGATCTGGAGATCTTCGGCGTCACCCGCGAAGACCTGGCCGCCGGGGTGGTGACCGGCCCGGTCCGGCGGCTGCTCGCCTTCGAGATCGCGCGGACCAGGGAGCTCTACCGGGCCGCCGCGCCCGGGATCCGGCTGCTGCACCCGACCAGCCAGGACTGCATCCGGACCGCGTTCGGGCTCTACGGCGGCATCCTCGACGCGATCGAGCGGGCGGACTACCGGGTCCTCGACCAGCGGGTGCGGGTCGGCCCGCTGACGCGGGCGGCCGTCGCCGGACCGGCCCTGGTCCGAGCCGTTCGGAGCCGGGGCGGCCCCACCGCGCGCCGGACGCCCGGCCGGCCGCTGCGATGACCGACTCGGCCGCTCCTGATCCGTGCGCCCGGCGGCTCCCGGTGTTTCTCAGCTCGGGCGCGATCGGCCTGCCGGCGGTGCCGGGTCGCCTCCGGTCGGTCGCCGCGGTGCTGCCGCCCGCCGGACCGCCCGCCGGCCCAGCCAGACCCACCACACCAGCGTCTGGGTGACCAGCGCGAACCCGAACAGCAGGTCCTCCACCGGCGCGCAGGCGATCCGGGGCCCGAGGATCGCGCCGGAGTCGTAGCTGACGACGTGCCGACAGGTCAGCACCCCGTTGATGACGAGCTGGAAGAACAGCAGGATCGCGTAGGAGACCCAGAACACCCGCCGGCGCAGCAGTGCGGTGCGCAGCACCACGAGGTCGAGCAGGACGGTCCCGGCCACCCCGAGCACCGCCGCGGCGGTGTAGCTCACTCCGGCTCGTCACCGGCGCGCCAGCCGCGGGCGGCCCGCACAGCCTCCAGGGTCAGGATCGCGCAGGTCGGCACGACGAGGAAGAACAGCACCTCCTCCAGCGGCAGTCGCCCCGGCAGCGTGACACCGACCGTCTGTCGCGCGTCGTAGCGCCAGTGGCCGGCGGCGATCCCCGCCACGTCCCAGCCGCAGAACACGACGAACACCGGCAGCACCGCCAGCAGCCAGCGCCCGGTCCGCGCGTACACCCGGGTGTGCAGGACGATCTCCAACGGCAGCGTGCCGAGCAGGCAGCCGGCCAGCAGCCCCAGGTAGAGGAACCTCATGCCCGCAGCCGCGCCGCGAAGGCGCGGGTCGCCGCGGCCGGGTCGGGCGCCTCGGTGATCGCCCGGACCACCACCACCCGACGCGCGCCGGCGGCCAGTACCCGGTCGAGGTTGTCCAGGTCGACGCCCCCGATCGCGAACCAGGGGCGCGGCTGGTCGAGGCCGGCGGCGTACGACGTCAGCCCGAGCCCCGGCGCCGGCCGGCCCGGCTTGGTCGGGGTGGGCCAGGTCGGGCCCACGCAGAAGTAGTCGGCCCCGGCCTCGCCGGCCGCCGCGGCGACCTCGGCGGCCGCATGCGTGGAGCGGCCCAGCAGGATCTCCGCCCCGAGGATCTCCCGGGCCACCGGCACCGGCAGGTCGTCCTGGCCCAGGTGCAGGATGTCGGGACGGGCGGCGTAGGCGACGTCGGCCCGGTCGTTCATGGCGAACAGCCGGCCGTGGCGGGCCGCGGCGGCGCTGAACACCTCGGCGAGCGCGATCTCGGTACGGGCCTCGAGGTTCTTCTCGCGCAGCTGGACGATGTCGACGCCGGCCGCCAGCACCGCGTCGAGGAAGTCGCTCAGGTCGCCGCGGTCCCGCCGGGCGTCGGTGCACAGATACAGCCGGGCGTCGGCGAGCCGGGAACGGCGGTCGGCCCCGCCCGGGGCCGTGCCGTCAGCCGTGCCGTCAGCCATGCCGGCCAGCGTAGGTGAGCGGCCTCAGAAGCCGAGCGCCTGCGCGCGCCGCTTGACCTCGGTGCCGCGGTTCTCCTGCAGCGCCTGGACCGGCGTGCCGGGCAGCGTGTCGTCTGCCGTGAACAGCCACCGCAGCGCCGCCTCGTCGTCGTAGGCCTGGTCGCGCAGCAGCGTGACCAGGCCGGTCAGTCCCTTGAGCAGGCCGCCCGGGACGATGAAGTCGGCGGGGATCTGCAGGGTGGGCGGATCACCCCGCCGGACGGCGAGCAGCTGACCGTCGCGAAGCAGCTGGCGGACCTTGGGCACCGACTCACCCAGCAACTCCGCCGCGTCGGGCACCGCCAGCCACCGGTCGATCAACGTCTCGGTGTCGTCGCTCACTCGAGACAGGCTGTCACAGCATCGACCGCCCGCACGGGCGCCCGGTCCCTCACCTCACCGCACCGGCACCGGCTGGCCGCCCGCGCCGGCGGAGGCGAACGCCGCGTCGAGCACCGCCGCGGTCGCCCGGGACTCGGCCAGTGGCAGCAGCCAGCCGGGTCCGCCCCGCAGCACCGAGGAGAACTCCTCGACCATCAGCCGGTAGGGGTCGGCGGCCGGGACCGGGATCCGCTCGGATCCCCGTCCCTGCGAGAGCCACAGCTCGGTGTCCTCGCGGGCGGTGTACGCCGCGCCGGGCAGCTCGATCTCCCCGTCGGCACCGGTGACGACCAGCCACTGCCCGCCGGTCTCGGAGATGCCGGCCCGGATCTCGGCATCGCCGCCGCCGGCAAAGGACACCACCGCCTCGGTGCCGAGGTCGACGCCGGACGGCGCGAGGTCCGAGCGGGCGGCGACCTCGGTGGCCGGCGCCCCACCGAAGGCCCACAGCACCGCGGAGACGGCGTAGCAACCGACGTCGTAGAGCGCACCGCCGCCCTTGGCGGGGTCGAGACGGTAGTTGCCGGGGCTCACGCCGTCGAACGTGAACCCGGCGGCGGCGTGCCGCACCGCACCGACCGCGCCGTCGGCGAGCAGCCGCTGCGCCAGCCGGACCCGCGGGGACCAGCGGTACCAGGACGCCTCCACCAGCGGAACCCGGGCCGCCGCGGCCGCCGCGGCCATCTCCTCGACCTGCGCGGCGGTGAGCCCCAGCGGCTTCTCGCACAGCACCGGCTTGCCGGCCCGCAGGCAGGCCAGCGACCACGGCAGGTGCGCGTCGTTGGCGAGCGAGATGTACACCGCCTCGACGTCGGGGTCGGCGACGAGCTCCGCATAGGAGCCGTACGCCGGACCGACGAGGCCCGGCAGGGCGGCTGCGCGGCCCCGGTCCCGCGCGGCCGCCGCGTGCAGCACCGCGCCGGTGGCGGCGGTCACGGCCGGGGCCAGCGCGGTGCGCGCGATCGAACCGGCGCCGATGAACCCCCAGCGCACCGGCCGGGCGTCGAGCTCCGCGGCGGTCACGGCACCGAGGCTAGTGACGTTGCGCCGTCCGTGCCTGGGCGACCCGTCGCCGCGGGCCGCGTCCGCCGGCGCCGGCCCCTAGACTGCAGGCGAGCACGGGAGCCTGGTGCGGACCAGGCTGAGAGGGTGGGCTGCGAGCCCCCGACCGTCCAGACCTGATCCGGGTAATGCCGGCGCAGGGAGCGGAGGCACCCGGTGGACACCCCCGACGTCGTCGTCGTCGGCGCCGGCGTCATCGGGCTGGCGGTCGGCTGGCGGGCCGCCGCCGCCGGCCTCACCGTTGCGGTCCTGGACCCGACGCCGACGGGCGGGGCCTCGCACGCGGCCGCCGGCATGCTGGCGCCGGTCACCGAGGTGCACTACGGCGAGGAGCGGCTGCTCGCGCTGAACCTCGCCTCCGCCGCCCGCTACCCGACGTTCGTGGCCGAACTCGAGGCGGCGGCCGGCGTGACGGTGGGCTACCGCACCGAGGGCACGCTCGCGGTCGCCCTCGACGCCGGCGACCGGGCTGTGCTGGCCGAGCTGCACGCCTTCCAGACCCGGCTGGGGCTGCGGACCGAGCTATTGACCAGCCGGGACTGCCGGCTGCTGGAGCCGCTGCTGTCCCCGTCGGTGCGCGGCGGCCTGTTCGTCGCCGGCGACCATTCGGTCGACAACCGGCGGCTCGCGGCGGCGCTGCTGGCCGCCGCGGAGCGGGCGGGCGTCGTCGTACGCCGGTCCCGGGCGGTCGAGCTGGTCGTCGACGCCGTCCGGGTCCGCGGGGTCCGGCTCGCGGACGGCTCGACCGTCGCCGCCGACACGGTTGTCCTCGCGGCCGGCTGCTGGTCGGGCTCGCTGGCCGGCATCCCGCCCGGCCTGCTGCCGCCGGTCCGCCCGGTCAAGGGCCAGATCCTGCGGCTGGCTCCGGGTCCCGGCGGCGCCGCAGGGCCGCGCCGGACCGTGCGGGGGGTGGTGGCCGGTGGCCACGTCTACCTGGTGCCGCGTGCCGACGGCGAGCTGGTCGTCGGGGCCAGCGTCGAGGAGCAGGGCTTCGACACCACCGTGACCGTGGGGGGCGTGTACGAGCTGCTCCGCGACGCGCAGGCGTTGCTGCCCGGCCTGTCCGAGCTGGCGCTGGTGGAGTCGACCGCCGGGCTCCGTCCGGGTACGCCGGACAACGCCCCGCTGATCGGCCGGACCGACCTCGAGGGCCTGCTGCTCGCGACCGGTCACTACCGCAACGGCATCCTGCTCGTCCCGGTCACCGCGGAGGCGGTGACCGCGATGCTGACCAGCGGCAACACCCCGCCGGTCGTCGCCCCCTTCGACCCGCGCCGTTTCGCGGCCGCCGGAGCGCCTCGATGACGGTCGTCGTCAACGGGGTGGATCGTGACCTGGCGGCCGGGACCACGGTCGCCGACGTCGTCGCGCTGCTGCGCGGCCCCGGCTCCGCCACGTCCCCGGTCACCGGCACCGCGGTGGCGCTGAACGAGACCGTCGTGCCGCGCAGCGCCTGGGCGGCCACCCGGCTCGGAGCCGGGGACCGGGTCGAGGTCCTCGTCGCGGTGCAGGGCGGCTGAGGTGGACGACGACCCGCTGCTGATCGCTGGCGAGACGCTGCACTCCCGGCTGGTGATGGGGACCGGCGGCGCCCCCAGCCCGGGCGTGCTGGCGGCGGCCCTGGTCGCCTCGGGCACCGAGCTCACCACGGTCGCGATGCGCCGGGTCGACCCGGCCACCCGCGGCGGCGTCCTCGACGTGCTGCACCGGCTGGGCATCCGCGTGCTGCCCAACACCGCCGGCTGCCGCACCGCCGCCGAGGCGGTGCTCACCGCCCGGCTCGGACGCGAGGCGCTCGGCACCGACTGGGTCAAGCTCGAGGTGATCGCCGACGAGCGGACCCTGCTGCCCGATCCGGTGGAGCTCCTCGACGCCGCCGAGCGGCTCGTCGACGACGGCTTCGTCGTGCTCCCCTACACCAACGACGACCCGGTGCTGGCCCGGCGACTGGAGGACCTGGGCTGCGCCGCCGTGATGCCGCTGGGCGCCCCGATCGGCACCGGACTCGGCATCAACAACCCGCACAACATCGCGTTGATCACGGCCGGCGCCGGGGTTCCGGTCATCCTCGACGCCGGCATCGGCACCGCCTCCGACGCGGCGCTCGCGATGGAGCTCGGCTGCGCGGCGGTGCTGTTGGCCTCGGCGGTCACCCGAGCGCAGGACCCCGCGCTGATGGCTGCCGGGATGGCCCGCGCGGTGGAGGCCGGCCGGTTGGCCTGGCGGGCGGGCCGGATCCCGCGCCGGGTGCACGCCCAGGCGTCCACCCCGTTCGAAGGTCTCGCCGACCTCCACCCCGACCTCCACGCCGAGCCCGACCCCGAGCACTGAGCCGCGCGGCACCCAGGCAGACCCGTGGACGCTGCACGACCCCCTACTGGCCGTATCTGACCAGTCACAATATGCTACCTAGACACGATCGGGACGTTCGCATGAGTGCATGTCGGGCGTCGCCTGCCGAGACTGGGAGGCATCCACTCCGACACCTTCCGGGGGTCCCATGACGCACGGACTCATGTCACGCCTGCTCACCGTCGCGGCGGTGTCCATCGCCGCGGCAGCCGCTCTCGGCAGCACCGCGAGCGCGAGCAGCCCCGGTGCCAACGGCATGATCGCGTTCACGCTGTACGACGGGTTCACCGGCGCCCCGGACATCTGGACCGAGAGCCCCGGGGACACCGGGCCGACCCAGCTGACGACCGACGGGCAGAGCGGCAAGGCGGCGTGGTCCCCCGACGGCACCCAGATCGCCTACAACTCCGGCGGCACCATCCGCATCATGGCGGCGGACGGCAGTCCGGTCCGAAGCGTGACCGCGGGCTACCGCCCCACCTGGTCCGCCAACGGTCGCTCGCTCGCGTTCACCCGGGGCGGGACGATCTACCGGGTCCCCGCAACCGGGGGCACCGCGGTCGCGCTCACGACCCCGCCGACCGGCTGCGCGGACACCGAGCCCCGCTGGTCCCCCACCGCCGGCGTGGTGCTCTTCCAGCGGGCCTGCGCCGGCCGGCACAGCGTGCTCACAGTCACCGTCCGCAGCCGCACCATCCGGCAGGTCACCGCTGACGGGGTCATCGACCCGGCCGACACGGTCGCCAGCGCGGACTGGATGCCGGACGGGCAGCACGTGGTGTTCGTCGCGGGCTGCGTCGCCGCCGGGCAGTGCACCCACACGGTCCGCAACGTCATGGTCTCGGGCCTCACCGGAGCGCCCCGCCAGGCGATGACCAACCAGGTCGACTGCACCGGTTCCAACTGCCTCGGCGGCTACTTCGCCGTCACCGCCAGCCCGGACAGCACGGACTACGCGATCACCTGGGACACCCCCAGCGGCGCGGGTGGCAGCTGCATCTCGAGCGTCACCGCGAGCATGCAGTACTGCGACTTCGCCGGTCAGGTGACGGACCCCAGCTGGCAGGCCGGCTGAGGTTCTCTAGCTGCGCTGCGGGTTTCCGGTCCGGTCCGGTGAGTGGCAGGCTGGGCGGCATGCAGCCCTTCGACTCCATCGAACGCCTCGAGCGCCTCTCCGTCCTCGACCCCGTCGCGCGCAGGGTGGCGGGCTTCTCCCACCGGGTGACCCAGCCGCGGGCGCTGCGTGACCTGCTGCACGGCGTCTGGCTCGGTCACCCGCTGCACCCGATGCTGGTGCAGGTCCCGATCGGGGCCTGGGCCTCGGCGGCGGTGCTGGACCTCGTTCCCGGCACCGGTCCGGCCGCCGGCCTGCTCATCGGCACCGGCATCGCGACCGCGGTCCCGGCCGCGCTGACCGGCAGCACCGACTGGTCGGAACTGCACCCGGAGCAGCAGCGGGTCGGTCTGGTCCACGCCGCGAGCAACGTGGTGGCCCTCGGCCTGTACGCCGGCTCGCTGGCCGCCCGGTCGCACGGGCGCTACGCCCGCGGCAAGCTGCTCGGCTTCGCCGGCCTGGCCGCGGTGGCCTTCAGCGGACTGCTCGGCGGCCACCTCTCCTACCGGCAGGGGGCCGGCGCGAACCACACCGAAGATGTCCCGCACCTCGTACCGCCCGGCTGGAGCGACATCGGCGCGCTCGCCGACCTTCCCGACGGCGAGGCGGTTCGGCGGATGCTCGGCGTCGTACCGCTGTTCGTGCTGCGCCGGGGAGCCGACGTGCACGTCCTCGCGGACGCCTGCTCCCACCTCGCCGGACCCCTGCACGAGGGGACGGTTCTCGACTCGGGTGAGCTGTGCGTGCAGTGCCCGTGGCACGCCAGCACGTTCCGGCTCCGCGACGGCCACGTCGTGCACGGCCCGGCGACGGCGCCGCAGCCGGTCTTCGAGACCCGGGTGCTCAGCGACCACGTCGAGGTGCGGCTGCCCGGTGCGGGCTGAGTGCGGTTGCCGGGCGCGCCGGCTGAACCCGCCAGGTCACACCGGTCACACCACGCACTGCTACACCACTTGTCACATTCGTCACTGCATGCCTACCCTGCCCGGGCGGCCTGCACCGGTGCCGCACCCGGCCACGGCATCCGCTGCTGCCGGTCCGCTCCCGGAGGACGGCTCATGCGCACCACCCGGAGACGTACGCTGCGCGCTCTCGGCATCCCGGTCCTGCTCGCCGGGGTGATCACGGCGGGTGCCCCCGGCTGGATCCCGGTCAAGATCCGCCCCGGCGACACGCTGTCCGAGCTGGCCGGCAAGTACCGCACGTCGGTGGCGGTGCTGGTCGCGCTGAACCGGCTGCCGGGCAACGGAAACCTGATCTACGCCGGTCAGTGGCTCCGGATGCCGCGACCACCCGCCCCCGCAACCCGGCCGGTCCGGTCGCGCTACGTCGACGGCACCTACGTCGTGCGCGGCGGCGACAACCTCACCGCCCTGGCGCAGCGGTTCCACACCACCACCGGCTGGATCACCCATCGCAACCGGCTGTCGTCCACCGGCCTGATCCTGATCGGCCAGCACCTGGTCGTGCCGGTGCCCCGAGTCAGCGCGGCGCCGGCGGCGCCGTTCGGCCGCACCTACCCGTCGGCCGTGTACGCCGCCGCCGCCCGCGACCGCAGGGTCATGGCGCGGCGGGCGACGCCGTCGAAGCGGACCGTGCGGACGCTGGTGGTCCGCACCGCCCACCGCTACGGCCTCGACCCCAACCTCGCGCTCGCGGTCGCCTACCAGGAGTCGGGCTTCCAGCAGCACGTGGTCTCGGTGGCCGACGCGATCGGCGCGATGCAGGTGCTGCCGTCCACCGGCGCGTACGTCTCCCGGTACGTCACCGGCCGACGGCTGGACCTCTTCGACGCCCGGGACAACGTCACCGCCGGGGTGGCGCTGCTCCGGCAGCTGACCCGGGCGGCGCCGCTGGACCAGGCGATCGCCGGCTACTACCAGGGCCTCGGCTCGGTGCGGCGGCACGGGATGTACGCCGACACGAAGGTCTACGTCCGCAGCATCCTGGCGCTGCGCGCGTCCTTCGCCCGCGGGTGAACGCGGCCCGCGCCTGCCCGGGTTCCGGCCCCCCCCGGCCGTAGACTCGCGGCCGTGGACACCACCCTGACCGATCCGCTGGCGGGTGCGCTGCTCGACGGCCGGTACCGCGTCCAGGCCCGGCTGGCCCGCGGTGGCATGGCCACGGTCTACACCGCGCTCGACGTCCGGCTCGACCGGGTGGTCGCGGTCAAGGTGATGCATCCCGCGCTGGCCGACGACGAGGAGTTCGTGGCCCGGTTCATCCGGGAGGCGCACGCCGCCGCCCGGCTCTCCCACCCCAACGTGGTCTCGGTCTACGACCAGTCCGTCTACCGCTCACCGGGCCACGCCGCCGTCGTGTTCCTCGTCATGGAGTACGTCGCCGGGCGCACCCTGCGCGACCTGCTGCGCGAGCGCGGCCGGCTCTCCGCGGTGCAGGCGCTCGGGGTGCTGGAGCCGGTGCTCGGGGCGCTCGCCGCCGCCCACGGCGCCGGTCTGGTGCACCGCGACGTCAAGCCGGAGAACGTGCTGCTCGCCGACGACGGGAGGGTCAAGGTCGCCGACTTCGGCCTCGCCCGGGCGATCGAGGCGTCCAACCTGACCGCGACCGCCGGGCTGCTCATCGGCACCGTCGCCTACCTCGCCCCCGAGCAGGTCGAGCGCGGCACCGCCGACGCCCGCGCCGACGTCTACGCCGCCGGCATCCTGCTCTACGAGCTGCTCACCGGCGGCCCGCCGTACGCCGGCGACACCCCCCTCGCGGTGGCCTACCGGCACGTCCACGAGGACGTGCCGGCACCCTCCGCCCGCGTGTCCGACGTCCCGCCGGCCCTCGACGCGCTGGTCGCCGCGGCCACCCGTCGCGACCCGAGCACCCGACCGGCGGACGCCGGCGTGCTGCTCACCGCGGTGCGCGCGGCCCGCCGGGCGCTGCCGACCGGCGGCACCGACCCGGGCAGCTGGACCGCCGCCGACACCACCGTGCTGCGCCAGGCACCGAGCGCGCCCACCCTGGTCGTCCCGCGGTCCGCCGGCCCGGCTGCCGGTCGGACCGGCCGGCGGGGGACCGTGACCGGGGCGTCGGCCACCCCACCCCCTCGGCGCCGGCGCCGCTGGCTGGCGCGGGTGGCGGTCCTACTGGTCCTGCTGGCCGCGCTCGGGGCCGGGCTCGAGGGCTGGTGGCTCGGCAGCGGCCGCTACATCAGCGCACCGTCGGTGACCGGCCTGGCCCGTAGCGCCGCGGTCAGCCGGCTGCAGGCGGCCGGCCTGCGGATCCGGTGGGGGCAGCCGGTCTTTCGCGACGACGTCGCCCGCGGCCTGGTCGCCGCCGCCGACCCGGCCGCCGGCCAGCGGGTACGCCGCGGCGGCACCGTCACGCTCGGGCTGTCCAACGGCCCGCTGACGGCCCGGGTGCCGCAGCTGACCGGCGTCGACCTGGGCGCGGCCCGGGCGGCGTTGGCGCGACTTCGGCTCGGTGCCGACCCCGGGCCGGCCGAGTGGTCGGACACGCTGCCCAGCGGGCGGGTCATCCGCACCGTCCCCGCCGCCGGTAGCACCGTGCGACACGACACCCGGGTGACGGTGGTCCTCAGTCGCGGCCGCCAGCCGGTGCCGGTGCCGGACGTGCGCAACCTGCCGGTGGCGCAGGCCACCGGCGCGCTGCGTCGAGCCGGCCTGGGTGTCACGACCAGCGAGAGCTACGACGACACGGTGCCCGCCGGCTCGGTGGTCCGGCAGAGCGTGGCCGGCGGGAGCACCGCTCTGCGCGGCACGACCGTGACGCTCGCGGTCTCCCGAGGACCGCAGCTCTTCGCCGTACCGAAGGTGGTCGGCAAGTCGGTCGGCCGGGCCCGGGCGATCCTGACCGCGGCCGGGTTCACGGTGGAGGTGCGCTCGCTGCCGTTCGGTCCCGGTGAGGTGCTGGCGCAGAGCCTGGCGCCGGGCAGCATGCAGCCGCGCGGGACCACCGTGACGCTCTCCGTCTTCTAGCCGGGTGCCGCCGCGTCGGCCCTCACCGGTGGGGGCGCACGTCTTCGTCGGCGCCGGGCTGGTGTCCGGGGCGCTGCCCTACGCGCGTGCGATCGGTGCCGAGGCCGTTCAGGTCTTCGTCTCGAACCCGCGCGGCTGGGCGCCCTCGGCCGGCGACCCGGCGCAGGACGAGCGCTTCGGCGGGATGTGCGCCGAGGCTCGGATGCCGGTGTTCGTGCACGCGCCGTACCTGGTGAACTTCGGCTCCCCCGCCGAGACCACCCGCGGCAACTCGGTGCGCTCGGTGCGGGCGGCGGTGCACCGGGGCCGCCGCATCGGCGCCCGCGGCGTGGTCTTCCACGGCGGTTCGGCGGTGATCGGGACCGGCCGGGACGCCGCCCTGCGGCTGCTGCGGGAGACCCTGCTGCCGCTGCTCGACGAGCTCGGGCAGGACGACCCGGCGCTGCTGGTCGAGCCGACCGCCGGCGGCGGGGTTCCGCTCGCCGCCACGGTGGCGCACCTAGGGCCGTACTTCGCCGCCCTCGACGACCACCCCCGCCTCGGCGTCTGCCTCGACACCTGCCACGTCCACGCGGCCGGGCATGACCTGGCCGTCCCCGGGGGCATCCGGACGCTGCTGAACACCCTCGTCCGGACCGTCGGTGCCGGCCGGCTGCGGCTGGTGCACGCCAACGACTCCAAGGACCCGCTCGGCTCGGCTCGGGACCGGCACCAGAACATCGGTGCGGGCACGATCGGGGCGGAGCCCTTCGGTGAGCTGTTCCGGCACCCGGCGACCCGCGACGTCCCGGTGCTCGTCGAGACACCGGGCAACGAGGCGGCACACGCCGCCGACATCGCGCTGTTGAAGTCGCTGCGGGACCGCTGACCGGCCGGTCGCAGCACGCCGACACAATCCCACCCATGCGGCGCTTCGACCGACCCGGCCCGGCGGCCTCCCCGCTGGGCCTCGGGCTCATCGGCTGCGGCGGCTTCGGCCGGTTCCTGCTGGCCAGCACCGCCGAGCTGCCCACCGTCCGACTGGCCGCCGTGACCGACCCGGATGCGGCGGCGGCCACCGCGGCCGGCCGGGAGTGGGGCGCACGCACGCACGGCAGCGTCGCCGAGCTGCTGGCCGACCCGGCGGTGGCGCTGGTCGCGGTGGCCAGCCCGCCGGCCAGCCACGCCGCGCTGACCGTCGCGGCGCTCGAGTCCGGCCACGACGTGCTGTGCGAGAAGCCGATGGCGCTCGGCGTGGCGGCGGCCGGTCGGGTGCTCGACGCGGTGGCGCGCACCGGCCGGGTTGTCGCGGTCGACCACGTGCTGCGCTTCAACCCGCTGCTGGCCTGCCTGCAGCGGCTGGCCGCCGCCACCGCCGACGGTGCTCCGCTGCTCGGTTCGCTGCGCCGGTTCGCGGTCGAGAACGACGCCAGCGACGAGCACCTGCCGCCCGGGCACTGGTTCTGGGACGAGGCGGTCAGCGGCGGCATCCTGGTCGAGCACGGCGTGCACTTCTTCGACGCCGGCAGCTGGCTCCTCGGCAGCGACCCGGTCTCGGTGCAGGCGCTGGCCACCGGCTGGGTCCGACCCGAGGTGATCGACACCGTGGTGGCCACGGCGGTGCACCCCGGTGGCGCGACCGCCAGCTACCTGCACGCGTTCACCCACGCCGACCGGGCCGAGCACCAGACGCTGCGATGCGACTGGGGCTACGCCGAGGCGCGGCTGCGGGGCTGGATCCCGGTCGAGCTCGAGCTCGACGCGTGGGTCGGTCCCGAGGGCCGGGCGCTGCTGACGTCCCTGCCAGGGCGCACCGCGGAGATGCTCGCGGTCCCGGACCACCGGTTGACCGGCTCCGAGCGTATCGACGTCACCGTGCTGACCGCGGACGCGCCGCCGGTCGGGCACGCCCGCGGCGGCGACCGGCCCGCGTCGCACCGGCTGCGGGTCACGGCCAGCCTGGGCGGTGAGCCGGCCAAGGGCCGGGTGTACGCCGAGAGCGTGCGGGCCGCGCTCGCGGACCTCGTGGACGCCGTGCGCTCCGGCCGGGCGCCGACCGTCGACGCCGCCGCCGGGTGGCGGGCGGTCGCGACGGCGGCGGCCGCCCGGACGGCCGCCCGAACCGGAATGGTGGTCCGGCCGGCCCGGCTGGGCGAACCGGCGGTCCCGGTGACGCGACCGCTCAGCGGGTGACGACCGTGAAGCCACCGGGGACCACGTAGGCGCTGACCAGAGACCCGGCTGCGGCGTAGGACGCCACCAGCCGGCCGGTCGGGTCGTAGCTGCGGACCGCCGCGGTGCCCCCGGAGCCGGGCACCGCCACCTCGTAGCGGCGGGCGACCCGGTCGAAGCTGCGCAGCAGCGCCGTGCCGCTGCTGCCCGAGCCGAGCGTCAGGTACTCCACCGCCGGCTGCACGAGCACCGCGTCGAGCCGCGCCGGTTGCCCGGTGCCGACGTAGGAGGCGAGCACCGTGTGGCTGCCGGCGGCGACCAGACCGTCGGTCCGGGTCGTCGCCACGTCGAGGAAGCCGGGCACCGCCGTCACCCCGCGCGGGCCGGCACCGCCCTGGTCCACCCGGCCGGCGGCGAGCCCGCCCAGGCGGTAGGCGACGACGCTGGTACCCGGAGGCACCGGGCGCCGGTCGAATACCGGCATCACCAGGTAACGGTCGGTCGCCGGCAGCACGACCGGCAGCCGGACCGAGCCGCCCGGGTCGAGCCGGACGTACGCCCCGCCGCTCCACTGGCTCTCGCCGGTGTAGGCCGCCACCGGGACCACGACGCGGGCCGCACCGGAGAGCCGGCCGGACTCGGCCTCGACCAGCGACCAGGTCAGCTGGCCACGGCGCTGACCGGCGACCGCGCGGGCCGCCACATCCGGGTGCGCGTCGAGCGCCAGCATCGTCAGCTGCCCGTGGATGGTCGACTCCGCCCCAGAGTTGAGGTTGACGGTGCCGTCCCCGGCAATGCCGTCGAACGTCACACCGGTCGCCGGGTCGTACATGCGAACGCCGGCGACGTTGTTGCCGAAGAACCAGCCGGCGGACACCCCGGCCAGCGCCCGGAAGCCCGCCCGGCCGGTGGCGTCGGCGGTGCGCAGCAGGTTCTGGGTGGTGGCGTCGGCACCGTAGGCGATCTGCGTGCGGTCGATCGGGGCC
This sequence comes from Mycobacteriales bacterium, assembly GCA_038253225.1. Classification (GTDB taxonomy): domain Bacteria; phylum Actinomycetota; class Actinomycetes; order JALYNC01; family JALYNC01; genus JBBSHH01. The sequence continues at coordinate 3,674 of JBBSHH010000004.1, read as the reverse complement.
GGCGCCCAGAAGTTGTCCGGGCCGCCCTGGACGAGCAGGTGCGGGGTGAACCGGCCGACCTCGCCGACCGCCACCGCCAGCAGCCGCTGCTGGTGGAGCACGGTCGAGGCGGTGGCCAGCGCCCCGGACATCTGGTCCAGGTAGCCGTGCCAGATCGACCGGGACCGCGCATAGGGCAGCACCGCTCCGAAGGGCCACGTGTCCGCGGTCCCGAGCGGCATCGCCGCGATGCCCTCGGCCAGTCGCGAGAGGTCCCGGCGGGCCCGCGCCCCGCCGCCCGCCCCGACGTACGCCGAGAGCCCGTAGACCGCTTCGCTGGAGGCGTCCGCGCCATCGACGATGAGCCAGGCCGGCCAGCGCAGCCCGTCGACGGTCAGGTAGCGCCCGTACCGAGGGCCGAGCACCTGGCGGTCCAGCGCGTCGAGCGCCAGCTCCATCCGCTGCCGCAGGAAGCCGGCGAAGGCCGGGTCGCGGTGGCGGAAGGCGGCGTAGCCCTCCCCCAGCGCCCAGATCGTGCGGGCCAGCCAGAACGACGGTCCCGAGTCGGAGGGGTCGGGAAACTCGATCACCACCGGGCTGGGGTTGAGGGTGCCGTCCGGCTGCATCCACAGCACGACGTTGCCGGCGTCCGGCCCGCTGGCGGTCTGGAGGTAGGTCAGCCCGCGCAGCAGCTGGCGCGCGTTGCGGCGGCTGGCCCCGTCGCCGTAGAGGTTCAGGTGCCGCAGGTAGACCACGGCGGCTCTGGAGATGTCGTCGGCGTTGTAGGCGCCCTGGTCGTAGGTGTTGCGCACCGGGTGGTACTGGCCGCCACCGACCTTGCGGTAGCTGCCGTCGGGCTGCCGGTCGGCGTAGGTCCACAGCACGCCGATCCCCGGTTCGGCCGCGAGTCGGTAGGTCGTGTGGCCGGCCTGGGCCGGCGGTCGCACGTCCTTGCGGAGGAAGTCGAGGTGTCCGAGGTTGGCCAGCGGCGCCGGGCGGCCGGGGGCCACCGCCGGGCCGGCCACGGTGGCGGCACCGGCCCACGCGGCCGCCCCGCCGGCGGCTGGCAGGGCGATCATCCCCACGGCGGCGACCGCGGAGACGAACGAACGCGCGACCAGTCGGTTCATCGGGACTCCTCCGGCACTGTTCGGGATGGCAACTTGACGTCATAGCACTAAACCGGTTTAGGTGGAACCGCCCACCACCGTCGGGTCGGAGGCCGTCACGTCGCAGCGTCGGACCACCATCGACGACGTCGCCCGTCGGGCCGGCGTGTCGAAGGGTGCGGTGTCGTTCGCGGTCAACGGACGGTCCGGCGTCGCGCCGGCCACCCGCGAGCGCATCCTGCAGGCGGCCGCCGACCTGAACTTCCGGCCGAGCGCGCGGGGCCGGGCGCTCTCGTCCAGCCGGGCGTTCGCGCTCGGGCTGGTGGTCGCCCGGCCGGCCCGCCTGCTCGCCGCCGACCCGTTCTTCCCGCAGTTCATCGCCGGCATCGAGACCGAGCTGTCCGGGCGCGGCTCTTCCCTGGTGCTCCAGGTGGTCCCCGACGACCCGGAGGTCGAGGCGGCCGGCTACCGACGGCTGCACGCCGAAGGCCGGGTGGACGGTGTGTTCCTCACCGACCTGCGCAGCGGCGATCACCGGATAGCGCTGTTGGCCTCGCTCGGCCTGCCCGCGGTCGCGGTCGGCCAGCCGCAGGACCTGGTGCCGTTTCCCTGTGTCGGGGTCGACGACAGCGCCGGGGTCACGGCGGCGGTCAAACACCTGGTCGGGCTCGGGCACGAGCGCATCGGCCATGTGGGCGGCCCGGCGCGCTACGTCCACTCGATCTCACGCCGGCAGGCCTGGCGCGCCGCGGTACGCGCCGCCGGCCTCGCACCCGGACCGCTCGTCACGGGCGACTGGGGTGCCGGCAGCGGTGCGGCCGCCACCCGGCGGATGCTGCGGCTGTCGACGCCCCCGACGGCGATCGTGTACGCGAACGACCTGATGGCGACGGCCGGCATGGGCGCCGCCCGCGCGCTGGGCCGGCACATCCCCGATGACCTCTCGGTGGTCGGCTTCGACGACGCGCCGCTCTCCGCCCACCTGCAGCCGGCGCTGACGACGGTGACCCAGGACGTCGAGAGCTGGGGCCGTACCGCCACCCGGGTGCTGCTGGAGCTGACCGAGGGCTCGGCGCGCAGCGATGGCGTGCTCACCCCGTCCCGGCTCGTCGTCCGGTCCTCGACCTCCCCCCCGTCCGACCGGGCGTCGCCCTGACACCCGCCGACACCGAGCCCGCCGTCGCAGGACCCACCTCCGGAAAGGCACGCCGTGCACAACTCTCGCTCAACCCTCACCCTGCTGACCGCCGTCTGCTGCGGGACGCTGCTCGCCGGCTGCGCCAGCGACGTCAGCGGCGGCGGCAGTGGCGGTGGCAAGAACGCCACCAAGGCCACCGGCCCGATCAAGATCTGGTACTCGAACAACGCGGAGGAGAAGGCGTGGGGGGTCGCCGCGGTCACCGCGTGGAACTCCGCGCACGCCGACCAGAAGGTGACCGGTCAGGAGATCCCCGCCGGCAAGACATCCGAGGAGGTCATCGGGGCCGCCATCACCGCCGGCAACGCCCCCTGCCTGGTGCTCAACACCGCGCCGGCCGCGGTGCCGCAGTTCCAGAAGCAGGGCGGCCTGGTGGACCTGGGCTCGTTCCCGGACGGCGAGAGCTACATCAACGACCGGTCCGGCGCCTCCGCCGGGCAGTACAAGTCAGCGGACGGCAAGTACTACCAGATGCCGTGGAAGGCGAACCCGGTGATGATCTTCTACAACAAGAAGATCTTCGCGAAGGCCGGGATACCGACCGTCAACCCGCCGCTGAAGACCTACGACCAGTTCATCGCGACCGCACAGAAGATCGTGTCGAGCAAGGCCGCGAAGGCGGCGGTCTACCCGTCGCCGACCTCGGAGTTCTTCCAGCCCTGGTTCGACTACTACCCGCTCTACGCCGCGCAGTCCGGCGGCAAGCAGCTGGTCGAGAACGGGAAGGCGACGTTCGACGACGCCGACGGCATCGCGGTGGCCCAGTTCTGGAGGACGCTCTACGACAAGGGCCTCGCGCCGCGGGAGCCGTTCAACGGTGACGCGTTCGGCACCGGCGTCTCCGCGATGTCCAGCGTCGGGCCGTGGGCCATCAAGGTCTACGGCGGCAAGGTCGACTGGGGCGTCGTCCCGGTGCCGACCAAGGACGGCAAGGACCCCAGCCAGATCACGACATTCTCGGACGAGAAGTCCATCGGCATGTACAGCGCCTGCAAGAAGCGCGGCACCGCCTGGCAGTTCCTGAAGTTCGTGACGAGCAAGGACGAGGACGGCAAGCTGCTCGAGATGACTGGTCAGATGCCGGTGCGCACCGACCTGCTCGGGACCTATCCGGCCTACTTCCAGGCCAACCCGGCGTACAAGACCTTCGCCGACCAGGCCGCCCGGATCGTCGAGGTCCCGGTCGTCCCGAACTCCATCCAGATGTGGCAGACCTTCCGCGACGCCTACTCCAAGTCCGTCATCTTCGGCAAGACCGATCCGCAGGCGGCGCTCGGCGCGGCGGCCAAGGCGATCGACACGCTCGTCGGCCAGAAGAGTTGAGCCAGTGACGAGCATCGCCGCCGCGGCCCGGCCGCGCCCCCCCGGTCGCGGCCGGCCGCCCCGGG
>JBBSHH010000003.1:0-65062 GCA_038253225.1 Mycobacteriales bacterium | reverse complement strand
TCGCGACCGACGTCCTGGACCGGGTCGCTGACCACGGTGACCTGCTGGCGCCGCTGCTCGAGACGCAGCAGCGGTTGCCCCGGACGGTGTGACCGGCGACCGGCTGGCTAACCCTCCGGCCGCCGTCCGTCAGCGGGCCGGCTCGGCGAGCGGGCTGCGGTGGAGCTGACGCAGCAGGTCGGCGAGGTCGCAAGGGATAGGCTCGACCCGACCGCCAGCCGGCCCGATCGCCCCTTGGGGGTGCGATGAGCGCAGCACCTCGGGTGCGCACGGGCTCCGCGGCGGGGCAGCGGGCCGGCCGGCTCGAACGGTCGGCGCGGCGCGGCCAGCTACTCGACGCGGCCCGCGAGGTGTTCGTCGCCGCCGGTTACCACGCCGCTGCGATGGACGACATCGCCGAGCGGGCCGGGGTCTCCAAACCGGTGCTCTACCAACACTTCCCGAGCAAGCTCGACCTCTACCTCGCGGTGTTCGACCAGCACGCCGAAGAGCTCGACGCCCGGATCCGGCGGGCTCTGCAGGCCACCGACGACAACCGGGCCAGGGTGGCCGCCAGCATCGCCGCGTACTTCGACTTCGTCGACCGCGAGGGCGAGGCGTTCCGGCTGGTCTTCGAGTCCGACCTGCGCAACGAGCCGGCGGTCCGCGAGCGGGTGGAGCGTTCACTGGACCGCAGCGTGGAGGCCATCGCCACCGCCATCGCCGACGACACCGGCGCCGGACCGGACGAGGCCCGGCTGCTCTCCGTCGGGCTGGCCGGACTGGCCGAGGTCAGCGCCCGCTGGTGGTTGTCCTCGGCCGGCCGGGTCCCAAAGGACGACGCGGTCCGACTGCTCGCGGGGCTGGCCTGGCGGGGGCTGTCCGGTTTTCCGCGCACCGGGTGAGCCGTTCGCGGTCGGCGTACGGCCGGACCGGCGGTGCGGCGGCCGCCGTCCACTAACCTCGGAACCGGAGTCCAGCGCCCCCGGGCACCGTGCCGAACCGAGAGGTCAGCAGTGGAAGTCAAGATCGGCGTGCAGTACGCCCCCCGAGAGATAGTGCTGGAGAGCGGACAGTCACCGGATGAGATCGAGCGGGCCGTCGCGACCGCGCTCGAGGACGGCGGCGGCGTCCTGTCGCTGGTCGACGAGAAGGGCCGGCGGGTGCTCGTGCCGGCCGAGAAGATTGCCTACGTCGAGATTGCCGAGGTCGAGTCACGCCGGGTCGGCTTCGGGGCGATGTAGCGGTCTAGCGTCCAGGGAAGTTTCGCCTGCCACCACGGGTCGGGCTGATTCACCCGGGAAGTGCGCGGGTAATACCGCGGCCAACAGTTCGTCTTCTCGAGGAGGGCACAATGATCGGTCTGATCATCAGCTACATCGTCATCGGGGCCATCGTCGGTGCCCTGGCCCGACTGGCTGTACCGGGCCGTCAGAGCATGGGAATCGCCCTGACCATCGGGCTCGGCGTCGTCGGTGCCCTCGTCGGCGGCCTGATCACCCGGGCCGTGGTCGGTAGCGGGCACGGCATCATCACGCTGATCGTCTCCGTGGTCATCGCGGCACTCCTCGTCGCACTCGTCAGCGGCTCCGCACGCGGTAGCCGCAGCCGCTTGTAACGACCCAGTCGCGTTGCGAAGCCGCCGGTCCCCGCGGGGTCCGGCGGCTTCGACGTGCCCCGGTCAACCGGACAGCCCGAGCCGGACCATCCGCTGCTGATGCGCCTCGGTGATCCGGGCCAGCACCGCGACCACCTCGGCGAGGTCGCCGCGACCTCCGACGAGCAGCGTCGCGAGCGCGTCCCGGTCGACCGCCACCCGCTGCGCCTGGGTCAGCGCCTCCCCGACGAGCCGACGGCCCCATAGCGCCAGCCGGCCGGCGATCGAGGGGTCGGCGGCGATGGCGGCCCGGACCCGGTCCACGGCGAAGGCGGCGTGGCCGGTGTCGGCGAGGACGTCGAGGACCAGGCTCCGGGTCGGCTCATCGACGTACGCCGCTACCTCGCGGTAGAAGTCGGTCGCGATCCCGTCACCGACGTAGGCCTTGACCAGACCCTCCAGCCAGTCACCCGGCGCCGTGGAGTCGTGGAAGGCGTCCAGCGGCGCGGCGAACGGCTGCATCGCCGCGGCCGGATCGACCCCGAGCTCGTGCAACCGGGTGTGCAGCCGGCGGAAGTGTCCGAACTCCGCCACCGCCATCTCACCGAGCGCCGCCTTGTCCTCGAGCGTCGGGGCGAACCGGGCGTCGTCGGCGAGCCGCTCGAAGGCGGTGAGCTCGGCGTAGGCGAGCACACCGAGCAGGTCGACCACCGCGGGATCTGCCGCGGCCGGGTCGACCGGTCGGCCTCCGGACTCGCTCACCTCGGCCTCCCTCGCCTCCCCACGGCGTCCCCCGGCACCCGGAAGCCATCGCGTGACCCTACGGCGGCGCGGCGGCGCCACCGTCGGCGGAAGCGCAGCGGCCGGTAGAGTGTTGCTCGTGTCGTGGCCGGTCGGCCACGCCAGAAAACCGCGGAGCAGCCGTTCTCGGCGCAACCGTCAGCCCCCCGGCGCGTGTGTCTCGACGTTTCCGGGTGCGGGCCGGCGCGCCGGCATACCGGGTCTCCGCCCTGCGGAGAGGCTGTACCGCTGAAGACGTTCGCCGAGCTCGGGGTCCTGCCCGAGACAGTTGAGGCGCTAGCCGCGCTCGACATCATCACCCCGTTCGCCATCCAGACCCTGGCGATCCCGCTCGCCCTCGACGGCCACGACCTGATCGGCCAGGCCCGCACCGGCACCGGCAAGACGCTCGCGTTCGGCGTGCCGCTGCTGCAGCGGGTCACGATGCCGGGGCCCGGTCGGCCGCAGGCTCTCGTCGTCGTCCCGACCAGAGAGCTGTGCACGCAGGTGGCCGGTGACATCGCCGCCGCCGGCCGGACCCGCGGCGTCCGGGTCATCGCCATTTACGGCGGCCGGTCCTACGAGCCGCAGGTCGAGAAGCTCAAGGCCGGTGTCGAGGTCGTGGTCGGCACGCCCGGCCGGCTGCTCGACCTGGCCCGGCAGGGCACGCTCGACCTGTCCGGCGTACGGATGCTGGTGCTCGACGAAGCCGACGAGATGCTCGACCTCGGCTTCCTGCCCGACGTCGAGCGCATCCTCATGCTGACCGCCACCGAGCGGCAGACCATGCTGTTCTCGGCGACGATGCCAGCCCCGGTGGTGGCCCTCTCGCGGCGCTACCTGCGGCAGCCGACGCACGTCCGGGCCGAGCAACCGGACGAGCTCGCGACCGTGCCGGAGACCTCGCAGCACGTGCTGCGGGCGCACGCCATGGACAAGGCCGAGATGCTGGCCCGCATCCTGCAGGCCCGTGACCGGGGCCTGACCATGGTGTTCTGCCGGACCAAACGCACCTGCGACAAGGTCGCCGAGGACCTGGTGGGCCGCGGGTTCGCCGCCGCCGCGGTGCACGGGGACCTCGGCCAGGGACAGCGCGAGCAGGCGCTGCGCGCGTTCCGGTCCGGCAAGATCGACGTGCTGGTCGCCACCGACGTCGCGGCCCGCGGCATCGACGTCACCGGCGTGACCCACGTCGTCAACTACCAGTGCCCCGAGGACGAGAAGACCTACCTGCACCGGATCGGACGCACCGGCCGGGCCGGTGGGTCGGGCATTGCGGTGACGTTCGTCGACTGGGACGACCTCCCCCGCTGGTCGATGATCAACACCGCCCTGGGGCTGCCGTACCCGGAGCCGCCGGAGACCTACTCCACCTCGGAGTCCCTCTACGCCGAGCTCGACATCCCGACCGGCGTCACCGGTCGGCTGCCGCGGGCGCAGCGGACCCGGGTGGGGCTCGGCGCGGAGGAGATCGAGGATCTCGGCGAGACCGGCCGGGCCCGCTCCCGCCGCACTCCGACGGCGCCGCGCGGCGGCCCGGGTCCGAGCCCGGACAGCGCGCGTCCGGCCGGTCGCAGCCGCGCCCGCCGCCGGACCCGAGGCGGCGGCGAGAACGGCGCAGCGGGCACCGGCGGCGCCCCGGCCGCCGGCGGCCCGGTCGGCGCCGAGGCCAGCGGATCCGCTCGCTCCGGACCGGACGGTTCGCCCGACCCGACGACCGCCGCGCCGAGCCGCCGCCGGCGCAGCCGGGGTCGCGGGCAGTCCGACGGCGCCACCGGACCCACCGACGCGCCGCGCGCCGACACCGGCTGAGCCGTGCGGCTGCTGGTTCTCGCCGACACCCACCTGCCGGTCCGCGCCCGGGAGCTGCCGGCCGAGGTGTGGGCGGAGGTCGACCGAGCCGACGTGGTGGTCCACGCCGGGGACTGGGTCGAGCTCGCCGCGCTCGATGCGCTGGCCGGTCGCAGCCGGCGGCTGATCGGGGTCGTCGGGAACAACGACGGCGCGGCGCTGCGAGCCCGGCTGCCCCAGGTCGCCACCGCGGACCTGGCCGGGTTGCGCGTCGCCGTCGTGCACGAGACCGGGCCGGCGGCAGGCCGGGAGCGCCGCTGCGCCGAGCGGTTTCCGGATGCCGACGTGGTGATCTTCGGGCACAGCCACATCCCGTGGGACAGCGTCGCCCCGGGCGGACTGCGCCTGCTCAACCCGGGCTCACCCACCGACCGGCGGCGACAGCCGACCGCCACCTACCTGACCGCCACCGTGCGCGCCGGCGGCCTGCACGACGTCGAGCTGCACCGCCTGCCGCCGTCCCAAGGCCCCGCGCGGGCCGCCCAGCGCGCCGGAGCCGCGTCGTGAGCGTGCCGCCCTACCTCCGCCCGCCCGTCGGCGTGACGAGCGCCCACGTCGACACCGCTGCCGGCCGGCTGGCCCTGCTGGAAGCCGGCCGCCCGGGTACGCAGCGCACCGGCGTCGTGCTGGTGCCCGGGTTCACCGGCAGCAAGGAGGACTTCATCGCCGTCCTCGGGGCGATCGCGGCGGACGGGCGGCACGTCGTCGCCTACGACCAGCGCGGTCAGTACGAGTCGGTCGGGCCCGAGGAGGACAGCGCCTACACCGTCGACGCGCTGGCCGCCGACGTGCTGGCCGTGGTGGCCTGGATGGGCGGGGCCCCGGTGCACCTGCTCGGTCATTCCTTCGGCGGGCTGGTGGCCCGGCGGGCGGTGCTGAACGCCCCCCAGTGCTTCCGCTCCCTGGTGCTGCTGGGTTCCGGGCCGGCGGCGATCCCCGGCCAGCGGTCGGTGTGGCTGCGCCGGCTCCGATCGGTGCTGCGGCAGGGCGGCGTACCCGCCGTCTGGGCCGCCACCAAGGCGCTCAGCGCCGGCGACCCCAGGGCCGCAGCGCAACCGCCGGAGATGCAGGAGTTCCTCGAGCGGCGTTTCCTCGCCAGCTCCGCGGCCGGCATGAAGGTCATGGGCGAGACACTGCTCACCGAGCCGGACACGGTGGAGGAGCTGCGGCGCAGCGGCGTACCGATCCTGGTGGCCCACGGCGAGGACGACGACGCGTGGCCCGGGGCGGTGCAGGCCGAGATGGCGCGACGGCTCGGCGCCCGCTACGTGGCCGTCCCCGACGCGGTGCACTCCCCCGCCGCCGAGGCACCGGAGGCGACCGCGGACACCCTGCTCGCCTTTTGGCGGGCCGTCGACGCCGGCACCGCGACCGGCTGACCGCGGTGTCCACGCCGACCGTCTCCGGCGCGGCGGCGGTCACCGGCCACCGAGCGGGTACGCCGTACCCGTGCAACCCTCGACGGTGATGTCCCCCGACCCCGGGCTGTTCGGCCCCGACTCGGTCACCTGGCGGCTGCACGCCGACCCGTCGATGCCGCTCGCCGGGCTGCGCGCGCTGCTGTTGCAGAGCCTGCACCCGCTGGCGATGGCCGGGGTCGCGGCGCACTCGGACTTCCGGGTCGACCCGTGGGGCCGGCTGCTCCGCACCGCCGAGTACGTCGCGACGATCAGCTACGGCACGACGGTCGAGGCGGAGCGCGTCGCGGCCCGGGTCCGCGGCATTCACCGCCGGGTGCGCGGGATCGAGCCGGAGAGCGGCCAGCCCTACCGCGCCGACGACCCGGAGCTGCTGCGCTGGGTGCACTGCTGCGAGGTCGACTCGTTCCTGTCGACCTACCGTCGCTGCGGCGGCCGGCTGCGCCGCTGGGAAGCCGACGACTACGTCGCCGAGCAGACCGTCGCCGCCCGCCTCGTCGGGCTCGGACCGGACGAGGTGCCCGACAGCGAGGCCGGGCTGGAGACGTACTTCCGGGCGCTGCGGCCGCAGCTGAAGATGACGGCCGAGGCGCGGCGGGCGGCGCGGTTCGTGCTGTTCCCACCGATGCCGGCGTGGGTGTCGGTCGGAACCCCGGCGCGGCCCGCGTGGGCCGGCATGGCCTCGCTCGCGTTCGCGATGCTGCCGCGCTGGGCGCGGCGGATGTTCGCGCTGCCGGGCCTGCCCACCACCGATGTCACGGCGTCGATGGCCGGCCGGGCGCTGCGAACGAGCCTGCTCGCCGTACCGCCGGCGCTGCGGGACGGCCCGCACGTGAAGGCGGCGCGGGCCCGGTTGGCCGGAGCGCAGCCACCGGTTCGCCCGCTCGCCGCGGTCGAGCGCTGACTGCCGGCGGCCACTACAACTTGGCCAGCCGCTCGCCGGCGGCTCGCAGCGTCTCGAGCCGCTTGGGAAACGCGAACCGGATCTGGCCGGCCCCGAGCGACGGGTCGGCGTAGAACGACGACCCGGGTACGGCGGCGATGCCGACGTCGGTGACGAGCCGGCGGGCGAAGGCGACATCGTCGCGCGCCGGGTCGACCGCGGTGGTGTCGCACAGGACGTAGTAGGCCCCGTCGGGGGTGTGGAACCGCAGGCCGGCACCGGCCAACAGCTCGCAGAGCAGGTCCCGGCGCTCGCGGTAGGCGGCGGCCAGCGCCTCGTAGTACGTCGCTGGCAGGCCCATCGCGGCCACCCCGCCCTGCTGGAGCGGGGCGGCGGCCCCCACGGTCAGGAAGTCGTGCACCTTGCGGATCGCCCCGGTGAGCTCGGGGCTCGCGATGGTCCAGCCGACCCGCCAGCCGGTGACCGCGTAGGTCTTGGACAGCGCGTTGATCGTCACGGTCCGGTCCTCGAGCCCGGGGACGGTCGCCGGCGGGACATGTCCACCGGGGCCGAGGTAGTGGATGTGCTCATAGATCTCGTCGGTCACGCAGAGCACGTCGTGGTGCTGGCAGAGCTCGGCGACCAGCTCCAGCTCGCTCCGGCTGAACACCTTGCCGGTCGGGTTGTGCGGGGTGTTGACGATGATCGCCCGGGTGCGCGTGGAGAACGCCGCCCGCAGCTCGGCCTCGTCGATCGACCAGTCCGGAGGGTGCAGCGCAACGTAGCGGGGCACCGCGCCGGACAGGATCGCGTCCGGGCCGTAGTTCTCGTAGTACGGCTCGAACACCACCACCTCGTCGCCGGGGTCGACGGTCGCGAGCAGCGTCGCGATCATGGCCTCGGTCGACCCGCAGGTCACGCAGATCTCCCGTTCCGGGTCGACCGCCCACCCCGGGTAGGTCGTGGCCACCTTCGCGGCGATGGCCGACCGGAACTCCCGCGCCCCCCAGGTGATGGCGTACTGGTTGACGTCCGCGTCGATCGCGGCCTTGGCCGCCGCCTTCAGCTCCGGTGGGCAGGCGAAGTCGGGGAAACCCTGCGCCAGGTTCACCCCGTCGTGCTGCAGGCACAACCGGGTCATCTCGCGGATCACCGACTCGGTGAAGGTCTCCGCCTTCGCGCTCACCCACCCGCGCCGCGCGGTCGGCGCCGTCGCCGCTCCGGTGCTCAGGCGGGGTTCGGTCATGGCGAGCTCCCTCGGACGATCGGCGGCTGGACGGGGCGGGAGCGATTGTGTCGGACCCGCCTGCTACCCCTCGGGTATGACGTCGAGCACGGTCTCCATCCCGGTCCGCGGCCCGTTCTCCTTGTCCGCGGCGGTGGATTTCCTGGCCGCCTTCGGCGGGGCGATGACACACAGCACCGAGCCGGCCGCCGACGGCGGCGCCCGGCTGCGGCTGGCGTTCCCGGTGGAGGGGCACTGGTCCACCGCGGGGGCGGTGGTCCGTGCGGACGGCGGCGCGGTCGTGGCCGAGATCGTCGGCACCGCCCCGCCGGGCACGGTCGCCGCGCAGGTGGCCCGGATCCTCAGCCTCGACATCAACGGGTCGGAGTTCCCGGCGGTCGGTCGGCGCGACCCCGTGATCGGGGCGCTGCAGGCCCGTTTCCCGGGGCTGCGGCCGGTCTGCTTCTGGTCGCCGTACGAAGCGGCCGCCTGGGCCCTGATCGGTCAGCGGATCTCGATGCGTCAGGCGGCTGCGGTCAAGGGCCGAATGGCGGCCGAGCTCGGTCAGCCGGTCGAGCTCGACGGCCGGCTGGTGCCGGCGTTCCCGGCGCCACAGCGGCTGGCCGAGCTGACCGGGTTTCCCGGGCTGAGCGACCGGAAGGTGGGCTGGCTACGGTCGCTGGCCGAGGCGACGATGGCCGGCCGGCTCGACGCCGACCGGCTCCGGTCGCAGCCCCGAGCCGACGCGCTGACCGGGCTGCAGACCCTCGACGGCATCGGCCCGTTCTCGGCCGAGCTGATCCTGCTGCGCGGCGCCGGCGACCCGGACGCCGCGCCCAGACAGGAGCGCCGACTGCTCGCGGCGGTCGCGGCCGCGTACGGCGTCGCGGGGACGGCGGCCGAGCTGGCCCGGGTGGCCGAGCGCTGGCGCCCGTACCGCACCTGGGCCAGCGTGCTGATGCGGGCCGGCTGGGGGACGTAGCAGGTGCTCAGCCGGCGGAGGTCACTCGAGCCTCCGTCTCAGCCAGTCCGGGCTGCTGGTAGAGGCCGAGCACGTTGCCCGCCGGGTCGCGGAACCTCGCGACGACCTCGGCGTCGTTCGGGTCGATCGGCGCCACGATCTCGCCACCCGCCGCGACGACCGCCTCGACCGCAGCCGCGGCGCTGGCCACCATGATGTAGATCATGAGGCCGGGCTCGGACGCCGGCGGCCGCCCGAGCACCCAGGCGCCGCTCACCTGGTTGACGGTGTCGTCGAAGGCCGTCGCGCCGTCGCCGCGCGGTCGGATCTGCCAACCGAAGGCCCGCCGGTAAAACTCCGCTGACCGCCCGACGTCGACAGCGGGGATCTCCAGGTAGCAGATCTTGCCGGTCGCCAACGTGGGCGCGGGCGGCGTGGTCACGACGGGCCTCCGTGGACATCACCTGATGCTCCAAACTGCACGCCGGGAAGGTAGCCCTTGTCGATCCCGCGTCCCACGCCGCCAGCGCCGCGGCCGAGCCCGCCCGCCGCGCCACCGACGCCAGGGGACGAATCACGCGTCACGGATCGAGGCGCAGACCGACGTCCGCGATGTAACGGGTGAGCGCGACCCGACGAGCGACCTCGGCGCGCAGCGCGGGCGTGGGTGGCTGCGCCAGCTGGTCCAGCGGGAGGGCGGTGAAACCGCTGCGGATGACCAGCGCGGCGTCGAAGCCGTAGCGGACCTGGGCCGGGTCGGCTGCGCACCCTTCCTCGCGCAGTCCCCGAAGATGGGCAGTGAGCATGATGTCGTGCAGCTCGGGGAGGGCGGCCGCCGGCAGGTCCCCGGAGTGCGCCCGCCCGACGAGGAGCTGCCCGAGGTCGAAGCCGAGTGCTTCCGGCTGCTGCCAGGAGATGTCGATCGCGACGAAGGTCTCCGGCGAGTCGTCGGGGACCAGCAGGTTCTGCGGGCAGGCGTCGCCGTGGCCGGTGGCGCCCGGCAGCGCGTCGAGCCGGTCGAGCATCGCGGGGACCCGGTCAGCGAGCGCGATCAGGTCCTGGCGCAGCGCCGGGTCCGCGGCCGCGGCGACCAGCGGGTGGCTCCACACGCCGTCCTCCCGCAGTTGCGGGAAGACGTTGCGGGCCAGCGGGCCGGCGGCCATGAGCCGCAGGCCCGACCCGGTCATCGCACCGGCCGGTCGGGCCGGCGGCGCGGCGGCCGTCCGGGCCGCCCAGCGCCCCAGCAGCCGGGCCGCACGGGCGAACCGGGCGCGGTCCCACTCCACGTCCGCCACGTCGACGTACTCCACCCACAGCGCGACGCGGTCGTCCCCCAGGTCGTCGATGCGGAACACCCGGGGGGTGCGCATTCCCGCAGGCAGGCGGCCGGGGAGGTCGGAGCCCAGGACGTCCGCCTCGACCCGCCACTGGAAGCTGTCGACGAAGTCCTGGCGGACCGAGGCCGGGACGACGTCCAGGAGGGGCCAGTGCCGAGCCGAGCGCAGAACCTTGACCAGCACCGCCCACGGCCGCTCCGCCTCGCCGTCGTACGCCACGCCGTGGACCTTCAGCACGGCCTCGGTGGAGATGGCTGTGACCGGCGCGCCCACCGGCGTCAGCTGCCACCCGCCCAGCCGCACCGGGCGACCCAACGCCGCCTGCACGACCGCCGTCAGGTCGTCGTCGGCCAGCTCCGCCGCGCCGAGACCCGGTCGCGGATCCCGCGGAGGGGTCCCACTCCCATGGCCCCTCGTGGCGCCGACCGTCGGAGCGTCCATCGTCCCTCCTCATAGTGAGACTATGACGAGTACAGTTGTACTATGTCGACATGGCTGTCAAGCCCCTCCCGCCGGGTCACCGCGGCCGCCAGGCCCTCGCCACCCGCGAGCAGGTCGCCCGGGCCGCTCGGGCACTGTTCGCCGAGCAGGGCTACGTCGCCACCACCCTGCAGGCCATCGCGCAGGCCGCCGACGTCCCGGCACCGACGATCTACTCCGCGCTGGGCAGCAAGGCCGGAGTCCTCGCCGAGATCCGGCGGATGTGGATCGCCGACTCCGACGTCGAGCGCCAGCACGACGAGGCGCTGGCCCAGCCCGACCCGGTGCGACGCCTGCAGATGGCTGCGCATTGGCACCGACGGCAGATGGAGCTCGGCCATGACGTCATCGCGATCTATCAGGAGGCGGCCCGCACCGACCCCGCCATGGCGCAGGAGTGGCGCCGGGTCCAGGCCGGCCGCGACCACGCCATCGACAGCCTCATCGCCTCCCTCGACGGGCACCTCGCGCCGGGGCTGACGCGGACCACCGCGGTCGACGTGTACGTCGCCTGCACCCTCGCCGAGGCCTACCGAACCCTTGTGCTCGACCGGCGTTGGTCACCGACCCGGTACGAAGACTGGCTGGCGGATCTCCTGGTGCGACAACTGCTCGCCCGGGGCTGACCCGGGTCAAACCCCAACGTCGTCCCCGACCAGCCACCCGTTGTTGTCGATCCTTCACAGCACCACGACCGAGCGGAGCACCTCGCCACGCGCCATCCTGGCGAACGCCGACTCGACGTCGCCGAGGCCGATCGTGTCGGAGACGAAGCCGTCGAGGTCGAGGCGACCGGAGAGGTAGAGGTCGATCAGCATCGGGAAGTCGCGGCTCGGCAGGCAGTCGCCGTACCAGGAGGACTTCAGCGCGCCGCCGCGACCGAACAGCTCGATCATCGGCAGCTCGACCGTCATCGACGGGTCGGGGACGCCGACCTGCACCAGCGTGCCGGCGAGGTCGCGGGCGAGAAACGCCTGCCGGTAGGTCTCCGGCCGGCCGACCGCCTCGATGACGACGTCGGCGCCGAAGCCGCCGGTCAGCGCCCGGATCGCCTCGACCGGGTCGGACTCACCGGCGTTCACCACCTCGGTCGCGCCGAACCGGCGGGCCCACTCGAGCTTGCGGGGGTCGATGTCGACCGCGATGACCGTACGGGCGCCGGCGATCGCCGCCCCGGCGATGGCCGCGTTCCCGACGCCGCCGCAGCCGATCACCGCGACGGTGTCGCCGCGGCCGACGTTGCCGGTGTTGACGGCCGCCCCGAAACCCGCCATCACGCCGCAGCCGATCAGGCCGGCCGCCTCGGGACGCGCCGCCGCGGCCACCGGCACGCACTGGGCCGCGGCGACCAGCGTGTACTCGGCGAACGCGCCGATGCCGAGCGCCGGCGAGAGCGGGGTGCCGTCCTCCAGCGTCATCGGCTGGGCGGCGTTGCGGCTGTCGAAGCAGTACCACGGCCGACCACGCCGACAGGACCGGCAGGCGCCGCACGGCGCCCGCCAGGCGATCACGACGTAGTCGCCGGCCGCCACCTCCCCGACCCCGTCGCCGACGGCCGCCACCACGCCAGCGGCCTCGTGTCCGAGCAGGAACGGGAAGCCGTCGGTGATGGCGCCATCCCGGTAGTGCAGGTCGGTGTGGCAGACCCCGCAGGCCTGCACCCGCACCACCGCCTCACCCGGCCCCGGGTCCGGCACGACGACGGTCTCGAGCCGGACCGGAGCTCCCTTCTCGCGGGCGACCACGGCCTGGACCTGCCTGCTCATGCGGCCTCCGAACCGGCGGACGAGATCCCGGGCAGCCTAGCCAGCGGCGGCTCATCGCCGGCTCAGCGACCGGATCGGACAAAGGCGGTCACCGCGTCCGCGATGAGCTGGACGGCGATCGCGGACAGCAGCAGCCCGGAGATGCGGGTCAGCAGCAGCACGCCGCTCTCCCGGATGATCCGCAGGATGCCGACCGCGAACCGCAGCGCCAGCCAGAGCACGAGGTGCACGGCGAGCACTCCGGCCGCGATCGCGACGCCGTCCGGGACGCCGTCGGCCCGCCGGACGAACACGATCGTCGCGACGATCGCGCCCGGGCCGGCCAGCAGCGGCGTTCCCAGCGGGACCAGCGCGACGTTGACGTCCTGGGTCTGGGTCGGCGTGTCCTGGTTGTCGGTGAGCAGCTCCAGCGCCACGATGATCAACAGCAGCCCGCCGGCCCCCTGCAGCGCCGGCACGCTGATGCCGAGGTAGCTCAGGATCTGCTGGCCGAACAGCGCGAACACCGTGATGACGAAGCCGGAGACCGTCACCGCCTGCCACGCCAGCCGGCGCCGCGCCCGCCGGCTGCGGCCGCCGGTGAGCCCGAGGAACAACGGGATCGTGCCGAGCGGATCCATGATCACCGACAGCGTGACGAACACCTCGCCGAACAGTCGCGCGTTGACGACGGAGCTCATGCGGCGATCGGTGCCACGCCCCGCGCCCGGTCGACCAGCGCCTCGTACGCCGCGGCCGCGGTGAGGTTCTCGCCGAGCCGCACGGACTTGTTGGCACCGTGGAAGTCGCTGCTGCCGGTGACGACCAGTCCGAGCCCGGCCGCGAGGGAGCGCAGCCGGCCCCGCACGGCCGGCGAGTGGTCCGGATGGTCGACCTCGAGGCCGTCGAGGCCGGCGGCTGCCAGCGCCGAGACCACCCCGTCGGCGACGACCGGCCCGCGGCCGTCGGCACCGGGGTGCGCCAGCACCGTGACCCCGCCCGCCGCCCGGACCAACCCGATCGCGGCGGCGGGCTCCAGCGCCCGCTTGGGCACGTACGCGCGCCCACCGGCACCGATCCAGTCGCGGCTGAACGCCGACGCCAGGTCCGGCACGACCCCGGCGTCCACCAGCGCGCGACCGACGTGCGGACGGCCCACCGTGCCACCGGCGGCGATCGCTTGCACCTGCTCCCAGCTCACCGGGGCCCCGAGGTCCACGAGCCGAGCGACCATCGCGGCGCCGCGCCGGTCGCGGTCGGCGCGCAGCCGGGCCAGCTCGGCGGCCAACGCCGGCTCGGCGGGGTCGAACAGGTAGCCGAGCAGGTGCAGCGACACCCGGCCGGTGGCGGTCTCGGCGACGCAGGACAGCTCCGCCCCGCGGACCAGCGTCAGCCCCGGCGGCAGGGCCGCCACCGCCTCCGCCCAACCGGCGGTCGTGTCGTGATCGGTGAGCGCCAGCACGTCGAGCCGGTCGGCCCCGGCCAGCCGGACCAGCTCCGCGGGCGGCGTCGTCCCGTCCGAGGCGCTGCTGTGGGCGTGCAGGTCGATACGCAGGGCGGTGCTCCGGTCTGTCGCTCGCGGACTGGGTGATCGTAACGACCCGGGCGTGCACCGGCCGGCGCGCCGCTATCGGCGACCGGGGCGGGTTGCCCTACCCTGCGCCGTCATGGCGCTCCTTCCCCAACGCCAGCTGCGCTGGCGTCGCCTCGCTCTGCGGGTCGCCCTGACCGCCGGCGCGATCGCCGTCGTGCTCGTCGACCTGCTGCGCTGACCTCCCGACCGCGGCCGCGGTCAGTCCAGCGCGCCGGCGAGCAGCGGCGACGGCGCGCCGTACTCCAGCTCCGGCCGTTCGTCACGCAGGTCGAGCAGCGCGAGGTTCTCCAGCAGCAGCACACCGGCGGCGCTGGGCCAGAGCACCGACCACAGCCAGCACCCCCGGGCCTCGCCGACGTAGGCCGCGCAGTCGTTGGGGCTGGGCAAGTGCCACATCGGGGTCGGGTGCCCGCAGGCCTCGACCTTGGCATGCGGCGGCTCGGCGGCGACATCGCCCGGGTCGGCCGCCGGCAGCCCGGCGTAGCGGGCGCCGAGCCCGACCCCCGGCTCCTCCGCGATCAGCAGCAGGTCGGCGGCGCCGCCGAGGGGGGCCGGACCGGAGCAGGCCAGCACGGTCGCCCGGGCCCCGGTGCGCTCGTCCCCGGCGTACGCCGCGCCGCTGACCAGCCAGCCGGCCGGCATCGGCCACGGCAGCCAGAACGGCACCTCGGAGCGGGCCACCACATGCTCGAGCGCCTCGGCGCCGATCCGCGGCATGACCTGGTAGGGGTGGACGTTGCCGTGCCACTGGCACTGCCAGGAGCTCGACCACAGGCCCGGCGGCCGTAGTGGTCCGGCGCACCGCGGGCAGGTCGGCTCCGGCCTCATGTTCGTCAACGGTGCGGCCGCTCCGGCCGCCCGTCAACCCCCGAACTGGGTGGAACTGTCACGACCAGGTTCGGTCGAGCCACGCTGGGTCACGACGATGCCAGGGCGGGGATCGTCGTAACACCCGCCGCGGCGGCGTAGCCGAGCCTGGACAGGCCGAACGCCGACTCGATCGAGGCGAGCAGCGAGTAATGGTCGTAGGGGGTGGCGTCGACGACACCGGCCGGCGCCCCCGGGCCGGCCACGATCGTGACGACGTGGCCGCCGGCCGCGGGCGGCCGGCAGCAGCCGGCGTCGGAGCTTCCCTCGTCGAAGGTGACGACCAGCCGGCTGCCGGCGCCCCACGTCGGCGCCGCGGACAGCTGCCCGTACAGCGCCTGCGCCCAGCGGTCCCCGGTCGCCACCGAGCCGTCGTGCATGTCGTGGTCGAGGTCCGGCACCACGAACGCGAACCGTGGCAGCCGGCCGGCGGCGGCGTCGCGACCGAAGTCGTCGATCGGGACGACGTGTCGGCAGCGGGCCGGGTCCGTGCGGATGTCGTCGAAGTACATGAACGGGTTGTGCTTCTTGGCGTAGGCCCCGGCCGAGGCGACATCCGAGCACGGCGCCGGCAGCCCCTGGAAGTACCCCGCCCAGGAGATGTGCGCCGCCTCCAGCTGGTGGACCAGGTCGGTGGCGCGGACCCGGCAGCGGGTGCAGTCGCTGTGCACGCCGAACGTGTCCCCGCCGATCATGGCCAGATAGTTGGGCAGCGACGGGTGCCGGATGCCGTAGTACGCCGAGAGCCGCGTCCCGTGCGTGGCCAGCGCGGTGAGGAACGGCGCCGACGGGGAGCCGATGATGCGCGCGTACTCGTGGTTCTCCTCCACCAGGACGACGACCGAGGTCCGCCGCGGCGCGGCCGGCGCCGACCCCGAGGCGGTGCGCCCGGCGGGGGCCGGCCCCGGTGTGCGGACGACCGGGGCGGCTGGGCTGCGCACGTGGACGGACCGGTCCTGCGTCGCCAGCACCACCCCGCCCGTGACGAGCGCGGCGCCGACCAGCGCGGCAGCGCTCGCGCCAGCCAGCACAGCACGTCGCCGGGTCATCGCTCCAGCATGCCTCGCTCCGGTTCGGCTCGGCTCGGCGGGACGGACGCCCGGCCGCCGACCTCGGGGCCGGTGTCCCCGCCTAGTCTCCCGGCGTGGACACCAACCCCCCACCCGGCGCCGCGGCGGCGCCCGTGCGGGTGCCGTGCGTCGGTGGCGTCGCGATCGATCAGCAGGGCCGGCTGCTGCTGGTCCGCCGGGGCCGGCCACCGGCGGCGGGTCGCTGGTCGCTCCCGGGCGGTCGGGTCGAGCCGGGCGAGAGCGAGGCGGCGGCGCTGGCCCGGGAGGTGCTGGAGGAGACAGGGCTGGTGGTCGACATCGGGCCGCTGGTGGGGCGGGCGGACTGGCCGGCCGGCGCTGGGGTGCTCTACGCCATCGCGGACTACGCCGTCAGACCGATCGGGGGGACGCTGGCCGCCGGGGATGACGCCGCAGCTGCCCGCTGGTTCACCCGGGCCGACCTCGACGGGCTGGCGCTGACCGACGGGCTGGTCGAGACGCTCACGGCGTGGGGCGTGCTGGCCGCAGGGTGATCGGCGGCCCGTGTCCGAGCGCGTCGGCCACGTGCTCGACGGCCCCGTCGGGCCAGCGCAGCCGGAGCGGGAACCGGCCGGGGTCCTGCGCGGCCGGCTCCATCGAGAGCCGGACGACGTCGGCGCCGGCGAGCAGCCGGTCGAGCGCCACCCGCTCGGCCGGGTCGACGTACTGCAGCATGACGCTGTGCCACACCACGGTGGTGCCGGGCCCGACCGGCGGCGCGGCCAACCGGTCCCGGAGCCAGTCCAGCGCGCGGGCCTTGTCCACCCGAACCGGATACGCCGCCGCCACCGTGAACGCCGCCGTGAGCCGCTGGAACCGCTCCACGTGGTCGGCCCAGACGCAGCTGGACAGGGTCAGGCGCCCCTCCGGCGTGGTCGGGTCGACCGGTGCCGGGTCACAGCCCAGCCGCTCCACGATCCGCAGGTCCGCCGTCAGGTCCGCCGTCGGACCGTCCCAGGGCTCGACCAACGTCAGCGGGGCATCCGGCGGACCGTAGCCACTGCCGCCGGCGGTGTAGCGGTAGCGGTCGACGTTGAGGTTCAGCCCGCCGCTCGCACCGATCTCCAGCAGTCGCAGCGGTGCTCCGGTGCGAGCCGCGATGTGCAGCAACCCGGTGAGCAGCACCGCCGACCGGCCCACCTCGTTGGTCTGCACCGGCCGGGCGACCAGCTCGCGCAGCTCATCGGTCCGCTCCTCGATGACCCGCCGGGCCGGCGCCCACGCGCCCGCCGGCGCCGCAGTCCCGCCGACGCTCGGGTAGTGCAGCGCCAGTTCGGGAACCTGCCGGGAGATCACCAGTCGGTGCAGCGCGGCCATCAGCCGCAGGCCCGGCACGCTGCCCGGCGGCCCCTCCAGCCCGGCGAAGACCCGGGCGGTGACCCCGCCAGCGGCGACGTCGTGCGCCGCGCCGGTCAGCAGCGCGGCGTACAACGGCGCCCGGTCACCCAGCCAACCGGCCGGCGACAGCCGCTCGACCAGCGGGCCACTGTCGTAGGGCTGGGGGTTCGGGTCAGGCATGAACCGATCGTGGCAGGTCCGGGGTGCGGCAGAATGGGCCTCCGGCGGAAGCGGAGGTCGGCGTGGCACAGCGCAAGCGCGGCCGGCGGGAGCCGTTCGTAGCCCCGCCCGGGTGGGGGCTGGGGATCAGCGGCATCTGCGCCGCCACCGTCGGTTTCCTGATCATCCGCAACAACGGTGCCGCGATCGTCGCGCTGGTGTTCGGGACCGTCGCCAGCACCCTGGGCGCGCTGTCGCTGCGGGCCGGCGATCGGACGCTCGGCGGCGCCAGCATCGCGATGGGCCTGGTGACGACCGTCGCGGGCGCGATCGTCTTCGTCACCCGGTTCGGCTGACCGGGCCGCTCGGCTTCGGGTCAGCCGGCCGGCAGGGAGAACCGACCGGTCCGGCGCAGCCCGGCGGCCCGTCCCTTGCCCGCGATGACCAGCGCCATCTTGCGGGACGCCTCGTCGATCATCTCGTCGTCGAGCATGGCGGCACCGCGGCCCTCCACCTGGGTGATGTGGTCGTAGGCGTCGAGGATCAGCTCGGCGCGCTCGTAGTCGTCCTGCCGCGGTGCGTAGATCTCGTTCGCCGCGGCGATCTGGCTCGGGTGCAGCACCCACTTCCCGTCGTAGCCCAACGCCGCCGAGCGCCGGGCGCCGGCCCGGAACCCGTCGAGGTCGGGAATGTGCAGGTACGGCCCGTCGATGGCCTGCAGACCGGCCGCCCGCGCGGCGACCAGGATCCGCAGCAGCGCGTAGTGCAGCGGGTCGCCGGGGTAGTCCGGGTCCAGCCGCCCGACCACCAGATTCGGCATGGCCAGCGAGGCCATGAAGTCGGCGGGGCCGAAGACCAGCGTCTCGAGCCGATCGGAGGCGGCCGCGATCCGGTCCACCTCGACCAGCCCGCGGGCGCTCTCGATCTGAGCCTCGATGCCGATCCGGTGCCCGAGACCCGTCGCCGCTTCGATCTGGGTGAGCAGGATGTCGAGCCAGTGCACCTGCTCGGCCGAGCAGACCTTGGGCAGCAGCAGGCAGTCGAGGTTCGCGCCGGCGCCCTCGACCACGGTCACGACGTCCCGGTAGGTCCACGGCGTGGTCAGGTCGTTGACCCGCACGGCCAGCGTGCCGGCTCGCCAGCCGCCGCCGTTGAGCGCCGCGACGACGTTGGACCGGGCCGCCTCCTTGGCCTGCGGGGCGACCGCGTCCTCGAGGTCGAGGAACACCATGTCGGCAGCCAGGCCGGGCGCCTTGGCGAGCATTTTCGGGGAGCTGCCCGGGACGGCGAGGCAGGAGCGGCGGGCGCGGGCGGGCGGCGGCACGGGACCTCCTTCGCGGCTGCCGGCCGGGTGCGGCGAGCGTAAGAGCAGCCGGGCTCACTCCACCGGCGCGGCCGGCGGGGACGGCTCGGTGCGGTCGCCGCGTCCGACGACGAGCGCCACCCCGGCGACCAGCAGCAGGGCGGCCGGGATGGCCGCCGCCGGGGGTCGCTGCGCGAGGAACACCGCAGCGATCAGGGCCGCGCCGGGGATCTCGAACAGGATCGACAGCGACACCACGGTGGCGCTGCTGGTGCGCAGCACCCGGTTGATCAGCGAGTGGCCGAGCAGCTGGGCGCCGGCGGTCAGCGCGGCGAGCTGCCACCAGGTCCGGGCGGAGTAACCGGTGAGGGAGGCGCCGGCGACCCCGCAGCAGCCGAGCAGCAGCGCCGCCGCGGTGGTGTAGCAGACCGTCGTGTACGTCGTGGTGCTGACGCTCCGGCGGACCTCGCTGCCGGTGGCCATGTACACCGCGGCGAGCAGCCCTCCGACCAACGCCAGCCCGTCGCCGACCAGCGCGCGGCGGTCGGCGGCGAAGTCCACCCCGGAAAGCAGCACCGCGCCGAGCACCGCGAGCAGGATGCCGCCCCAGGCGTTGACCGGGATGTGGTGGCCCCGGGAGCGGGCGATCAGCGCCGCCCAGATCGGCTGGGTCGCGACCAGCGCGGTGGCGCTCGCGACCGAGGTATAGGACAGGCTCGGCACCCAGGTGGCGAAGTGCCCGGCCAGCGCCGCGCCGGCCAGCAGCGCAAGCCCGCACTCGCGGGCGTCGAGGCGGCGTAGCTCACCGCGGTGCCGGAGCAGCGCCCATGGCAGCAGCACGCCACTGGCCATCGCGTTGCGCCAGAACGCGATCGCCAGCGCCGGCGCGGCGCAGGCGGCGATCAGCGGTCCCGAGGTGCTGACCGCGAGCACCGCGACCGTCAGCACCGCGACGTCAGCGCCGGGCGGGCGGTGCACCCCGGCGCGCGCGGGGCCGGGCAGCGGTCGGCGGTCGGCGCCGAGCGCCGTACCGCCCGGGTCGGCGCGCACCGCACCAGTATCGGCTCGACGTGGCAGGCTTGACCCGGTGAGCGACCGGGGCACCACGGAGCCGCCCGTCGGTGTCGCCGACCCTGCCGGCCGGGACCAGGCGTTGGTCGCCGAAGCAACCCGGAAGAGCGGGCTGGTCTGGGTGACGGTGCCGGGCGGCCGCCCCCGACCGGTGTGGCACATCTGGCACGAGGGCGCGGCGTACGTCCTCACCGGCGGCCGCGAGCAGGAGCTGCCCGGGATGGCCGCCGCGGCGACCGGGGGCCGGCCGGTGAGCGTGACGGTGGCCAGCAAGGACACCGGCGGCCGGCTGGTGACCTGGCCCGCCGCGGTCGCGGCGGTGGCGCCGGGCAGCGCCGACTGGGCCGCGGTGGTGCCGCTGCTGCAGGCCAAGCGGTTGAACCCGCCCGACGGCGACGAGGCGCCGGCCCGGTGGGCCCGCGAGTCGGTGCTGCACCGGCTGGCGCCGGCCGGTGAGCTGCTGGAGAGCCCGGACCGGCTCTCGACGTCCTCGCACGCCGCCGAGCCGGCGGACACCCCGGCCACCACCCGGGTCCGGGTCCCGTTCACCCTGCACCGGCGGCCCCGACGTAAGCGCCTCTAGCCCGCTCGCCTCGTCGTCCGGCTGGACGCCACCGGCTCGGTGGGTGGTCGGACGATCTCGCCACTGGCTATCGGCACCACGGACCCGGCCACCCGCACGCGGCGAGCCCGGCCGCCGGCCGCCTCGACCCCGCAGTCCAGCGTGGCGGGCCGGCCGATCTCGCCGCCCTGACGCACGACGTACGCCGACTCGCCCTCGCCGGGCAGCAGCCCGGCGGCGACCAGCCAGACGCCGAGACCGAGCGCGGCCGAGCCGGTGGCCGGATCCTCGCTCACCCCGACCTCGGCGGCGAAGACCCGGGCGTGCGCGACCCCGGCCGCCCAGCCGAACACCGACAGCCCGGCCGGGGCGGCGCCGGAGCCGGCCAGCCGGCGCAGCGCCCGGTGATCCGGCTCGGCCCGGGCGACCGCGTCGTCGCGCACGCAGAGGTAGCCGAAGTCCAGACCGGCGCCGCAGGCCCGCGGTGCCGGGCCGGCCAGGTCGGCCGGGCTCAGGCCGACCGCGGCGAGCAGCGGCTCCGCCGGCACCGGCGCACCCGCCCGTGGTGTCCCCCCGGTGAGCTGCACCCGGCCCGGCCCCGGTGCCACCGTCAGGGACAGCAGGCCGGCCCCGCAGGACTGCCGCAGCACTCCCGGCGAGACCCGGCCTCGCCGGGCCAGCACCCACGCGGTCCCGACCGAGGGGTGACCCGCGAACGGCAGCTCGACCTGCGGTGTGAAGATCCGCAACCGGTAGTCGGCGTCGGCCCGGTCCGGCCGCTGCGGGAACGCCGTCTCGGACAGCTGGAACTCCCGCGCCAGCGCCTGCAGCGCAGCCATGGGCAGGTCGTCACTGTCGAGCACCACCGCCAGCGGGTTGCCGGCGTAGGGCGTGTCGGTGAAGACGTCGACGACGTCGTAGGGCAACCCGGCCATGCCGGCACCCTAGATCGGTTGTGCCGGCCAGAACGGCGGTAACCTCAGCCCCCGTGAGCGGGCCGCCGACGAGGGTGTTCGTCGCGCGCCTCGCCGACCTGGCCGTGTTCGACCCGAACGGCGACCAGGTGGGCCGGGTGCGCGACGTCGTCGTCGCGCTGCGCATCGGCCGGCAGCCACCGCGGGTGCTCGGGCTGGTCGTCGAGATGCAGCCCCGCCGACGGGTGTTCGTCCCGATCGGCCGGGTCACCACGTTCGAGGCCGACGCGGTGATCATCACCGGCACGGTGAGCCTGCGCCGGTTCGAGCAGCGGACCGGCGAGACGCTGGTCCTCGGCGAGCTGTTGGACCGCCGCGTCACCCGGCTGGAGGACAAGGCGGCGTTGATCGTCGTCGACGCCGGCATGGAGCAGACCAGGGCCCGGGACTGGATCGTGACCAAGGTCGCGGTCCGCCCGGCCGGCGGGATGCGCCGCCGCGCGCACGTCACGATCGTCGACTGGGACGCGGTGACCGGCTTCTCGCTCGAGGAGCAGGGCCAGGGGGCGGCGAACCTGCTGGCGGCCTTCGACCAGCTGCGCCCGGCGGACCTGGCGAACGTGCTCCACGAGCTGTCCCCGAAGCGCCGGGCCGAGGTCGCCGCCGCCCTCGACGACGAGCGGCTCGCCGACGTGCTCGAGGAGCTGCCGGAGGACGACCAGGTCGAGATCCTCGGCAAGCTCGAGGACGTCCGGGCCGCGGACGTGCTCGAGGCGATGGCCCCGGACGACGCGGCCGACCTACTGGCCGAGCTGCCCACCGACGAGGCGGAGCGGCTGCTGGCGCTGATGGAGCCGGACGAGGCGGCGCCGGTCCGCCGGTTGCTGAGCTACTCCGACGACACCGCCGGCGGCATGATGACCTCCGAACCGATCATCCTGGCGCCGGACGCCACGGTGGCGGAGGCCCTGGCCAGGGTCCGCAACCCGGAGGTGAGCCCGGCGCTGGCCAGCCAGGTCTACGTCTGCCGGTCACCCACCGAGACTCCGACCGGGAGGTACCTCGGCATCGCGCACATGCAGCGGCTGCTGCGCGAGCCGCCCTCCGCGCTGGTCAGCGGGGTGATGGACACCGATATCGGCCCGTTGCGCCCCGACACCGCGCTGCAGCAGCTGACCAGCTACCTGGCGACGTACAACCTTGTCGCGGTACCGATCGTGGACGACAACGACCACCTCCTCGGTGCGGTCACCGTCGACGACGTCCTGGACCACCTGCTGCCGGACAACTGGCGCGACAGCACCGCCGAAGAGGACGGCCGGGTGCGTGACTCGGGCTGACCGTCGGCGGGAGCCGCGGCTCGACCAGCCGCGGGAGATCCGCCGGCAGGTCGTGCCCCGGCCGCACTACTCCCCGGACGCGTTCGGGCGGCTGGCCGAGACCATCGCCCGCTTCATCGGCACCGCTCGCTTCCTGGTCATCCAGAGCGTCATGATCGCGATCTGGATCGTGGTCAACGTGCTGCCCGCCGCGGTCTACCGCGGCTTCGACCGCTACCCGTTCCAGTTCCTCACCCTGGTGCTGTCCCTGCAGGCGGCGTACGCCGCGCCGCTGATCCTGCTGGCGCAGAACCGGCAGGACGACAGGGACCGGGTCAACCTCGACCAGGACCGGTCGGTCAACTCGCGGGCGATCGCCGACACCGAGTACCTCACCCGCGAGGTCGCCGGGCTGCGGATCGCGCTCGGGGAGGTCGCCACCCGCGACTTCCTCCGCTCGGAGCTGCAACGACTGGCCGAGGACCTGCTCGAGGCGCGGGACGGCGACGGGCTGCGGCTACCGCAGGATCACCCGGTCGCCGGGGGCGGGTAGCCCGGACGGCCGATCGCGAAAGGGTCGGCGCCGGCTCTTCACTCCGGCCGCCCGGCGGCCGAGAGACATGAGGTGACTCCGCCCCATTTCGGCACCACCGACCGCCTGCCGACCCCGCCGGCGCCGGCGCCGGCCGCGGAGCGCCGTCGTCGCCGGCTCGGTGAGGTGCTTCTGGAGCAGGGGGCGATCACCGAGAGCCAGCTGCACGAGGCGCTGCGGACACAGGCGGAGACCCCCGCCGGCACCCGGCGGCGGCGGTTGGGGCAGGTGCTGATCGAGAGCGGTTTCACCGACGAGCGGGCGCTCGCGAGCGCGCTCGCGAGCGCCCTGAACCTGCCGTTGGTCGATCTCGGCCGCACCTCGATCAATCAGGAGCTGGTGCGGCTGCTGCCGCAGGCGGTCGCGCATCGCAGCGGCGTGCTGGTCCTGGACCGGACCGGCAGCGGCCTGCGGGTGGCCTGCGTCGACCCGACGAACGTCGTGGCTCTTGACGACGTCAAGCTCTACACCGGGGTGGCCGACCTCAGCGTGGTCGTCGCGACGGAGAGCCAGCTGCGCGACTACCTGGGCCGGGCGTGGTCGCTGTCGGAGAGCAACCCCGACATGGTCGGCTTCTTCGAGGAGCTCGAGCCCGACACCTCCGAGCTGGACCCGGCCGGCGCCGGCTCCATCGACGACGCGCCGCTGGTCCGGCTGGTCAACGTGGTGCTCGCCGACGCGGTCCGCGCCAACGCCAGCGACGTGCACGTGCAGCCCGAGGCCAAGGAGGTCCGGATCCGCTACCGCGTCGACGGCGTCCTGCGCGACGTGATGACCGTGCCGAAGTCGGCCGCCGCCGGGCTGGTGAGCCGGGTGAAGGTGGTGGCCGGCCTGGACATCGCCGAGCGGCGGGTACCGCAGGACGGCCGCACCCAGCTGCTCGTGGACGGCCAGAAGATCGACTGCCGGGTCAGCACGCTGCCCGCCGTCCACGGCGAGAAGATTGTCGTCCGGCTGCTCACCCGAGCCGACTCGGTGCCGGCGATCCAGCGGATGGGCATCGAGGGTGAGCAGCTGGAGGGGCTGCTGACCTCGCTGGCCTCGCCGCAGGGCCTCGTGCTCATCACCGGCCCGACCGGCTCCGGCAAGACGAACACGCTGTACTCGGCGATCAACCACATCCGCACGCCGGAGCGGAACATCGTCACGCTCGAGGACCCCGTCGAGATCCAGGTGCCGGGGATCACCCAGGTGCAGACCAACGACAAGGCCGGCCTGAGCTTCGCCCGCGGGCTGCGTTCGATCCTGCGGCAGGACCCCGACGTGGTGCTGGTCGGCGAGGTCCGGGACACCGAGACGGCGAAGCTGGCGCTGGAGGCCTCGCTCACCGGCCACCTCGTGCTGACGACCCTGCACACGAACAACGCACCGGCGGCGCTGACCCGGCTCGTCGACATGGGTGTCGAGCCCTTCCTCGTCGCCTCGTCGCTCTCCCTCGTGGTCGGTCAGCGGCTGGTCCGGCGGCCGTGTGCGGCCTGCGCCGAGCCCTACATCCCCTCCGCCCGGGTGCTGCAGCTGCTGGGGCTCACCGCCGCCGACCTCGCCGAGGACACACCGCGGCGCGGTCGCGGCTGCTCGGACTGCGGCGGCACCGGCTACAAGGGCCGACTGGGCGTGTTCGAGGTGCTCGTGGTGACCGCGACGATGCGTGCGGTGCTGCTGGAGAACCCGACCGAGGCCGCGGTGGCGACGGCCGCCCGGGCGGCCGGGATGGTGACCATGCGGGGCTCCGGGCTGGCCAAGGCCCGCCGCGGCGAGACGACGTTCGAGGAGGTCCTGCGGGTCACCCAGGTCGACGACGGCGCCGGGGCGCACTGCCCGAGCTGCCGCAACGGCGTCACCGACGACATGGTCGTCTGCCCCTGGTGCACCACCCCGGTCGGTCGCGGCCGCTGCGACAGCTGCGCCCGCCCGCTCGACGCCAGCTGGAAGGTGTGCCCGTACTGCCGCACCCCCGCGCCGGCGCCGGTCGCCGCCGGGCGAACCGCCGCCCTCGAACAGGTGCTCGCACCGCGGGTGCTGCTGGCCAGCCACGACCCGGGCTTCCGCTCGTTCGTCAGCGCCGCACTGACCGGCTCCGCCGAGGTGGACGCGGTCGGCACCGCGGAAGAGGCGCTCCAGCTCGCCGCCGGCGGCGACTACGCCGGAGTCCTCGTGGACAGCGAGCTGGCGGACCTTCCCGCACCCGCGCTGCTGCGCCGGCTGCGGGCCGCCGACGGGGACCCGCTACCGATCCTCGCCTTCGTCGACGAGGCCGGCACCGGAACGGCGGAGCTCACCGGTTCCGGCGCCGACGCGACCCTGGCCAAGCCGGTCGGGGCAGCCGCCCTCGAGCACGGGGTGGCGGCGCTACTTCGCGCCTGAGTCGGGCCACTCCGACGGTGCCGTGCCGAGCCGGGACAGCAGCTGGCCCAGCGTGGCGAGCTCGACCGGGGAGTACCGGCCGGTCACCGCGGTGGCGATGCCGTTCAGGTGGACGGGTGAGGCGGCCCGGAGCCGGGCCAGGCCGCCGTCGGTCAGGACCGTGAACGTGCCGCGGGCGTCGCTCGGGCAGGGCTCCCGCCGGACCAGCCGGTCCTGCTGCAACCGATCGACCAGCCGGGTCAGCCCGCTTCGGGAGAGCAGCACCCGGTCGGCGAGCTCGGTCATCCGCAGCCGCCGCTGGGGGGCCTCGGCGAGCTGGAGCAGCACGTCGTACCACGGCAGCGGCAGCCCGCACTCGACCATCAGATCCGCCTCGAGCCGCCGGGTCAGCACCGCGTGGGCGCGCAGGAACGCACGCCACATCACCAGCTCGTCGGGCGCGGGCACCGAGCGACCCCGATCCCTCACCCGCGTTACCGGCACCGGACGATGCTATGACCTTGGGTGACCGGTTCGCACCGCCACGTGGCCGCCTTGGTGCTTGCCGTCGCCGGGCTCGCTGCCCCGTAGCATGTACCGGCGATGCCTACTCCCCCTGCGAACGACGCCGTGCTGGCCGCGCTCGCGACCGTGTCCGACCCGGAGATCCACCGCCCGATCACCGAGCTGGGCATGGTGAAGTCGGTGGCGGTCGGCGTCGACGGCCGGGTCCAGGTCGCCATCTATCTCACGGTCAGCGGCTGCCCGCTCAAGGACCGGATCACCAAGGACGTGACCGCGGCGGTGGCCGCCCTGCCCGGTGTCACCGGGGTGGCGGTCGAGCTCGACGTCATGTCCGAGGAGCAACGCCGGACGCTGCAGACCCAGCTGCGCGGCGACTCACCCAGCCGGGAGATCCCCTTCGCGCAGCCGTCCTCGCTGACCCGGGTCTACGCCGTCGCCAGCGGCAAGGGCGGGGTCGGCAAGTCGTCGGTGACGGTGAACCTCGCCGTGGCGATGGCCGCCGGCGGCCTGTCGGTCGGAGTGGTCGACGCCGACATCTACGGCCACTCGGTGCCCCGGATGCTCGGTGTCACCGGCCGGCCGACCCAGGTCGAGAGCATGATCATGCCGCCGTCGGCGTACGGCGTCAAAGTCATCTCGATCGGCATGTTCGTGCAGGGGAACAGCCCCGTCGTGTGGCGCGGGCCGATGCTGCACCGGGCGCTGCAGCAGTTCCTCGCCGACGTCTACTGGGGTGACTTGGACGTGCTGCTGATGGACCTGCCGCCCGGGACCGGCGACATCGCGATCTCGGTGGCGCAGCTGGTCCCGAGTGCGGAGCTGCTGGTCGTCACGACACCGCAGCTCGCCGCCCGGGAGGTGGCGGAGCGGGCCGGGACCGTGGCGTTGCAGACCCACCAGGCCATCGCCGGCGTTGTGGAGAACATGGCCGGACTGCCCTGCCCGCACTGCGGCGAGCTGGTCGAGGTGTTCGGCTCCGGCGGCGGGGCCGCGGTGGCGGCGGCGCTGAGCACCGCCACCGGCGCGACGGTCCCTTTGCTCGGCTCGGTACCGATCGACATCCGGCTGCGGGAGGGCGGCGACTCCGGCCGGCCGCTGGTCCTCGATGACCCCGACGCGCCGGCGTCGAAGGAGCTGCGGGCCGTCGCGGACCGGCTCGGCGGCCGCGCCCGCGGGCTGGTCGGCCGCCCGCTGCGGCTCACCCCGGCCGGCCGGTAGCGCGCGCCGACCGGACGGTTCGGACCGGACCCCTCAGGTGGCGTCGGGGTCGTAGGGCGGGCGCTCCCCCTCGGCCAGCGGCTGCTGGGTGGCCCGAGCCACGGCGGTCGGTGCCGACTGCCCGTCGTCGTCGTCGAACAGGTGCTTCTGGACGAACGTCCGCGGGTTCAGCGAGGCGAGGTCGAGGTCGGCCATCTCCGGCCCGAGCTCGGACTTCAGCTCGGCGGTCGCCCCCTGGGCGATCTGGCGGAAGCGGCGCAGCGCCCGGCCGAAGTCGGCGGCCACCTGCGGCAGCCGCTCCGGGCCGAACACGAACAGGCCGACGAGCACGATGACGACGAGCTCGCCAGCGCCGAGATGGTCGAGCACCTGGCCTCCCGTCACGACGGAGTCGGAGGTGGATCACCGCGACCAGCGGCGCTGCGGTGGGCGCACCGCCGGCGCACGACCCCCGAGGGTACGGCCGGTCAGCCGCCACTGTCGCTGCCGAGCGTGACCCGCGCGCGGTGGGACGTGCCGCCGCGCAGGTACGTCACCGTGACGACGTCTCCCACCTGGTGCGCGCGGACCGCGACGATCAGCTCATCGATGCCGGTGACCCGCTCGCGGTCGATCGCCACGATGATGTCCCCGGCCCGCAAGCCGGCCTTGTCGGCGGGCCCACCCGAGACGATCCCCGGCTGGGTGCCGGAGCCGGAGATCAATGCGCCGGGCTGCGACCCGGGCATCGACTCGGCCTGCTGCGGGCTCAGCGTGGTCGCCCGGACGCCGAGCACCGGGTGGGCGGCCTTGCCGGTCCGAATGAGCTGCTCGGCGACCGAGCGGGCCTGGTCGATCGGGATCGCGAAGCCGAGACCGATCGAGCCCGACTGCCCGCCGAAGGGGTTGCTGGCGCCGAGGGTGGCGATCGCGGAGTTGATCCCGACGACCTGGCCGCGTGAGTTGACCAGCGGGCCGCCGGAGTTGCCCGGGTTGACGGCAGCATCGGTCTGGATCGCGCTGAAGAACGCGTCGTTGCTGCTGCCGGCCTCGCCGTTCGGGGTGACCGGCCGGTTCTTGGCGCTGACGATGCCCGAGGTCACCGTGCCCTGCAGGCCGAGCGGCGAGCCGATCGCGATCACCGGGTCACCGACCACCAGGTCGTCGGAGTTGCCGAGCTCGGCCGGCGTGCCGCCGCGCTGCGCCGCCTTGATCACGGCCAGGTCGGACTTCGGATCGACCCCGACGATCCGGGCGCTGCTGGTGCGGTTGTCGCTGTAGGTGACATCGATGCGACCGCCGCTGCCGGCCTCGGCGACCACGTGGTTGTTCGTCAGGATGTAGTCGTCCGAGCGCAGGATCACCCCGGATCCGGTGCCGGCGCTGCTGCTGGACCGGACGCTGATCGAGACCACGCTCGGCAGCACCTTGCGGGCGATCCCGGCGACCGAGTCCGGCGGCCTAGAGGCCGAGCCGGCCGTGGTACCGGTGGGTGCCCCGAGCGTCGCATTCTGGTCGGTCAGCGGACCGGAGCGGGAACGGTCCGCGCTGCGGTAACCCACCCACCCCCCGATGCCGCCGCCGACCAGCGAGGCGATCAGCGCCACCGGCAGCAGCAGCCACAGCAGGGACCGCCGGGTACCGCCGACCGGCCGCCCGACCGTGTCGACCGGATACCCCCAGCCCTCGACCGGACGCGTCGCCGTGCCGGTCGGGCCGGGAGCCGGGTCGATCCGGGTCGCGCCGGGCTGCGAGCCGCCGCCGACCGGGGGGATCGGTGCGGTGTCGGTGTACGTCGGGGCGTCGGCGGGGGGCTCGGCCGGCGGGCGCCACGGGTCCTCCGCCGCGGGGCGCGACCACCACGGGGCGGCCTGCGGGTCCGCGCCGGGAAGGCGCTCGGTGCGGTCGTCGTCAGTCATCGCGGTGTCGTTTCCTCGAGGCGTCGGGCGGCCCGACAACCGGTCGGGCGGGGTCGATCAGCCGAACGGGTTGAACCACGACCCGATCCGCACCAGTCCGCGGTGCACCCGGGTCACGAACCCCACCGACCTTCTCCCGTGCGGCAAGCTGCGCACCACCGCCTCGACCGTCTCCGGTGGGGCGTCGGCGATCAGGGTGTACACCATCCCACGGCTGGCCCAGGACAGCCGCTGCGGGAGGGTGTCCCGGACGTAGACGGTGGCGCCGGCCAGCCGGGTCTTGCGCCAGTCGTGCAGGTCCGCATCGGCCAGCCGGCCGCGCTGCTCGAACATCGACACCGTGGACAGCCCGTCGGAGTAGGACAGGTGCAGCACCTGCCGGCCGCCGGCGGTCCGGGCCCGTGCGTCGTAGCGGCTGAGGTCCGGCGGCAGCGACTGCGGCACCGCCCAGCCGGCCGTGCGCATCCCAGCCAGCTGGGCCGCGGTCAGCCGCGCTCCCCACGGCGGTGGCAGGGCCTGGCCGCGGTCGGCCACCGGTTGCGGTACGGCGCCGGGTTCGCCGACGTCGAGCTGCACGAACGCACTGGCCCGGACCAGCCGCCCGTGCGTGTCGTGCACCTCCCGACGCAGCACCAGGCCGGTGCGGTGGTCGAGCCAGAGCCGGGCCGCGAGCGAGCCGGCCGGGCGGCGGACCTCCACCACGTCGGCGCGGTGGCCGGCGACCTGGTCCGGCCAGCCCATCCGTACGACGAAGTTGCGTTCCAGCAGGGCCAGCGCGCCCCCGGGCGCGTCCACCTCGGCCGCCCCCGCCCGCGAGTCGCTCTCGTAGACGCTCACCCCGCCGCCCGCCGCCGTGGACTCGACCCGGACCAGCGAACCCGCCCCGGCCCGGTGCGCGACCTCCACGACGACGCTGGTGGCCGCCCCGTCGCCCCACGACGAGACGTACTGCACCCCGCGGTAGGACGTCCCGTAGGCCGCCCTGGAGGCGCGCCGGAGCAGGGCGAGCGCCCCCGGGTCGCCGGCCGCGGGCGCAGCCCGGGTCACCAGCGGCGGACCGGCGGCGAGGCCGGGCTCGCTGAGCAGCCCGACGCTGCTCACCGTGCCCAGGCCGGCGGCGAGTATGAGCGCCCGGACCCGCGCCGGCCGCGGCGCGAGGCCGGCTGCGCTCACGGCCGCGCCGACGTGGCGAACGAGACGGACACCGCCGCCCCGACGGCCGGCTCGGTGAACGGCACCTCGCCGGTGGTGGCGGCATGCTCCTCGGCGAACCGGTCGACCGCGGGGGTGATCCGCTGGCCCGGGTCGTTCTCCCCGGCGCCGAGCAGCGACATCCCGACGCTGAGCAGCACCACCGACGTCGCGCCGGCGACGGTGTAGCGCAGCCGGCTCCGGCCGCCGGCCGGGCGGCGGGCGGGCGGGCGGGCGGGTAGCGGCCGTCGACCGATCAGCCGCGGCCGCCGCGGCGGCGGGGACGGGCGGGGCGGCGGCCGGTCGGCGTCGGAGCCGATGGCCTGCAGCCGGGCGAGCAGATCGGCGCCGGGGACCGGGCCGGTCAGGCCGGAGATCCGGACCTTGGCCCGACGCTGGCTGTCGACCTCGGCGCGGCACCGGGCGCAGCCGGCCAGGTGCGCCAACGCGGCGTCGCGGGCGGCGTGGCCGAGCTCGCCGTCGACCAGGGGCGCCGCGGTCTCCCCCAGGTGCGCCCGGGAGCTGGGGGAGGGACGGATGCTCACGCGGAACCTCCATCGGCCGTGCGGTCCCCGTCGGGCTCCGGGGCCCGGTGCCCGAGGGCGGCGCGCAACGCCGCCCGGCCCCGGTGGATGCGGCTGCGGACCGTACCCAGCTTGATCCCGAGCGTCGCGGCGATCTCCTCGTAGGACAGGCCCTCGATGTCGCAGAGCACCACGGCGGCCCGGAACTCCGGGAGCAGGCCGTCCAGCGCCGCCTGCACGTCGCCGTCGAGGTGGGTGTCGTCGTAGACCTGTGCCGGGGTGCGCTCGCGACCGGGGATCCGCTCGGCGTCCTCCGGCAGACCCTCGAACCGGATCCTGGCCCGCCGGCGGACCAGGTCGAGAAACAGGTTCGTGGTGATGCGGTGCAGCCAACCCTCGAACGTGCCAGGCGTGTAGGACCCCAACGACCGGAAGACCCGGACGAAGACCTCCTGGGTGAGGTCCTCGGCGTCATGCTGGTTGCCGGTCAGCCGGTAGGCCAGCCGGTACACCCGGGCCGAATGGGTGCGGACCACTTCGTCCCAGCTCGGCGGAGTCCACTCGACGGGGAGGTCGGCGGGCTCGGGACGCTCCACCACGAAGACACCTCCCGCCGGCCGGGCGTCGGAACCGGGCACCACATCCGTCCCCACCATGGTGCCGCCTTCCTGCGCCGCGGGCCACGGGCCACCCGGTCGAACCCCGTCCTCAGCCAACGGAACGCGCCGGGACCGGGTTCCCGCCGTCCCCGCTAGGCTCGCGGTCCGAGTCGATCCGGGGAGGCCGCCATCAGCACGGGACCAGCGGGGGCGCAGGCCAGCCGCGACTACGCCGACGCCTACCTGCCGGAGGACGCCGCGCTCGCGGCGGCCCGCCAGCGCGGCACCGAGGTCGGTGCGGTCCCGATCGGCGCCGGTGGCGGGGCGACGCTGCGGTTCCTCGCAGCCACGCTCCGGGCCCGACACGTGGTCGAGATCGGCACCGGCTGCGGTGTGTCCGGCATCTGGCTGCTCCGCGGCATGCCGACCGACAGCGTCCTGACCAGCGTCGACATCGAGGCCGAGCACCAGCGGCTGGCCCGCCAGAGCTACACCGAGGCCGGCTTCCCACCCGGGCGGGTCCGGATGATCAACGGGCCGGCCCTCGAGGTCTTGCCGCGGCTGACCGACGGCGGCTACGACCTCGTCTTCTGTGACGGCGAGAAGACGGAGTACGCCGACTATCTCACCGAGGCGCTGCGGCTGCTGCGCCCGGGCGGGGTGGCGGCGTTCGACAACGCGCTGTGGCACGACCGGGTCGCCGACCCCTCCGCGCGGGACCCGGAGACCACCGTGGTGCGGGAACTGGGCCGGAGCATGCGCGACGACGAGCGGCTGGTGCCGGCGCTGCTGCCGGTCGGTGACGGGCTGCTGGTGGCGGTCAAACGCGGCTGACGCCCGGCCGGCTGCCCGTTGACCGGTTCGCTGATTTGACTCGATCAAGTTAGCCGTGGCAGGCTGCGCGCAATGACTCCGGTCGAGCCCATGGACGTCGCCAGTCGGGTCCGGGCCGCCGGCCTGCGGGTGACCGCCCCCCGACTGGCCGTCTTCGCGGCGCTGCCCGAGGGGCAGCATCGGGACGTCGAGACGATCGCCGGCGCCGCCCGGGAGCGGTTGGGGTCGTTGTCCACGCAGGCCGTCTACGACATCCTGCGGGCGTTCACGACCGCCGGGTTGGTTCGCCGGATCGAGCCGGCCGGAAGCCCTGCGCTGTTCGAGGCCCGGGTCGGCGACAACCACCACCACGTCGTGTGCCGCGACTGCGGCGCCACCGCCGACATCGACTGCGCGGTCGGGTCGGCGCCCTGCCTCGACCCCTCCGGTGCGGCCGGCTTCGTGGTGGACGAGGCAGAGGTGACGTTCTGGGGCCGCTGCCAGGCCTGCACGGCCCGGATCGAGACGCCGTCCGGGACCACGTCCGACGAGAGGGGAACAGCATGACCACCCAAGAGAGCCGCGACGTCCTGACCGACCGGCAGGGACACCCGATCGTCGACAACCAGAACCAGCGCACCGTCGGGCGCCGCGGCCCGGCGACGCTGGAGAACTACCACTTCCTCGAGAAGATCAGCCACTTCGACCGGGAGCGGATTCCCGAGCGGGTGGTGCACGCCCGCGGGTTCGTCGCGCACGGCGAGTTCGAGGCCAACGGCACCATCGGCGACCAGCCAGCGTCGACCTACACCCGGGCGAAGCTGTTCCAGGACAAGGGCACCAAGACCCCGGTCACGATCCGCCTCTCCACGGTCATCGGTGGCCGCGACTCCTCCGAGGTGTCCCGTGACCCGCGTGGCTTCGCGGTCAAGCTGCGCACCGAGGACGGCAACTGGGACCTGGTCGGCAACGACCTCGCGGTGTTCTTCATCCGCGACGCGATCAAGTTCCCGGACGTCATCCACTCCCTCAAGCCGGACCCGGTGACCTTCCGCCAGGAGCCCAACCGCATCTTCGACTTCATGTCGCAGACGCCGGAGAGCATGCACATGCTCTCGTTTCTGTTCAGCACGCGCGGCATACCCGCGGACTACCGGCACATGGACGGCTTCGGGGTCAACACCTACACGATGGTCAACGCCGCCGGGGAGGCGGTGCTGGTCAAGTACCACTGGAAGACTCGACAGGGGATCGAGTCGCTGACCCAGGCCCAGGCCGACGCCGTCCAGGCGACCGAGCTCGGCCACGCCTCCAGGGACATCTACGAGGCGATCGAGAGCGGGGACTTCCCGCAGTGGGAGCTCTGCGTCCAGGTCATGAGCGACGACGAGCACCCGGAGCTCGACTTCGACCCGCTCGACGACACCAAGGTCTGGCCCGAGGACCAGTTCCCGCTGCTCCCGGTCGGCGTCATGACGCTCAACCGCAACGTCACCAGCCACCACGACGAAAACGAGCAGGTCGCGTTCGGCACCGGCGTACTGGTCGACGGGCTGGACTTCTCCGACGACAAGATGCTGGTCGGCCGGACGTTCTCCTACTCCGACACCCAGCGCTACCGGGTCGGGCCGAACTACCAGCAGCTGCCGGTCAACCGGCCCGCGGAGGGCATCCCGGTCAGCACCAACCAGACCGGTGGGCTGATGTCCTACGGCCGGGACAACGTCGGTGCCAACCCGCACATCAACTTCGAGCCGTCCGGCCTCGCCGGGCTGCGCGAGGCTACGCCCGGCGGCGCGGCGTACGAGCCGGAGATCTCCGGCCCGCTGCAGCGCAAGGCGATCGACCGGAAGAACCCCTACGGCCAGGTCGGCCAGCGCTGGCGCGGAGAACTGGTCGGCTACGAGCTCTCCGAGGCCGAGAAGGACGACCTCGTGCTGAACTTCACCACGCTGCTCGGCCAGTGCGAGAAGTCCGTGCAGGAGCGGATGATTTGGCACTTCACCCAGTGCGACGCGGAGTACGGCCGGCGGGTCGCCGACGGTCTGGGCGTCTCACTGGACACCCTGCCCGACTTCACGGCGGAGTTCGCCGACCGGATCTGAGCGGCGCGCCGACCGGACGTGCCGACGTCGCCAATCGTGGAGGTACCATGCCCTTGCACGAACACGTCCGGCGACTCGCGGCCGGGAAGAACTTCGCCACCGTGGTCACGTTGATGCCCGACGGTTCTCCGCAGGCGCAGCTGGTGTGGATCGACACCGACGGGGAGCACCTGCTGGTCAACACCGAGCGCGAGCGTCAGCGCAGCCACAACGTCGCCCGCGACCCCCGGGTCAGCGTGCTGCTGGTCGCGGCGGACGACCCCTACGACACGGCAGAGGTCCGCGGGCGGGTGGTCGAGGTCGTCGGCGGCCCCGAAGGACGGGCCCACATCGACACGCTGGCGCGGAAGTACACCGGCGGCCCGTACAGCAGCCCGATCGGCAGCGAGCGGATCATCCTCAAGATCGCCGCCGATCGGGAGATCGTGCGCTGAGGTCCGCTGCTCGGCTGTCGCCGGGCCCTAGCGGTCGACCTGCTGGCCCTTGCCGATGACCACGATGCCCTTCGCCGACACGGTGAACCGGCCACGGTCGCGCTCGAGGTCGACGCCGATCTGGGCGCCCGCCGGGATCGTGACGTTCTTGTCGACGATCGCGTTCTGGACGACCGCGTGCCGGCCGACCTGGACGTTGTCGAGGAGCACCGAACCGGTGACGTGCGCGTAGGAGTGCACGGTAGTGCCGGGTGAGAGCACCGAGGTGCGTACGGTCCCACCCGAGATCACCACCCCCGCGCTGACCATGGAGTCGAGCGCCTGCCCGGTTCGCCCCGGCTCGGCGAGCACGAACTTGGCCGGCGGCAGCGGGGGCAGCGAGGTGTAGATCGGCCACTGGCGGTTGTAGAGGTTGAAGACCGGGTGCACCGAGATGAGGTCCATGTGGGCCTCGTAGAACGAGTCGAGCGTGCCGACGTCCCGCCAGTAGCCGCGGTCGCGGTCGGTGGCGCCCGGCACGTCGTTGTCCAGGAAGTCATAGACCTGCGCCTCACCCGCACCCACCAGCATGGGGATGATGTTGCCGCCGAGATCGTGCTTGCTGGACTCGTCCGCCGCATCGGCGGTCACCGCGTCGATGAGCGTCCTGGTCGTGAAAACGTAGTTGCCCATCGAGGCATAGATCTGCTCCGGCGCGTCGGGCAGCCCCACCGGGTCGCTGGGCTTCTCGCGGAACCGGGAGATGGCGCGGCCGTCCGGCGCGGTCTCGATGACCCCGAACTGGTACGCCTCCTCGATGGGCTGGCGGATCCCGGCCACCGTGACACCGGCGCCGGAGGCGATGTGGTGGTCCACCATCTGCTTGGCGTCCATGCGGTAGATGTGGTCGGCGCCGAACACGCAGATGTAGTCCGGCGCGTCGTCGTGAACAAGGTTCAGGCTCTGGTAGATCGCGTCCGCGGAGCCGGCGAACCAGCGCGGTCCGAGCCGCTGCTGGGCCGGCACCGGCGTGACATAGTTGCCGAGCAGCGTCGACATCCGCCAGGTCGTGGTGATGTGCCGATCCAGGCTGTGGTTCTTGTACTGGGTCAGCACGACGATGCGCAGGTAGCCGGCGTTGACGAGGTTCGAGAGCACGAAGTCGACCAGCCGGTACACCCCGCCGAACGGCACCGCCGGCTTGGCCCGGTCGGCGGTTAGCGGCGCCAACCGCTTTCCCTCGCCGCCGGCGAGGACGATCCCGAGCACCCGGGCGGCGGCCATAGCCGGCACCCTAACGGTGTTGCCGGCGTGAGGGCAGCGGCCGCCGGTGGCTAGAGTCCCGCGGATGCGGATCGGGCTGATGACGCGGGAGTACCCGCCGGAGGTGTACGGCGGAGCCGGCGTGCACGTCGAGTACCTCGCCCGGGAGCTGGGCCGGCTACCCGCCGTCGATGTCGACGTGCACTGCTTCGGCGCCGACCGCCCGGGCGCGCAGGCCGAGCGTCCGTGGCAGCGGCTGGCCGCGGCCAACCCCGCGCTGCAGGTGATGTCGGTCGACCTCGCCCTCGCGGCCGCGGCGGGATCGGCCGACCTGGTGCACAGCCACACCTGGTATGCCAACCTCGGCGGCCACCTCGCCCACCTGCTCCACGGCGTACCGCACGTGGTGACGACGCACAGCCTGGAGCCGCTACGGCCGTGGAAGGTCGAGCAGCTCGGCGGCGGCTACGCGATCTCCGGGTGGTGCGAGCGCACCGCGATCGAGGCCGCCGACGCGGTGATCGCGGTCAGCGACGGGATGCGGCGGGATGTGCTGGCGAGCTACCCCGCCGTCGACCCGGCCAAGGTCCAGGTGATCCACAACGGCATCGACACCGACGAGTACGCACCGGACCACTCCACCGAGGTGGCCGAGCGCTACGGCGTCGACCCGGACCGGCCGTCCGTGGTCTTCGTCGGCCGGATCACCCGGCAGAAGGGCGTGCCGCACCTGCTGCGGGCGGCGCGCAGCTTCGCGCCGGAGGCCCAGCTCGTGCTCTGCGCGGGAGCGCCCGACACCGCGGAGATCGGCGCGGAGGTGGCCGGGCTGGTCGGGGAGCTGCGCCGCGACCGGGCCGGGGTGGTGTGGATCGAGGAGATGCTGCCCAAGCCGGAGGTGATCTCGTTGCTGACCGGCGCGACGGTGTTCGTCTGCCCCTCGGTCTACGAGCCGATGGGCATCGTCAACCTCGAGGCGATGGCCTGCCAGACAGCGGTCGTCGCGACCGCGACCGGCGGCATCCCGGAGGTGGTCGCCGACGGCGAGACGGGGCTGCTGATCCCGATCGAGCCGGTCGAGGACGGCACCGGTGAACCCCGCGACCCGGCCGGCTTCGCGGCCGCCATCGCCGAGCGGGTCAACGCGCTGCTCGCCGACCCGGCCCGGGCTGCCGCGATGGGGCGGGCCGGTCGGGACCGGGCCGTGCAGCACTTCAGCTGGCCGGCGATCGCCGCGCGGACCGCACGGCTGTACCGGAGCCTGCTCGGGGGCTAAGCGGGCGCGGGGCTACCCCGGAACGCCGTCCCGGCCGCCGTCAGCCCCTGCATGCCCTCGGCGCCCTCCGCGACCGCGACGACCTCGAACTCCTCCATCGCGTCCGGACTCTGCCCGATGATGTCGGTGACCGCGCTCGGGTTCGCGCGGAACCTCTCCACGAACTCCCGGCGGGCCTGCTCGCTCGCCCAGATGTAGGTACCGGAGAACGAGCCGCCCTCGCGCAGCGTCCAGATCTTCTGGTGCAGGCCCGGCATCCCGGTGAACCGAGCCAGCGACTCGTCCCGGACGTAGGCGCGCAGCCGCTGCGCGGCGCCGGCCGGCGCTCCCATCAACGACCATCGGACAGTGAGGCCGAACATCAGGACCCGCCCTCCAGCGACTCGAGCCAGCGCAGCAGCAGGCGGACGCCGAAGCCGGTGCCGCCCTTCGTCACATCGTCCTCGTCGCCCTCCGCCCGCGCCGGGCCGGCCACGTCGAGGTGCGCCCAGGGCCGCCCGCCGGTGAACTCCCGCAGGAACAGCGCGGCGATGATCGAGCCGCCCTGGTAGGGCCGGCGGCCGATGTTCGCGAGGTCGGCCACCTCGGAGTCGATGCCGTCCCGGTAGTCCTCGACCAGCGGCATCCGCCAGAGCCGCTCGCCGGCGTCGGCCGCGGCGGCGAGCAGCTCCTCGGCGAGCTCGTCGGTGCTCGCGTAGAGAGCGCCGTGCCGCCTGCCCAGGCCCAGGCTGGCCGCACCGGTCAGGGTCGCGATGTCCACGAGGTAGTCCGGCCGCAGCCGGAGGTCGGCGTAGGCCAGCGCATCGGCGAGGACCAGCCGGCCCTCGGCGTCGGTGTTGAGCACCTCCACGGTCCGGCCGCCGTAGTGCCGGATCACGTCACCGGGGCGCTGGGCCGTACCGGAGGGGAGGTTCTCCGCCGCAGGCACCAGCCCCGTCACCCGGGCGCGGACCCCGAGGTCGCGCAGCGCCGACATGACCGCGATGACCGCGGCGCCGCCGGCCATGTCGGTCTTCATCGCCACCATGCCGTCGTTGGGCTTGAGCGACAGGCCGCCGGAGTCGAAGGTGATCCCCTTGCCCACCAGGACCACGTGTCGGCGGGCGCCGCGTGGTGCGTACCGGAGCTCGACCAGCCGAGGCGGCCGGGTGGAGCCGGCGCCGACGGCCAGCACCCCGCCGAACCCCTCGGCGGCCAGGGCACTCTCGTCCCGCACCGTCACGTGCAGCCCGCTCGTGGCGGCCAGCCGGACGGCCTCGTTGGCCAGCCACGCCGGCGTCTTGACCAGCGACGGGGTGTTGACCAGGTCGCGGGCGAACCGCACCGCGGTCGCCACCCGGGCGGTCCGCTCCAGCGACTGGGCGGCGGCGGCGTCCTCGGTCACCAGCTCGACCCGGCGCAGCCGGGCCGGCTTGGGCTTGCTCCGTCCGGCGTCGTAGGTGTACGAGGCGAGCAGCAGCCCCTCCGCGAACGCCGCCACCGCGGCCGGCTCGCAGCCGCTGACCACCGTGCTGCGCAGCTCCTCGAGGTCCCGGGTGGCACGGGCCAGCGCCGCGCCGGCCTTGCGCAGCGCCGCCGGGGAAGCGTCGCCGACCCCGACCAGGTGCAGCTCGCCGGCGCCACCCCCCGGCAGCGGCACCAGCCCGATCTCGCCCGGCTCCCCCGTGGCTCCCGAACGGGTCAGGTGTGCGCCGAGGTCGAGACCGAGCTCGGTGGCGAGCTCGGTGGCGCCGGCCCCGACCCGGGGGCCGTCCGGTCCCGGGTGGACCGGTACGGCCAGCGAGGGCGCGCCCAGCAGCGGCCCGGTGGTCAGCCGGATCTCGGGGGGGGCTGGCATGGTACCTCCGCAGGCGAGGAAGGCGACCGGTCCGGACCGGCGCCCCGCGGGGGCGCCGACCGGACCGGTCTCCGGGGGTCGGGTCGGCGGGTCAGCCGGCGACTTCCTTGAGCGCGTCGCCCAGGTTGTTGGCCTCGTCCGACGACAGCTCGACGACGAGCCGTCCGCCGCCTTCGAGCGGGACGCGCATCACGATGCCGCGTCCCTCTTTGGTGACCTCGAGCGGACCGTCACCCGTCCGCGGCTTCATGGCCGCCATGCCTGCTCCCCTTCCTCATGCACGGTTGTGCCGCCGGTCCCGTCGGGGCCGGCGACACCGTCGGTGACGATTATCCCTGCTCAGGCCGCCGCAAGGTAATGGGCGGGTGTTGGACCCGCGGATCGGCGCCCGGCCATACTGCCGGGCATGACCCGTGGGCGGCCGGAGAGCCTGCGATGAACGCGCGTTCGGCG
The DNA here is from genome assembly GCA_038253225.1 of Mycobacteriales bacterium. Taxonomy (GTDB): domain Bacteria; phylum Actinomycetota; class Actinomycetes; order JALYNC01; family JALYNC01; genus JBBSHH01. Next base: position 25,544 of record JBBSHH010000003.1, on the reverse strand, counting down.
CTGTTCGACCTCTACGGCGACCACCTGGTGGGCCGCGGTGGGGTCGCTCCGGTCGCGGCGCTGGTGCGGCTGCTGGCACCGCTGGACGTGGCCGCTCCGGCGGTCCGCACCGCGGTGTCGCGGATGGTGCGGCAGGGTTGGCTGACGCCCCGGCGGCTCGACAGCGGGGCCGGGTACGCGGTGACACCGCGGGCGCAGCGCCGGCTGGCGGAGGCCGCCAGCCGGGTCTACCGCACCCGCAGCGCCGACTGGGACGGCCGCTGGCACCTGCTCGTCACCGACCGGCCCCCGGACCGCTCGACTCGGGAACGGCTGCGGTCCGGGATGTCCTACCTCGGCTACGCGGCGCTGAAGGACACCACCTGGATCGCGGCCCGGGCCTCGCCGGAGGTCGACGCGCTGCTGGGCGCCGAGTCGGTGCGGGCGGAGCGCTTCACCGCGGCGCACGACGGCGACTCGCTGACGCTGGTCAGCCGGGCGTGGGACCTCGACGGCATCGCCCGCGCCTATGAACGGTGGCTGGTCGACGCCGCCGCGATCGTCGACACGGCCGGCCCGGAGCCGAGCGACGAAGCCGCGTTCGCCGCCCGCAGCCGGCTGGTCCACGAGTGGCGCAAGTTCCTCTTCCGTGACCCGGGGCTCCCCCGGCCCCTGCTGTCGCCGGCCTGGCCGGCGGAGAAGGCGGCGGCGTTCTTCGACGCCGAGTCGGGCCGGTTGCGGCCGGCCGCGAACCGCTTCGTCGACACCGCCCTGGTTCCCGGCGGCTAAGGAGTGCCCGTGTCCGACCCGGTCCGCTACGACATCGCCGGCGGCGTCGCGACGCTGACGCTGAACCGCCCCGACAGCCTCAACGCGATGTCGGTGGCGGTCAAGGAGGGGCTGCTCGCCGCTCTGCGCCGGGCCGACGCCGACGGTTCGGTCCGCGCGGTCGTGCTCACCGGCGCCGGCCGGGCGTTCTGCGTCGGTCAGGACCTGCGCGAGCACGCGGAGGTCCTGGCCGCGGGCGGGCGCGGCGTCGAGGACACGGTTCGAGCGCACTTCAACCCGATCGCGCTGACGGTCGCGACGATGCCGAAGCCGGTGCTGGCCGCCGTCAACGGGATGGCGGCCGGTGCCGGCGCGTCGCTGGCGTTCGCCGCCGACTTCCGGCTGGCGGCGGATTCGGCAGCGTTCCTGCTGGCCTTCGCCCGGGTCGGGCTCGGAGCCGACACCGGTGCGTCGTGGACGCTGCAGCGGCTGGTCGGCTACGGCCGGGCCACCGCGCTGCTCATGCTCGCCGAGCCGGTCGGTGCGCCGGCTGCCCTGGAGATGGGGCTGGTCAACGCGGTGCTGCCGGCCGCCGACCTGGCCGCCGCCGCCGCCGAGCTGGCCGGGCGGCTGGCGGCCGGACCCACCGCGGCGTACGCCGCCATCAAGGCCCAGCTGGCCTACTCCGCGGCCGCGGACCTGCCCACGGCGCTGGAGCACGAGGCGCGCCAACAGGCGGCGGCCGGTGCGACGGCCGACCACCGGAGCGCCACCGCCGCGTTCGTCGCAAAGACCGCCCCGGTCTTCATCGGGCGCTGAGCCGGCCGGCCGATGCCGTTTCGACCCGGCCTCGAGCTGGCCGGCCGGTTCTTCCGGGAGGCTGTCCGGCCGCTGCTCGACGACGCGTTCCCCCAACTGAGCTACGCCGTGGCGCACCTGGGTGCGGGCTCCGACGTCCTGGGCTTCGACACCGAGCGGTCGACCGACCACGACTGGGGACCGCGGCTGACGGTGTTCCTCGACGACGACGACGCGCCGCGGCTGGCCGAGGACGTCGCCCGGATGCTGTCCGTCCGACTACCGGCGGTCTTCGACGGCTGGCCGACCGACTTCGGGTCGCCGGACGCGGCGACCCACCGGGCCGAAGCGACCGCCGGTCCGCGCGCGCACCGGGTCGGCGTCACCGGTCTCGGCGATTGGCTGCGCGGACAGCTCGGCTTCGACCCCAGGTCCGGCGTCGCCACGTTCGACTGGCTGGCCACGCCGACGCAACGGCTCGCCGAGACGGTCGGGGGCGTGGTCTGCACCGACGGACCCGGCGAGCTGACGGCGGCCCGGGCGTTGCTGCGCTGGTACCCGGAGAGCATCTGGCGCTACCTGCTGGCCTGCCAGTGGCAGCGGATCGCTCAGGAGGAGGCCTTCCCCGGTCGGTGCGCGGAGGTGGGGGACGACCTCGGGGCACGGCTGGTGACCGCCCGCCTGGGGCGGGAGCTGATGCGGCTGTGCCTGCTCATGTCTCGCCGCTACCCGCCGTACACCAAGTGGCTGGGTTCGGCGTTCGCCGGCTCCCGGGCCGGACCGCTGCTCGGTCCCGACCTGATCATCGCCTTGGGAGCCGGACCGTGGGCCGCCCGAGAGGCCGCCCTCGGCCGCGCCTACCGATCGGCGGCCGGGCTCCACAACGAGCTCGCGCTCACCGCACCCCTGGACCCCTCGACCCGCGACTACTACGACCGGCCGTTCGCGGTGATCGGCGCCGGGCGGTTCAGCGTCGCGCTGCTGCAGGGGGTCACCGACGCCGAGGTACGAGCGTTGCCGATGGTCGGTGGGGTCGATCAGTTCGTCGACAGCACCGAAGTCCTGAGCCGGCCGGACCGGGCCCGGGCCGCCGCGGCGGCGCTGCTGATGCCCGCTGTCGACATGGTCCCGTCGGCGCCGCCGGCGCCGCCGCTAGCTCGGTAGCGGGCAGCCGCCCAGAGACCGCTGAGACCGCTGGGACCGGATAGCCGGCCGGCGGCGACAGCTGCGGGGACCGGGTGGGGCGGCGGGAGCGCTGGCCGGGGGGACGCCGCGCGCTTCCCGCCGCCCGGAGTTGCCGCCGGCGGCCGGGCGGAGCGCCGGCGGCGTGGTCGGCGTGGTGGCCCCCGGCCGGGGCTCGACCACCGGTGGAGCCTCGGCCACCCACTCGGCTGGCGGGCTCGGCACCAGCCGGGGCACCAGCCGCCCCAGCAACCGGGTGAGGACCGCGGCGAGCACCGCGACCGCCGCACCGCGAGCGGCAACTGCGCGGACGCCACGACTCATGGGTGCCACCCTGCGATGCCCGGCCGACCGACGCCAGGTGCCTCCCGCTTACGGGTTGCGAACAGCGTCCCCGCCAACCCGACCGTTCCCGGTGGTCACGCCGGGACGGCCGACCGGCTGGCTGCTCGGGTCGAGGGGTCAGCCGCCGCGCCGCCAGCAACCGGCGAGATGGTCGTCCACCAGCCCGCAGGCCTGCATCAGGGCGTACGCCGTCGTCGGCCCCACGAAGGAGAACCCGCGTCGCTTGAGCTCCGCGGCGAGGGCGTCGGACTCCGGCGTCCGGGCCGGCACCTCCGCCGGGGTGGCCGGGGCCGGCCGCGGCCCGGGGGCGTGCGACCAGACCAGCGCCGCCACCCCGCCCGGCACCGCCGCCGCCGCGCGGGCGTTGCCGATCGCCGCCGCCACCTTCGCCCGGTTGCGGACGATGCCGGGGTCGGCCAGCAGCCGGCGTACGTCGTCGTCGGTGAACGCGGCGACCCGGTCGATGACGAAGCCGGCGAACGCGGCCCGCAACGCCGGCCGCTTGCGCAGGATCGTCAGCCACGACAGCCCCGACTGGAACGCCTCCAGGCAGAGCCGCTCGTAGATGCCGTCGTCGTCGCGGACCGGCCGGCCCCACTCGTCGTCGTGGTAGCCGGTGTAGTCGGGGGCCGCGCCGGCCCAGCCGCAGCGGACCCGGCCGTCGCCGCCGAGCAGCAGACCGGTCAGCTCCCACCTCGGGTCGGTGCCCAGCGGGCGAACCGGCGTAGGGAGTACCGGACCCCGACCCGCGCCAGCGGCCGCAGCAACCCGAAGCCGAGCTCGCCGAGCCACCCCAGCGGCAGCACCAGCTGCTCGACCCAGATGAAGCGGGACCGGCCGCCCGGCAGCTCGGCGACCTCGAAGATCCCCACCCCGCGGACCAACCGGCCGGTGTGGCGCACCACGCAGCGGTACGGCGGCTCCCACGTCGTGATCACCATCGGGTCCCGGAAGGCCAACGGGCGGCGGCCGGTGACCGCCACCAGTTGGCCGCCGACGCCGTGCCCGGCGGCGACGGTGCCCCGGACCGAGGTGGCGAGCATCCACTCACCCTGCCGGTCCCAGTCGGTCATCGCCGCCCACGTCACCGCCGGTGCGGCCTCGACGTCGACATGCAGACGCAGTTCGGCGATGCCGGCTTCGACCATGACCGGATTGTGGCCGGTCAGCCGGCCGGCGGCACCTCGGGGTATGCGTCGGGTCCGGTGGCCCGGCCGGGGCGGCCGAGCTCGGCCTCCAACGCCGCGATCCGACCGTCCCGGTCGAGCAGCGCGTTGCCGAGCCGGTCCAACGCGGCGTCCACCTCCGCCATCCGGTAGCCGCGCAACGCCAGCCCGAACCGCAGCGCCGCGATGTCCGCCGCCGCCACCGGTCGGTCGAGCGGCAACGGCCGGCCGCCGGTCGCTCGGTCCTCCATCTGCAAGCTGCCACCCCGCCCGGCCGCCACCGCCGCCACCGCGAACAGGACGAGGGCGACGAGCACCGCCGTGAGCGCGACCACCCGGCGATCGTGCCACGGCGAGCGGGCCGGTCCGGTCGGCGGCGAGGGGGGTCGGGGTGTCGCCCTTACACAACCCGAACCCGGCGCCGACCCGAGCCGCACAGCCGCACCGCAGGATGGGCATCGCCAGCCGGCGTCCGCCCGCCGACCCACCTGCCTGCCTGCCCGCCGGCCTGCCCGCCCGCCAAAGGACACCCGATGAAGCTCCGCACCCGCACCGCCACCTCGGTCGTCGCGTGGACCGCCGCCGCCGTGCTCGGCGTCGCGCTGGCCGCCGGGGTCGCCCAGGCGAAGACCGGCGGGTCCGGCGCGCAGCCCGCCGCCGCCGCCGCAGCGGCCGCACCCAAGGCGGCCGACGCCGACCGGCGGCGCGGGCCGCTGGACCGCCTCGGCCACCGGGCCCTGCACGCAGAGGCCGTGGTGCGCACCAAGCACGGCGGGTTCGCCACCGTGGACGTCCAGAAGGGCCTCGTCACCGCGGTCAGCACGACGTCGCTGACCGTACGCAGCGCGGACGGCTTCACCGCGACGTACGTCCGGACCGCAGCGACCAGGGTGCGGGCCGGCAAGCCGGCGGCCGGAGCCACCACCCCGGTGACCCCGCTGGCCGCCGGCCAGTCGGTCGAGGTGCTGGCCACCAGGGCCGACGGCCAGCTGACCGCCCGCGCCGTCCGGGTGCGCCCGGCCGCGCCGGTGCGCTCGGGCGCCTGACACCAGGCCCTCGACATCGGGCCGGCGCCGCGCCCGGCGGCGGGGCTAGGGCCGACCGCCGGGCTACGGCTCGGCCTCGAGCACCTCGTCCGGCGTGGGTGGCAGCGTCCGGTGCCGGGCCTCGAGCAGGTCGAACGCCTCCGGCACCCGGGTGGCCCACCGGATCGAGTCGTGGATCGCCGGGCGGGCGAAGCCGGCGCCGACCAGCAGGTCGATCTGCGCCCGCAGCGGCCCGAACGCCCCGTCGGGGTCCAGCACCACCACCGGCTTGTCGTGCAGTCCGAGGGTGCGCGCGGTCCACACCTCGAGCAGCTCCTCGAGCGTGCCGATGCCGCCCGGCAGCGTGAGGAACGCGTCGGCCCGGCGGTCCATCTCGGCCTTGCGCTGGCGCATGTCCTCGGTGACCAGCAGCTCGTCGGCGTCGTCGTCGGCGACCTCGAGGTCGAGCAGCGCCCGCGGGATGACCCCGACGGTGCGCGCGCCGCCGGCCCGGGCGGCCCGGGCCACCGCCCCCATGCAGGAGACGCTGCCACCGCCGGTGACCAGCTCGTGACCGCGGTGGGCGAGCTCGGCGCCGACCGCGCTCGCCAGCTCGACGTAGCGCCGGTCTATCCGCTCGCTGGAGGCACAGAACACGCAGACGGCGGCCATCAGGGCAGGTCCGCCGCGCTGCGGTGCTCAGCCTCGTCCTGGTCGTCGTCGGACCGCCGGATGATCGAGACGATCTCGTCCACGTCGTCGCTGACCTGCAGCAGCGCGAGGTCGGCCGGGGCGACCTTTCCCTCGGCGAGCAGCGTCGCGCGGATCCACTCCAGCAGGCCGCTCCAGTACGCCGACCCGTAGAGCAGCACGGGAAAGGACGTGACCTTGCGGGTCTGCACCAGCGTGAGCGCCTCGAACAGCTCGTCGAGGGTGCCGAACCCGCCGGGCAGCACGACGAACGCCTGCGCGTACTTGAGGAACATCGTCTTGCGGGCAAAGAAGTACCGGAACTGGACGCCGATGTCGACCCAGTCGTTGATCCGCTGCTCGAACGGCAGCTCGATCCCCAGCCCGACCGAGATGCCGCCCGCCTCGCAGGCGCCCTTGTTGGCGGCCTCCATCACGCCGGGGCCGCCACCGGTGATGACGGCGTAGCCGGCCCGGGCCAGCGCCGCGCCGAGCAGCTCGCCGGCGACGTAGTCGGGAGTGCCCGGCACCGTGCGGGCCGAGCCGAACACGCTGACGGCGCGGGGCAGCTCGGCCAGCAGGCCGAAACCCTCGACGAATTCGGACTGGATGCGCAGCACCCGCCAGGGGTCGGTGTGCACCCAGTCGGACGGTCCGCGGGTGTCGAGAAGCCGCTGGTCGGTCGTCGAGGCCTGCACCTGTCCCCGGCGCAGCGTCACCGGGCCGCGCTGCTTCTCCCGCGGGTGGCCGTCCGGGCCGCTGCCCGACCCGGCGAGTGGCCGGTCCGGGTCGATCGGGCGGGGCGCCGCCGGCGTACCCCGGCTTTCGGTCATGGCAGGAGGTTATCCAGCGTCGGGTTCGCCCTCCGATGTTCGGGGCGGCGGTCCGGCCGTGGTGGCCGGGTCAACGCCGTCCCCCCGCTCCTGGCCGACCGGGGGTGCCGCCGGCCTGGCGTCGCTGAGCCAGGCCCGCAGCACCCGCTCGCACTCCCCGATCCGCGGCGTGTCGACGTACTCCTCCCGGGTGTGGGCGAGGTTGGGGTCGCCGGGTCCGAAGTTGACGGCCGGAATGCCCAGCGCGACGAAACGCGCCACGTCGGTCCAGCCGTACTTCGCCACCGGCTCGCGGCGGGTGGCGGCGACGAAGTCCGCGGCCGCCGGGGCGGTCAGGCCCGGCAGCGCTCCCGGCGCGGAGTCGATCAGGACGCACTCGTAGGGCGCCAGCAGGTCCTGGACGTGCGAGAACGCCGCCGCCTCGCTGCGGTCCGGCGCGAACCGGAAGTTCACCGTCACCGTGCACCGGTCCGGGACGACGTTGCCGGCGACACCGCCTTCGATGCGGACCGCGTTGAGTCCCTCCCGGTAGGTCAACCCGTCGATGTCGACGTGCCGGCCGGTGTAGCCGGCGAGCCGGCGCAGCAGCTCCCCGGCGCCGTGGATGGCGTTGTCGCCCAGCCAGCCCCTGGCGGTGTGCGCGCGGCGGCCGGTGACCACCACGAGGAACCGCAGGGTCCCCTGGCAGCCCGCCTCGACTCGACCGCTGGTCGGTTCCAGCAGGATCGCGAGGTCCGCCTCGAGCCAGTCCCGGCGGCTGCGGGCGATCCGGCCGAGCCCGTTGCGGTCGGCGTCGACCTCCTCGTTGTCGTAGAACAGGTACGTCGTGTCGCGGACCGGCGTGGCCAGCGCCGCGGCGAGGCGCAGCATCACCGCCAACCCGCTCTTCATGTCGGTGCTGCCGCAGCCGTGCAGCCGGTCCCGCTCCCGGCGGGACGGCAGGTTCCCGGCGATCGGCACCGTGTCGAGGTGTCCGGCCAGGACCACCCGCGACGGCCGGCCCAGGAACGTCCGGGCCACCACCGTGTCGCCGTCCCGCTCCACGGTGAGGTGCGGCAGGTCGCGCAGCGCGTCCTCGACCTCGCCGGCGATGCGATCCTCCGAGCCGCTCACCGACGGTATGTCGATGAGGGCGGCGGTCAGCGCGTCCCCGGGCAGCTGCAGGTCCAGCGTCACCGGGACATCGCCCTCACGGCGCGATCCCGTGCTCGCGCAGGACCTCGTTGAGCGCCAGCTTGTCGTGCACCTCGGCCGGGGCGAGCCGGCGCAGCACCAGCAGGCACGGCAGCCCGAAGTCGCCGCCGGGGAAGGACTTCACCCGGTTGGCGCCGACGACGACCGCCCGCTCCGGCACCTCACCGCGGGCCAGCTCGGCACCGGTCTCGGCGTCGAAGACCCGGGTGGAGGCGGTGAGGATCGCCCCGGCGCCGAGCTTGCCGCCCCGCCGGACCCGGGCACCCTCGACCACCATGCACCGGGAGCCGATGAACGCGTCGTCCTCGACCACCACGGGGGCGGCCTGCGGCGGCTCCAGCACCCCACCGATCCCGACCCCGCCGGAGAGGTGCACCCGTCGGCCGATCTGCGCGCAGGAGCCGACCGTTGCCCAGGTGTCGACCAGCGTGCCTTCGTCGACGTACCCGCCGATGTTGGTGAAGCTGGGCATCAGCACCACGCCGCGACCGAGGAAGCAGCCCCACCGGGCGATCGCGCCGGGCACCACCCGCACCCCCTCGAACCGGCGCTTGACCGGGACCCGGTCGGCGTAGTGGAAGTCGCCGGCGGCCGACTCGGTCATCGGCAGCACCCGGAATGCCAGCAGGATCGCCCGCTTGGCCCGCTCGTCGACCACCACCCGGTCATCGGCGTCGACCCGGGCGACCCGGGCGGCGCCGCTGTCGAGCTGGTCCACGGCGGCGACCACGACCGTGCGCGCGTCCGCGTCGGCGGGCGAGAGCCCGTCCCGTCGGTCCCACAGCTCATCGACCGCGGCGGGCAGCGGGCTGGTTGCGGTCACGACCGGCCACCCTAACCGCCGCCGGTCAGGCCCGGAGCCGGGCGACCGCGGCGGCGACCCGCTCGTCGGTGGCGGTCAGCGCGACCCGGACGTGCCGGGCCCCCGCGGCGCCGTAGAAGTCCCCGGGGGCGACCAGTACCCCGCGGTCGGCCAGCTCGGCCACGGCGACCCAGCAGTCCTCGTCCCGGGTCGCCCACAGGTACAGGCCGGCCTCGGAGTGCTCGACCCGGAAGCCGGCGGCGGCCAGCGCCGGTCGCAGCACCGCCCGGCGGGCGGCGTAGCGCCGGCGCTGCTCACCCACGTGCGCGTCGTCGTCGAGCGCGGCGACCATGGCGGCCTGCACCGGCGCCGGCACCATCAGCCCGGCGTGCCTACGGACCGCCAGCAGCTCGGCGACCAGCGCCGGGTCGCCGGCGACGAAACCGGCCCGGTAGCCGGCCAGGTTCGACCGCTTGGACAGCGAGTGCATCGCGAGGACGCCGTCGTGGGAGCCGCCGCAGACCTGTGGGTGCAGCACGCTGACCGGCTCGACCTCCCAGCCGAACTCCAGGTAGCACTCGTCGCTGACGACCACCGCCCCGCGCTCCCGGGCCCACCCGACGACCTTCGCCAGGTGCGCGGCGGGCAGCACCCGGCCGGTGGGGTTGGCCGGGGAGTTGAGCCACACCAGCCGCACCGGCGCCGGCCCGAGCTCCAGCAGGCCGTCGCTCGCGACCGGCCGCGCGCCGGCCAGCCGCGCGCCGATGTCGTACGTCGGGTAGGCGAGGCGGGGCAGCGCCACCACGTCACCGGGGCCCAGCCCGAGCAGCCACGGCAGCAGCGCGACGAGCTCCTTGGAACCCACCGTGGGCAGCACCGCGGCCGGCTCGATGTTGGCCCCGCAGCGCCGGCGCAGCCAGCCCGCCGCCGCCGCCCGCAGCCGCTCGGTGCCGGCGGTGTAGGGGTAGCCGGGTGAGTCCGCCGCGCCGGCGAGCGCGGCGCGCACGACGGCCGGGGTCGGGTCCACCGGCGTGCCGACGGAGAGGTCGACCAGACCGTCGGGGTGCCGGCGGGCTTGGTCGGCGTACGCCGTCAGCCGGTCCCAGGGGAACTCGGGCAGCCGCGCGGAGACTGCGGTCAGTGCGCCTCACCCATCGGCGGCAGCGCCGCGACGATGGGGTGGTCGCGGTCGAGCTTGCCGACCTTGGAGGCCCCGCCGGGCGAGCCCAGGTCGTCGAAGAACTCGACGTTGGCCTTGTAGTAGTCCTTCCACTGCTCCGGCGTGTCGTCCTCGTAGAAGATCGCCTCGACCGGGCAGACGGGCTCGCAGGCGCCGCAGTCGACGCACTCGTCCGGGTGGATGTAGAGCATCCGGGCACCCTCGTAGATGCAGTCGACCGGGCACTCCTCGATGCAGGCCCGGTCGAGCACGTCGACGCACGGTTCGGCGATGACGTAGGTCACGGTGCTCCTCCCGGTGCCGCTAGCGGTTGCCCTGCCTAGTATCGCTTTCGTGCCGGAGCGCGTCATCCCAGGGGTCGGCCCGGCCGATGTCGGCACCCGGATCTCGGTGCGCCGCCGGCTCGCACCGCGAGCCGGCCGGGCGGTGTACGGCGACGTCGTCGGCGAGCTGGTGTCGTGGGGGGGCGGCCGGGTGGTGGTCCGCCGCCGGGACGGCCGGCTGGTCGAGCTGGACGAGCACTCGATCGTCGCGGGCCGCCGGGTGCCGCCCTCGGCGTACGGGATCGCCGACATCGCGCTGGAGGAACGGGCGGCGCTGGGCTGGCAGCCGGTCGAGCAGCACCGGCTCGGGAGCTGGCGGCTGCGGGCCAGCGCCGGCTTCACCGGCCGGGCGAACTCGGTGCTGCCGCTCGGTGACCCCGGTCAGCCGGTGGAGTCGGCACTGGCCGCGACCCGCCGCTGGTACGCCGCCCGGGGCCTGCCGGCCATGTTCCAGCTGCCGCTGCCGGTCGCCGCCGAGCTCGATGCCGAGCTGGAGCGGCGCGGCTGGCCGGCGTACAACCCGACGCTGGTGCTGACCGCCGACCCGGTAGCCGTCGCGGCAGCCGGCGCGCGCGCTCCCGGCGGCGCGCCCCTCGGGCGGGTGGTGGAGCTCGCCGACGAGCCGGACGCCGAGTGGCTGGCCCGGTACCACTACCGGGGCTCCACGCTGCCAGCGGTCGCCGGGCGGCTGCTGGTCAGCGCGCCCGAGCAGGTCTTCGCCTCCGTCCACGCAGATGGGGCGGTGGTCGCGATCGGCCGCGGCGCGATCGGCGCCGGCTGGGTCGGCATCACCGCGATGGAGGTGGCGCCGGCCGCCCGCCGGCAGGGCCTCGGCCGGCTGGTGCTCGCGGCGTTGTGCCGCTGGGGCGCCGATCGAGGCGCCACCGGCGGCTACCTGCAGGTCGCCGCGGACAACGCGGCGGGGCTCGGGCTCTACTCGGGATGCGGTTTCCGGCCACACCACCGGTACCACTACCGCCGGGAGCCCTAGGCTCGGTAGGCGTGCTGCGCCTCACCGACACCCGGACCCGCTCCGTCGAGGAGATCCGCCCCGCCACTCCCGGGCTGCTCAAGGTCTACGCCTGCGGGCCGACGGTCTACCGCTTCGCCCACGTCGGCAACCTGCGCACCTACCTGCTCTCCGACCTGATCGTGCGAGCCGCGGAGCGGCACAACCTGCGGGTCGAGCTGGTGCAGAACATCACCGACGTCGGCCACCTGCAGGACGACACCCTCGACGAGGGTGAGGACAAGGTGCTCGCCCAGGCCCGCGCGGAGGGCAAGTCCGCGTTCGACGTGGCCCGGTTCTACGAGGCCGCGTTCCACCGCGACCTGGCGGCGCTGAACATCCGACCGGCGGCGGCGTACCCGCGGGCATCGGACTGCATCGGCCTCATGCTCGACCTCATCGCCGCGCTGATCGCCGCCGGGCACGCCTACGCGGCGCCCGGCGTCGGGGTCTTCTTCGACGCCCGCTCGTTCCCGTCGTACGGCGCGATCTCGGGCAACCGGCTGGATGAGGTCCGCCCCGGCGCCGGAGCCGCCGGGGAGCGAACCGCCGCCGGCAAGCGGTTCCACGCGGACTGGGCGCTGTGGAAGTCGGCCGGCGCCGCCCGGGCGAGGGTCTGGGACTCCCCGTGGGGACCGGGGTTCCCGGGCTGGCACGTCGAGTGCTCGGCGATGTCGCTGGAGTTCCTCGGCCGCACGATCGACGTGCACACCGGTGGGATCGACCTGCGCTTCCCGCACCACGAGGACGAGCGGGCGCAGTCCGACGCGGTCGCCGGCGCCGAGGTGGTGCGGCACTGGGTGCACGCCGAGCACCTGCTCTTCGAGGGCCGCAAGATGGCCAAGTCGACCGGCAACGTGGTGCTGCTCGACGACGTCGCCGGCGGCGGGTACGACCCGCTGGCGCTGCGGCTGGCGTACCTCTCGGGGCGCTACCGCCAGCAGATGAACCTGTCCTGGGACGCGATCGCCGCCGCGGACAAGACGCTGCGCCGCTGGCGCGGCCGGGTCGCGGAGTGGGCCGAGTCGCCGTCCAAGCCGATGTGCGCGGACTACCTCGGCCGGGTGCTCGACGCGGTCGACGACGACCTGGACACCCCCACCGCGCTGGTGGCGTTGCGGGAGCTCGAGCGCGACGACGTGATCCCGCCGGGGTCGAAGTTCGAGACGTTCGCCTCGGTCGACGGGCTGCTCGGGCTCGACCTGGCCCGCGACGTGGGCCGGCCCCGCAGCGCGCCGGAGCTGCCGGCCGAAGCCGTCGGGCTACTCGCGGCGCGGGAGCGCGCCCGGTCGACCAGGGACTGGGGCACCGCCGACCGGCTGCGGGACGAGCTCGGGGCTCTCGGCGTGGCGGTCACCGACACCCCGACCGGCCAGGTGACCACCCTGCGCTGACCGGCCGGGCAGCACGGCGGCCCGGTGGCCGGTGCGTTGCGGTGCGTCCGGTCAGCCGCTGGGCCGCGGCGGCGGCAGCTCGCGGTAGCGACCGTGGAACCACACCAGCGGCACCAGGGGCCGGTCGGGCTCGCCGACGGCGAGCACCTCGCCGAGCAGGATCGTGTGGTCGCCGCCGTCGTACTCGGCGGTGGTGCGGCACTCCAGGGTGGCGATCGCGGCCGCCAGGACCGGGAGACCGGTCACCGCCGCACGAAGGAAGCTGGCCGCGGCGAGCTGGTCGGCGTCGGGCCGCCCGCGCCGGGCGTAGTGCCGGGAAACCGCCTCGGCGTCGGGGCCGGCGCCGAGCACCGACACCGCCCAGGTCTTGCTGGCCAGCACCGCCTCGTGGAAGCGCGCCGTCCGGTCGACGCAGATCAGCACGAGCACCGGGTCCAGCGACACGGACGTGAGGCTGTTCGCCGTCATCGCGAGGTCGACGCCGTCGGCCGTGGTCGTGATGAGCGTCACGCCGGTCGCGAACCGGCCCATCGTCCGCCGGTAGGCGAGCGGGTCGACCGCGGGCCGCGGGGCGTCGTCTGGCACGACCGCCGAGCCTAGCTCGCGGGTGTGGCCCCGGCCGGCCGGCCGGGGCCGAGGCCGGCGGCTACCGCCCACGCCAGCGAACCGAGCAGCAGGAACGCCAGCGCCGGGGCCGAGCCGTCGATCACCAGGTCGCCCTCCGGTCGGAACATCGCGAACGGCAGGATCGCGCCGAGCCAGCCCAGGCCCGGGAGCACCGCACCGGCCCGGGTGCCGGTGCCGCGGGAGCCGAGCAGCCCGACGGTGAGGTTGGCGACGACCGCGACCAACGGCCCGATCGGCAGCCGGACACCGAAGAGCCGAACGTGGGCGAGGCTCAGGAACGAGCTGACCACGCCCAGCACGACGCCGAGCCCGAGTAGTGCCGCGAGCGCTCCGACGAGCACGGTGGTCGCGAGGACGTCCCGCCGGCGGGAGTCGACCGCGGCGGGCGGGGTCACACCGGGGAGGGTAGCCAGCCCGGGCGGCCCGTCAGTCGATAGACGAGGCGCCGTCCCGCAGGTCGAGGACCCGGTCGGGCCGGGCCGGGCCGGCCGCCTCGAGCACCTCGCGGATCTCCGGTCCGATCAGCTCCGAGCGATCCACCAGCGCGTCCCGCAGCGCCCGGACCAGATGCGCGTTGGTCTCGAGCAGCTCCTTGGCGATGGCCTTCTGCTGCTGGAGCAGCGCCTCGATCGCGGCCCGGCCGGCCGGGTCGGCCAGCACCCGGCCGACGATGTTGGTGTCGCTGAACGCGCTGTTCTGCACGGCCGCGTAGGAGATGAGGGATCCGCTCATGCCGACCGTGCCGACCATCTCGGCGGCGAGGTTGGTGGCGTAGAGCAGGTCGCCGCCCGGTCCGGTGGAGATGTCACCGAAGAAGATCTCCTCGGCGCACTGGCCGGCCATCGCGATCTGCATCAGCGCGAGCATCTCCGGCCGGCTGCGGGTGAACACGTCCTCCGCGTCGCCGTGCGCCAGCAGCCCCAACGCCTCGCGGCGCTTGATGATCGTGAGGACCTCGAGCCGCCGGTGCGGGGCGACCAGGTGGGCGATCGTGGCGTGGCCCGCTTCGTGGGTGGCGATGAGCCGCTTCTCGTGCGGCGTGTACGCGACCGGCTGGCCCAGCCCCACCTCGGTGCTGAGCCGGGCCTGTTCGACGTCCTTGCGGCTCATCGCGCCGGCGTGCCGGCGGACCGAGTTGATCAGGGCCTCGTCCAGCAGGCCTTCGATCATGGCCGGGGTGTAGCCGGTAGTGACCGCGGCGATCGCGTCTCGGTGGTCCGGGTCGTCGAGCTCCGCCTCGTGCGCCTTGCGGGCGAGGAAATGATCGACCAGCGCGCGGCGGCCGGCCTTGGTCGGCGCCTCGAAGGTCAGCCGCCGGTCGAACCGGCCCGGCCGCAGCAGCGCCGGGTCGAGCCCGTCGGCCCGGTTGGTGGACGCGATCAGCATGATGTTCGCCGGCCTGGTGACGGCCTTCGGGATCTGCCGCTGCTCGGGCAGCAGCAGGTTCACCTTGTCGGCCAGCCAGTTCAGCGCCCGGCGCGGGCCGCGGGGAGTCTCGAACGACTGCATCTGCACCAGCAACTCGTTGACGACCGGGCCGGCGAGGTCGGCGGTGCCGAAGCCGGAGCGGACCGGACCGGCGCCACCACCCAGGGTCAGGTAGCGGGCGGGGAGGCCGGCCAGCCCGCCGCAGCAGACCAGGCCGGCCGCGGCCGGCGCCGGCGGGGCGGTGAGCGACGGTGCCGCGGTCATCTCCATGCCGCGGCGGGTCCCGCCGATGGCGTCGAACTCGTCGATGAAGCCGATCGCGCCACCCTCCCGCTCGGCCGCCGCCCGCAGCGCCTTGAAGTACGACCGGATCTTGCGCGCGGTAGCACCGTAGAAGGACGACTGGAACGACGACGCCGACGCGAACAGGAACGGCACCCCGGCCTCGGCGGCCATCGCCTTGGCGGTGTGCGTCTTGCCGGTGCCCGGGCCTCCCTCGAACAGCAGCCCGCGCCGCGGCCGGCCGCCCATCTCGGCGGCGAAGGTCTCGTGCGCCAGGAAAAGGTTCAACGAGCGGACCACCTCGTCCTTGACGACGTCGATGCCGACGACATCGCAGAGGCGTACGTCGAGCTGCTCCGGTCGGTAGAGCACGTGTGGTGACCGGCCGGTGCCGAGCTGGCTGCCCACGAGCACCGTGATCAGCGCCACGAAGAACAGGATCGGGGTCGCGAGCGTCCAGTCGATCGACGGGAGCTGGAAGAGGTCCACCGGATGACCCGAGAGCAGGCGCCACTGCAGGTACGCGGTGGGCGGTCCGAGGGCGAGCGCGATGCGCCACAGCCGGCGCCGGCGCCGGCGCTCCCGGCTGGCGCTGACGTCGGCACTGGCCCGGCCGAGCACGGTGGTACCGCCCGCGTCGAACAGGGCAGCGGCGCTGGTAGGGAGCTGCTGCGCGGAGCGGGCAGTGAGCATCTGGCGTCCCCCCGGAGAAGTCGGTAACCGGAGTCTGGCATCGCCGCCGCGCGCCGAACTACGTTCCGTGACCGGGTTCACCCGGTCGAGCCACCAGCCACTACTCTGCGTAGTGGATCAGTCCGACTTCTGTTGATCCAGCCCCGCGAAGAGGTCGCTCTCCCAGCCGTGCGGGCCGGTTCCCGGTCCGCGCTCGCCGCTCACCAGCACATAGTGCTCGCGGCCGAGGGCCCGCCGGCCGACGCCGTCGGCGAGAGCGAAGAACGGGCCGTTGAGGGCCACCTGGGTCTTGTGCGCCCGCAACGCCGCGGTCTTCGCCGGCAGCTGGTCGCGCGCGTCGATCTCGGTCGTGACCTGCTCGTCGGGCACGCCGAACGGTACGTCGTCGGCCCTTTCCACCCCCGCCTCGAAGAAACCGACCTCGTCGCTGTGCTCCCGGAAGTAGTCGAGGCTGGCCTGGATGAACGACTTGGGCACCACGGCGTAGTAGAACTTCACGGGCGACCACGGCACCCCGGCGTCGGGATAGCGAGCCGCATCGCCGGCCGCCGCCACGGCGGCGACCGTGACCTGGTGGGCCCGGATGTGGTCGGGGTGGCCGTACCCGCCGTTCGGGTCGTAGGTGACCACGACCTGTGGTCGCATCTCGCGGATCACCGCGACCAACGAACCGGCCGCCTCGTCGAGGTCGGCGTTGCAGAACACGTTTGGCCGGTGGTTCGCCGGCGTGCCGGCCATGCCCGAGTCGCGGTACCGGCCCGGACCACCGAGGAAGCGGTGGTCCGCCACCCCGAGGGCCTCGCAGGCCGCCGCGAGCTCGCCGACCCGGTGCTCCCCCAGCTTGTCCGTGCGGTCCGCGGCCAGCTCGGCAAGCTCGGGAACGAGCACCTCGCCCTCTTCCCCGCGCGTGCAGGTGACCAGCGTCACCAGGGTGCCCTCGGCGGCGTACTTCGCCATCGTGGCGCCGGTGCCGATCGTCTCGTCGTCGGGGTGCGCGTGCACCAGCAACAGCCGTCGCGGGTTGTCCAGCGGCACCATCTCGGCCTCGGCGGCGAGCTCGCCGAGCGCCTCGGAGGCGGCCTCCAGCACGGCCGTCGATGCGTCCTGCAGGGTTGCCCGCGCCGGGTCGTCCTGCGGTGGCGGGTCGATCGTCGTCATCCGCGTAACCCTATGCCGCGCCTCACCTGGCACTCCGCGGGTCTATCCGTCCCGACGGCGCTGTCTGTGGACGCCGAAGCTGTCGTCCCGGGGCATGGTGTGCGTCAGGCGTCAGGCGTCAGGCGTCAGGCGTCAGGCGGGCCCGGGCCCGGCGGCCGCGGCTGCGCTCCCGTACGGCCGCGGACAGCTCGACCTTGCGGATCCGCACGGTCGCGGGCGTCACCTCCACGCACTCGTCCTCACGGCAAAAGTCCAGCGCCTGCTCGAGGGAGAGCTGCCGGTGCGGGATCAGCGGCACCAGCACGTCGCCGGAGGACTGCCGCATGTTCGTCAGCTTCTTCTCCTTGGTCGGGTTGACGTCCATGTCGTCCGCCCGGGAGTTCTCGCCGACGATCATGCCCTCGAACACCTCGGTGCCCGGCCCGACGAACATCGTGCCGCGCTCCTGCAGGTTGGCCAGCGCGAAGCCGGTCGTCGGCCCGCGCCGGTCGGCCACCAGGCTGCCGGTCGGCCGGGTGCGCAGGTCGCCGTGCCAGGGCTCGTACCGCTCGTGCACGTGGTGCAGCAGGCCGGTGCCACGGGTCTCGGTGAGGAACTCGGTGCGGAAGCCGATCAGCCCGCGGGCCGGCACGATGTACTCCATCCGGATCCAGCCGGTCCCGTGGTCGACCATCTGCTCCATCCGGCCCTTGCGCAGCGCCATCAGCTGGATCAGCACGCCCTGGTAGTCGGTGGGGGCGTCGATAGTCAGCCGCTCCATCGGCTCGTGCACCTTGCCGTCGATGAGCCGGGTCACGACCTGCGGCTTGCCGACGGTGAGCTCGAAGCCCTCCCGTCGCATGATCTCGACCAGGACGGCGAGCTGCAGCTCGCCGCGACCCTGCCCCTCCCAGGTATCCGGGCGCTCGGTCGGCAGCACGCGGATCGAGACGTTGCCGACCAGCTCGACATCCAGCCGGTTCTTCACCAGCCGGGCGGTGAGCTTCTTGCCGCTCTCCCCGGCCAGCGGTGAGGTGTTGATCCCGACGGTCATCGACAGGCTCGGCTCGTCGATCGTGATGACGGGCAGCGGCCGCGGGTCGTCCGGATCGGTGAGCGTCTCCCCGATCGTGATCTCCGGGATGCCGGCGATCGCGACGATGTCGCCAGGCCCCGCAGATTCGATGGACACCCGGTCCAGCGCCTCGGTGCCGAGCAGCTCGGTGAGCTTGACCCGCTCGACCGTGCCGTCGGTCCGGCACCAGGCGACGGTCTGGCCCTTCCTGAGGTGCCCGTTGTAGATCCGGCACAGGGCCAGCCGGCCGAGGTACGGCGAGGCGTCGAGGTTGGTGACGTGGGCCTGCAGCGGAGCGCCCGGCTCGTAGGACGGCGCGGGGATCGCCTCGAGGAGCACCTCGAAGAGCACCTTGAGGTCCGGCGCGTCCGGGCTGGTGCCGTCCTCGGGCCGGTGCAGCGAGGCCTGTCCGGTGCGGGCCTGGCAGTACACGATCGGGAAGTCGATCTGGGTCTCGTCCGCGTCGAGGTCGAGGAACAACTCGTAGGTCTCGTCGAGGACCTCGGCGATGCGAGCGTCGGCACGGTCGACCTTGTTGACGACCAGGACGACCGGCATCTTGGCCGCCAGCGCCTTGCGCAGGACGAACCGGGTCTGTGGCAGCGGCCCCTCGCTCGCATCGACGAGCAGCACCACGCCGTCGACCATCGACAGGCCGCGCTCCACCTCGCCACCGAAGTCGGCGTGGCCCGGGGTGTCGACGATGTTGATGACCGTGTCGCCGTAGCGGACCGCGGTGTTCTTCGCGAGGATCGTGATGCCCTTTTCGCGCTCGAGGTCCATCGAGTCCATCACCCGCTCACGAACCGAGTCGTTCTCGGCCTGGTGGGCGGAGAATGCGCCGCTCTGCCACAACATGGCGTCGACCAGCGTGGTCTTGCCGTGATCGACGTGGGCGACGATCGCGACGTTGCGAAGGTCGCGACGGCTGGCGGTACGGGCAGGCACGAGCGGAGCTCCGAACGGCTGGGGGGGCCGTGCTGACGAGCTACGGCCATCTCCATGGTACGTCGGCAGCCGGCCCGGCCCGACCGGCGCGGGGCCGGCCGGCGTCAGCAACGCCCCGACCGGGTACCAGCCCGGACATGTTCATTCTCTGGCTTCGTCGCTGGCTCTTCGTCACCGTGCTCGCCCCCCTGCTCGGCCGGGTGGCGCACCGGACCGCCGCCGAGATGGAGGCGCGCCGCGGCGGCCCGACCCCGGCCAGCCGGCGGCTGCGGCAGGCCGGCGGCTTCCTCCAGGCCGGCAAGCGGCGCCGGCGCCGCTTCTTCTGATGCCGATCGTTCTCGACTAGCCGCGAAGCGCTGCGGCCAGTTCGGGCAGCAGCAGGACGTCGGCGGCCAGCCAGTCGACCGCATGAAGCTCGGCGGCGCCGAGCCAGCGCAGCGCCCGGTGCTCCAGCGCTCGCGGCTCACCGCGCGGGAGCCAGGCCAGCCAGACGTGCAGCGCCGCGCCACCGGCGGTCACCAGGTCGGCGCCGAGCCGGTGCAGCGGTTCGACCTCGACCCCGAGCTCCGCCCGGCACTCGCGCACCAGCGCCACCACCTCGGACTCGCCCGGCTCGACCTTGCCGCGGGGCAGCCCCCAGCTGCCGGCCAACTCGGGCGGCTCGGCTCGCTGTGCGGCAAGCACCCGGCGATCGCCCGGCCGGCCGGTCACGATCGCGGCGGCGACGACGATCGGAACGGGCACGGCGCACGATGACACGCTGAGAGCGGTTCGACGATCAGACGGGGCGTTGACCGGCCGAGGAAGGGCATATAGGCAGCCGGTTGCGACCAGCCACGATCGACGGAGGCGGCCATGCCCACCCGGCTCGATGACAACCTCGTCGCGGACTCCCTCGGGGCGCTGACCGACTGGAGCGGAGACGGCAAGCACATCCAGCGGACCGTTTCGGTGGCCGGCGCGGCGCAGGAGCAGTTGCTCGGCGAGGTCGCGGCCACCGCCGACGCGATGGACCATCACCCCGAGGTCGAGCGCCACACCGACGCGGTCACGTTCGTGCTCTGGACACACTCCGAAGGCGGTGTGACCGAGCTCGACATCGCCTTCGCCTCGCGGATCGACGACCTGGTGCTGCAGATGTCCGGCGACGACGGCACCACCGTCGTCGCGGGTGCCCCCACCGCGGCCGGGAGCGGCGACGGGTCGGTCGGGACCGGCCGACGTCAAGGCGGCGCCCAGCGCAGCGACACCGATGTCGTCGCGGAGGACAGCCGATCCGGCCAGGTGCCCGGTGGCAACGCCGACATCGACAACCTCGAGCCGCTGGTCGGCGTACCGTCCGCGGCCGGCGGCACGGTGCAACCTGGGCTCGCCACCCCCGACACGGCGCCCGACGAGCCGGAGCCGGGCGTGGCCAGCCAGGGCACGGCGCCCGGGCCGAACGACGACCGTCCGGCCTGACGCCGACGTCTACCCTCGGTCCCGGCTCGACCGCAGCGGCGGGCTCGAGGGGACATCGTGAAACAGGTAGGGATCGTCGGGGCGCCGTATAGCGGGAAGACGACGTTCTTCAACGCCCTCACCCACGCCGGTGCGGTCCCGGGGTCGGCGGGCCGCGCGAACGTCGCGGTGCTGCCGGTGCCGGACCCGCGGGTCGACGAGCTGGCGGGGCTGCATCGGTCGAAGAAGTCTGTGTACGCGCAGCTGAAGTTCGTCGACGTGGCCGGGCTGGCCAAGGGTGCCGGCGCGGGCGAGGGGCTCTCCGGCCAGACGCTCGGGCTGCTGCGCGAGGCCGACGCGCTCGCCGTCGTGGTCCGCGGGTACGGCGACGACGCCGACCCGGCCACCGAGCTGGGCGACCTGCTGCTCGAGCTCACGCTGGCCGACCTGACCTCCCTCACCGGCGCGGCCGACAAGGCAGCGAAGAAGGCGCGCGCCGGCGACCGGCAGGCCGCCGCGGACGCGGCGCTGCTGGCCCGGGCCAGAACGCTGCTCGACGCCGGACGCCCGCTGCGCGCCGAGGGCTGGGAGCCGGAGGACCTGGCGCGCTTCCGCAACTTCTCGCCACTGACCCTCAAGCCCGCGGTGCTGGTGCTCAACACCGACGACGAGGGCGCCGCGGCCGGCGCAGCACTGGCCGGCAAGCTGGCGCCCACCCTCGGTCCGGACGCGGAGGGCATCGCCGTACCCGCCCGGCTCGAGGCGGAGGTGGGCGGCATGGCGCCGGCGGAGGCGGCCGAGCTGCTCGCCGAGTTCGGCGTCACGGTGGGGGCGCTGCCCGCGGTGATCGCGTCGGCGTACCGGCTGCTCGGCCTGCTGACGTTCCTGACGACCGGCGAGGACGAGTCGCGGGCGTGGGAGGTGCGCCGGGGCGCGGCCGCCCCGGAGGCCGCCGGCGCGATCCACTCCGACCTGCAGCGGGGCTTCATCCGGGCCGAGGTGGTCGGCTACGAGGAGCTGGTGGCGGCCGGGTCGTGGGACGCCGCGAAGGCGGCCGGGCGGCTGCGGGTGGAGGGCAAGGACTACGTCGTCGCGGAGGGCGACGTGATGAACATCCGCTTCGCCGTCTGAGTGATCGAGGCGGTCGAGCCCGCGGCCGCCCCGGCGCGGCACCCCGATTCTGTCGTATCCCGCTGCCAGCCTGGTCGGCATGGACATCACTACGTTGCTGACGGGGCTCGCCGCGCTGGTCCTCGGTCTGCTGGTCGGGTGGCGCCTGGCTCGCGGCGCCGCGGCCGCCCGGACCGCCGGCCTGGTCGTCGGCCGCGACGCGGCGCTCGCCGACCGGGATCGGCTGCACGCCGAGCGGGAGGCGCTGGCCGCCCGCGCGGGCGCCGCGGAGGTCGAGGTCGGCCGGGTCAGCGCCGCGCTCACGCACGAGCGCAGCCGGGCCGAGGAGCGGCTGGCGACGCTGCGGGAGGGCCAGTCCCGGCTGGTCGAGCAGTTCCAGGTGCTCTCCGCGGAGGCGCTGGAGACCAACAGCCGGCGCTTCCTGACGCTGGCCGAGACCCGGCTACGGGAGAGCAGCGTCGCGGCGACAGGGGAGCTCGAGCAGCGGCGGCAGGCGGTGGAGACCCTGGTGGCGCCGCTGCGGGAGACCCTCGCCAAGGTCGAGTCCCAGCTGCACGAGCTGGAGCAGACCCGGACCGCGGCGTACGCCGGCCTGGTGGAGCAGGTCGGTTTCGCTCGGGAGAGCTCCGAGCAGCTCCGGGCGCAGACCTCGTCGCTGGTGACGGCGCTGCGGGCCCCGCAGACCCGCGGCCGGTGGGGTGAGATGCAGCTGCGCCGGGTGGTCGAGATCGCCGGCATGGTCGAGCACTGCGACTTCACCGAGCAGGCCGGCGCGCTCCGCGACGACGCCCTGACCCGACCGGACATGGTCGTGCACCTCTCCGGCGGCAAGCACGTCGTGGTGGACTCCAAGGTGACGCTCTCGGCGTACCTCGAGGCGGCGGAGGCCACCGATGACGACCGGCGGGCGGAGCGCCTCGCGGCACACGCCCGGCACCTGCGCAACCACGTGGAGGCACTGGCGGCGAAGACCTACTGGTCGGCCTTCCCCACCTCGCCCGAGTTCGTTGTGCTGTTCGTGCCGGGGGAGGCGTTCCTCGCCCCGGCCCTGGAGCAGGACCCGACGCTGCTCGAGTCCGCGATGGGTCGGCGGGTCGTCATCGCGACCCCGACCACGTTGATGACGATGCTGCGCACGGTCTCCTTCGCCTGGCAGCAGGCGGCGCTGACCGACAACGCGCGGGAGGTCTTCGAGGCCGGCAAGCAGCTCTACGCGCGGCTCGGCACGCTCGGTGAGCATGTCGACAAGCTCGGCCGCTCGCTCAACCGGGCCGTCACCGACTACAACAGCACCGTCGGCTCGCTGGAGACCAGGGTGCTGGTGCAGGCCCGCAAGCTGGCCGAGCTCAAGGTCGTCGACGGCCCGCTCGACACCCCCCGTCCGGTCGAGGCGCAGGCCAAGAGCCTGTCCGCCCCGGTGCTGCTGGCGGCGGTTCATGAGGCGCGAACCGTGGTGGCGTTGCCTGCCCCCGCGCGCGGGGTCGCCGACGACGACGCCGATGACGCGGCCGACGTCGCCGCCACCAGCTGAGCCGGCGTCCGACCGGATCGGGCCACGCCTGCCGGGCTGGGCGCCGGCCCGACTACGAGCCGAGGGCCGCTGCCCATGTCTGGGCGGCGGCGGCGGCCACCACCGTGGCGGCCGAGGCGGGCGGCGGCGGACTGCCGGGAGCCCGCTCCGCCAGCAGCCGGCGCGCCAGCGCGGCCGGGTCGTCGGTGGGGTTCTCGGCCAGGAACCGGCCGGCGAGCTCGGCCAGCGCCCGGGCGGTCTCGGGAGCCAGACCGGCGTCCCGCTGGCAGGCGATCATGACGACCGTGTCCGGGTCGTAGCCGGCAGGAACGGACTGTGTCACGCCGGTGAGGTTAGTCCGGTGGGCGCGCCGGGATATTTGCGTCGCCGGTACGGCGTGGGGGGCTCCGTGCCGGGTCGCCCGCGGATAACCTCGAAGCTTGATGATCCGGGATCAGTCGGCAGCGGGGCGGACGGAGCCGAGCAGGTGAGCAGCTTCCACGGAGCGGCGGCGGCCGGGACCGGCCTGCGTGCTGGCCGCCGGCCGGCGCCCGCAGCGCACGTGGCCGACCGGCGCGGGTTGACGGCGGCCGGCGCGGTGACCCTGGTGCTCGGGCTGGCTCTCGCCGGGGCCAGCGTCGACGTGCTCACCGGCCCGGGGCTGCGGACGGTGTTCGCCGGCTGCTTCGTCATCGGCTGCGTCGCCGCCGCCGCGCTCGTGCACCGCGAGGACCTGCTGGCGGCGGTCGTCATGCCGCCGCTGCTCTATGCGGTGGTGGCGCTGCTCGCGGCTGCGGTGCAGAGCACCGGATACGCCGGCTCGTGGCTCTCCCGGCAGCTGCTGGAGATGACGACCTCGATGGTGACCGGCGCGCCGGTGCTGTTCCTCGCCACCGCCGCCGCGGCGCTGCTGGCGCTGCTGCGGTTCGCCTCCCATCGGGCCGGCGTCCGCCGCTGACCTCCCCGGTCACCCCCGCCCGTTGCTCAGCCCGCGGACGCAGCTGCCCGCAGGTCGCGGCGGAGCTCCTGCGGCAGCGCGAACAGCAGGTGCTCGCGAGCCGATTCGACCTCCTCGACGTCGGACCAGCCGCGGGCGGCCAGCCAGTCCAGCACCTGGCGGACCAGCTCCTCCGGCACCGAGGCACCGCTGGTCAGGCCGACCGTCGTGACCCCCTCCAGCCACGCCTCGGGGATCTGACCGGCGTCGTCCACCAGGTGGGCCGCCCCGGCACCGGCGTCGAGTGCCACCTCGACCAGCCGGACGGAGTTCGACGAGTTCGGCGAGCCGACCACGAGCACCAGGTCGGCTCGGGTGGAGATCTCCTTGACGGCCACCTGTCGGTTCTGGGTGGCGTAGCAGATGTCCGCACTCGGCGGGCCCTGCAGCCGAGGGAACCGCCTGCGCAGCGCGTCCACCGTGGCGTTGGTCTCGTCCACGGACAGCGTGGTCTGGGAGAGGTAGGCCACCCGGTCCGGATCGCGGACCTCGACGCTGGCCGCCTCCGCAGGGCCGTCGACGAGGTGGATGTTCTCCGGTGCCTCCCCCGTCGTACCGACCACCTCCTCGTGCCCCTCGTGCCCGATCAGGACGATGTCGTAGCCGTCCGCGGCGAACCGGCGGGCCTCGAGGTGCACCTTGGTGACCAGCGGGCAGGTCGCGTCGATCGTCCGCAGCCGCCGCTGCCGCGCCTCGTCATGCACCACCGGAGCGACGCCGTGCGCCGAGAACACGACGAGCTCCCCCTCGGGGACCTCGGTGGTCTCCTCCACGAAGACCGCCCCCCGCGCCTCCAGCCTCCGCACCACGTGCGCGTTGTGCACGATCTGCTTCCGGACGTAGACGGGCGCGCCGTAGAGCTCCAGGGCCCGCTCGACGGTCTCGATGGCCCGGTCGACGCCGGCGCAGTAGCCGCGGGGTCGGGCCAGCAGCACCCGCCGAGCGGGTACGTCGGGGCCGGCCGGCACCCCGGCGGGAGCCGGTACGACGGGGGAGGTCACGACTGTTGAGGGTACGCGACCGGCGAAGCGGCCGCCCAGCATGATCGCCTATCCTCTGGGCATGACGTGGCGTCCCGCTCGGCTTCCCCCGCTGGCATCCCTCGGCGTCGTCCCCGGCATCGCCGCCGCCGGTGCCCGCACCGCCGGGCGGCTGCCGGGTCTGGTGCTGCGGGTGTCGCTGCGCGGTCTCGGCCAGGCGGCCGGGCTGGTGGGCACGCTGCGGGAGGAGTACGCGGGCCTGGCGGCCCGGTGGCGCGACGAGGCCGGGACCACCGGCCCGGGCGGCCCGGCCGCGGGGCCGCCGGAGCGCGCACCGGACGAGCCGGTAGCGGCCTGGGCCGAGGATCCGGCCGAGGAGTGGGCGCCCACACCGCCGGCGGCCGCCGACACCGTGGCCGCCGACACCGTGGCCGCCGACACCGTGGCCGCCGACACCGTGGCCGCCGACACCGTGGCCGCCGACACCGTGGCCGCCGACACCGTGGCCGCCGACACCGTGGCCGCCGATCTGGGCGCTCCGGGCACGGCCGGACTGGCCGCCGACCGCGCCGAACGGCAGGTGCACGCCGCCGGGGTCCCCTCCGGCG
>JBBSHH010000002.1:0-67718 GCA_038253225.1 Mycobacteriales bacterium | reverse complement strand
TAGCTACCGGAGGTGCCCATGCGCGTCCCACCCGTCCCCCTCGCCGGACCGCTCGGCGCCGCTGCCGTGCAGGTCGAAGGCTTGACGGTGGACCGCGGTGGCCGCCGGGTGCTCACCGACGTCTGCGCCACCGTCACCGCCGGAACCGTCACCGGACTGCTCGGACCCAGCGGCAGCGGGAAGACCACGCTGCTGCGCTGCCTGGTCGGCGTGCAGCGGATCATGGCCGGTCGGGTGTCCGTGCTCGGCGTCCCGGCGGGTGCTCCCTCGCTACGGCCCCGGGTCGGCTACGTCACCCAGGCGCCGTCGGTGTACGCCGACCTGACCGTGCGGGAGAACCTGCGCTACTTCGCGACCGTCCTCGCCAGCCCACCGGAGCGGGTCGGCGAGGTGCTCGACGAGGTCGCGCTGACCGAGCACGCCGAGGTGGTGGTGGGGCGGCTCTCCGGCGGCCAGCGGGCCCGGGTCTCGCTCGCCACAGCGCTGCTCGGGCGGCCCGAGCTGTTGGTGCTCGACGAGCCGACCGTCGGGCTGGACCCGGTGCTGCGCCGCGACCTGTGGCGGCTGTTCCACCGGCTGGCCGCCGACGGGAGCACCCTGCTGGTGTCCAGCCATGTGATGGACGAGGCGGAGCGCTGCTCGCGGCTGTTGCTCCTGCGGGACGGCCGGGTGCTCGCCGACGAGACCCCGGCCGGACTGCGCCGACGGACCGGCACCCAGGATCTCGAAGCGGCCTTCCTGCGGCTGGTCGAGGACGCGGCGTGAACGGGCGCATCGTGCTGGCCACCGCTGCCCGAGTGCTCCGGCAGCTGCGGCACGACCCGCGCACCGTCGGGCTGCTGCTTGTCGTGCCCTGTGTGCTGATGGCACTGCTTCGAGGGGTCTTCGACGGGGCACCGCAGGTGTTCGACCGGATCGGGGCGCCGTTGCTCGGGCTGTTCCCCTTCGTCGTGATGTTCCTCGTCACCTCGGTCGCGATGCTGCGTGAACGCACCACCGGGACGCTGGAGCGGTTGCTCACCATGCCGCTGGCCAAGCTCGACCTGCTGCTCGGCTACGGGCTCGCCTTTGCGGCGGTCGCCATCGCCCAGGCGCTGCTGGCCGGAGTGCTCACGCTGGGCTGGCTCGGTCTCGACGTGGCCGGCAGCCCCGGTCTGGTCATGCTCATCGCGGTGCTGGACGGGTTGCTGGGGATGGCGCTCGGACTGTGCCTGTCGGCGTTCGCCGCGACGGAGTTCGAGGCGGTGCAGTTCCTGCCCGCCGTGGTGCTGCCGCAGCTGCTGTTGTGCGGATTGTTCGTCGCGCGGGCGCGGATGACGGCCCCGCTGCGCTGGCTCTCCGACGTGCTGCCGCTGTCCTACGCCGTCGATGCGATGACCCGGGTGACGATTGGCGGCCCGGTCGCCGGTCGGCTGCTGCGCGACCTGGTCTTGCTGGCGGCGCTCGCGCTGCTGGCGCTGGCGCTCGGGGCCGCCACCCTGCGGCGGCGCAGCGCCTGACCGGCGCCCGCGGCCGCCCGCACCGCGCCTGGGCGCACCGCGCCTGGGCGCACCGCGCCTGCGCGCACCGCGCCGGCGCGACCCTCCGCGTAGCCTGGCCGCATGCTGCGTTCGGTCATCCTCGCCGCGTCGGAGGACGCCCGGGTCAAGCATCTGGTGGCGACTGCGCCGGTCTCCCGGACGGTGGTCCGGCGTTTCGTGGCCGGCGAGTCGGTGGACGACGCGGTGCGGGTGAGCCGGGAGCTCGTCGGTCGTGGGCTGACGGTCAGCCTCGACCACCTCGGGGAGGACACCGTCGAGGTCGGCCAGGCCGAGGCGACCACCAAGGCCTACCTCACGCTGCTGAGCCGACTGCACGACGAGGGGCTCGCCGCCTCCACCGAGGTCTCGGTGAAGCTCTCCGCCGTCGGCCAGGCACTGGACCCGGCGCTCGCGCTCGAGGCCGCCCGGACGATCTGCGAGGCGGCCGCCGCGGCCGGCACCATGGTCAACCTCGACATGGAGGACCACACCACCACCGACTCGACGCTGCGGACCCTCGCCGCGCTCCGGCCCGACTTCCCGACCACCGCCGTGGTCATCCAGTCCTACCTGCGCCGGTCCGAGGCCGACTGCCGCGAGCTGGCTGCGATCGACGGGCAGCGGGTCCGGCTCTGCAAGGGCGCCTACCAGGAGCCGGAGTCGGTCGCCTACCAGAGCCGCGCCGAGGTCGACCGGTCCTACGTCCGCTGCACGAAGATCCTGGCCGCCGGCCGTGGCTACCCGATGATCGCCACCCACGATCCGCGGCTCGAGGGAATCGCCGCGAACATCCTCGCCGCGGCCGGCCGGCGGCGCGGCGACTACGAGTACCAGATGCTGTTCGGGATCCGCCCGGTCGAGCAGCGCCGGCTGGCCGCGGCCGGCGAGCGGGTCCGGGTCTACGTGCCCTACGGCGACGAGTGGTACGGCTACCTCATGCGCCGGCTCGCCGAGCGCCCGGCGAACGTGACGTTCTTCCTGCGCTCACTCATCAGCCGGTCCTGACCCGATGACCGAGCGGGTCGCCGTCCTGGGCGCCGGGAAGATGGGCGAGGCGCTGCTCACCGGGATGCTGCGCGCCGGCCGGTCGTCGGCGGAGCTGCTCGTCACTACCCGCCGACCCGAGCACGGGACGGCCCTGAAGCAGCGCTACGGCGTGGCGGTGACCACCAACGCCGAGGCGGCGCTCGACGCCCGGACGCTGCTCATCACGGTCAAGCCGCAGGACATGGCGGCGCTGCTCGACGAGCTCGCCGACGTCATCCCGACCGACCGGCTGGTCATCTCCCTCGCGGCCGGGATCCCCACCCGTTACATCGAGCGGCGGCTTCCCGACGGCCTGCCGGTCGTGCGGGTCATGAGCAACACCCCGGTGTTGGTCGACATGGCGATGAGCGCGATCTCGCCGGGTGCGCACGCCGTCGAGGAGCACCTGGCCCGCACCGAGGCGCTGCTCGCCCCGGTCGGCAAGGTGTTGCGGGTGCCGGAGTCCCAGCAGGACGCCGTCACGGCGTTGTCCGGCAGCGGGCCGGCGTACGTCTACTTCCTGGTGGAGGCGATGACCGACGCCGGCATCCTGCTGGGCCTGCCCCGCGCGGTCGCGGCCGAGCTGATCCTGCAGACCGTGCTCGGCGCCGCGGTGATGCTGCGCGACTCCGGTGAGCACCCGGTGAAGCTGCGCGAGGCGGTGACCTCCCCGGCCGGTACGACGATCAGCGCGATCCGCGAGCTCGAGAAGCACGGCGTCCGGGCCGCGTTCCTGGCCGCGCTGGAGGCGGCCCGGGACCGCAGCCGGGAGCTCGCCAGCGGGAACGAGTAGCGACCGCGACCGCGGTCAGCACCTGGGCAACCGGCGGCGAGCGGGGCAGCATGGCCGGGATGGAGGAGACCGCCGCCGAGCTCGACTCGTTGCAGGACCTGCTCACCCGGTCGCTGGCCGGTTCGACCGAGCACCTCCGGTCGATCGTCGACCCGCGGCACTCGCTGACCGCCGAGCAGCTCACCCGCGCGCTCAGCGGGATGCGGACGTTGTCCGTGGCGACCGTGACCGCCGGCGGTGAGCCGCGGATCAGCGCCGCCGACGGCCACTTCCTGCACGCCCGGTTCGTTTTCACCACGGCCGGTGGGGCGGCCAAGGCACGTCAGCTGCGAGCCCGGCCGGCGGTCAGCGTCGCGCACGTCGCGGGCGACGACCTGGGCGTCTTCGTCCACGGTGCGGCCGAGTTCCTCGCCGCGGAGCACCCGGACTTCGCCGGCGTCGAGGACCATCTGGTCCGCCACTACGGCAGCTCGCCGTCCTCCTGGGGCCCGGACATCGTCTACCTGCGGGTACGGCCGCACTGGATGGTCGGCTACGCGGCGCACCCCGAGTAGCCGCTCGCCACGGCCGGGCGCCGACGCCCGCGCGCGCTACCCGACCCCGACCTACCCTGGCGGGATGAAACCGCTGCGGGCCACCGGCGCGGTCGTCGTACTGCTGGTGGTGCTGGCCGCCTGCAGCGGCGGCACCGCGCGACCGGTCCGGGTGGGCACCGTCGGCCGGTCGACCGTGACCGAAGTGGTGGAGGCACCGGCGACCGTGGTCGCCCGCGCGTCGGCGACGCTGCACGCCGCCGCGGAGGGGCGCGTGGCGCAGCTGTTGGTCCGCGACGGGCAGCGGGTCGCGCCCGGCGCCGTGCTGCTGCGGATCGACTCGCCGGCGGCCCGACAGCGGCTGGCGCAGGCGGAGACCGCGGACCAGCAGGCGACCAGCTCGACGGTGCGGGTGCCGCAGCCCGACCTGTCCGGCTTCCAGGCCCAGAGCGACGCGGCCGCGAATGCGGCCTTCGAGGCGTCCCGGCAGGCGGCGCAGTTGCTGCCGGCGCCGGCGCGGACGCCGGCGCTGGCCCGGATCGCGGCCGCGGTCGCCCGGTACGGCTCCGCGCGGGCTGCCGCCACCGCTGCCGTCCGGTCGTTCAACGCCGGGCTCGGCAGCCTGTCCCGGGCCCTGTCCTCGCTCACCTCGGCGCAGCGGGTGCAGACCCGCGCCGTCGTCGCGGTCGCCCGGCAGGCGGTGGCGGCGCTGGTGGTACGGGCGCCGATCGCCGGCGTGGTGTCTCTCGGCGGGTCCGGGTCCGGGTCCGGGGCCGGCTCCGACACCGGCTCCGCCGCCCTGTCCGGCGTTCTCGGCTCGTTGCCGTCCTCGCTGCAGGGGCAGGCGCAGCAGGCCCTCGGCGGCACCGGTGGCGCGCAGACCAGCGTGGCCAGCATCGCGGTGGGCGCGCCGGTCGGCAGCGGTGCCGCGGTGGCGACCGTCACCGACATCTCGACGCTGACCCTCACCGCGGAGGTCGACGAGACCGACGTCTTCCTGGTCCGCCCCGGCGTGCCGGCCACCGTCGACCTCGACGCGCTGCCGGGCGCCCGCTACGTGGCCCGGGTCACCAGCGTCGACCTGGCGCCCACCGGCTCGACCGGCGGCGGGGTCAGCTACCGGGTCAGGCTCGCCCTCGGCCCGGGCCGGTTGCCGGACGGCGGGCCGGCGCCGCCACCGCGCCCCGGCATGAGCGCGGTCGCGGACATGCAGGTGCGGCGCGCCGTCGACGCGGTCGCCGTACCGGCCAGCGCGATCGTCCGCGACGGCAGCCGGGACGCCGTGTACGTCGACCTCGCCGGGCGGGCCCGGCGCCGCCCGGTGACGCTCGGCGCCCAGGGCGACGAGCTGGTCCAGGTGCTCGAGGGCCTCCGGCCCGGGGAGCGGGTCGTCGTCCACGGCGCGGACACCGTCACGGCCGGGCAGAAGCTGCCCTGGCCGTGACCGGGCCGGCGATCGAGGCGGTCGACGTGCGCCGCAGCTACCAGCTCGACGGGCTGTCGGTCGAGGCGTTGCGTGGAGTGTCGCTGCGCATCGACCCCGGCGAGTACGTCGCGATCGTCGGTCCGTCCGGCTCCGGCAAGTCCACCCTCATGCACCTGTTCGGCGGGCTGGACCGGCCGACCGGCGGGCGCCTGCGGGTGGGTGGCCGGGACGTCGCCGCAATGTCCGACACCGAGCTGGCGTCGCTGCGCAACGCCACGATCGGCTTCGTCTTCCAGTCCTTCCAGCTGTTGTCGCGGACCTCGGCCGTCGACAACGTCGGGCTGCCGCTGGTCTACCGGGGTCTCCGGCGGGCCGAGCGGCGGCAGCGGGCCGTCGTGGCACTGGAGTCGGTGGGGCTCGGCCACCGGCTCCGGCACCGGCCGGGACAGCTCTCCGGCGGCGAGCAGCAGCGGGTCGCCATCGCCCGCGCACTCGTCGGCGAACCGCAGGTCCTGCTCGCCGACGAGCCGACCGGCAACCTCGACTCCGCCAGCGGCGCGGAGGTGCTGGCCATCCTCGAACGGCTCAACGTTGAACGCGGGGTGGCGGTGGTGGTGGTCACCCACGACCCGGAGGTGGCGGCCCGGGCCCGTCGGCAGGTCGGCGTCCGGGACGGGCTGATCGTGGCGGACACAGCCGCGGCACCGGCGGCATGAGGTCCGCGGAGGCGTTCCGGGTCGCGGTCGACGCACTGCGCGCGAACCGACTGCGCAGCGCGCTGACCATGCTCGGTGTCGTCATCGGCGTGGCCGCCGTCGTGGTACTGGTGGCGATCGGCACCGGGGCCAAGGACGAGGTCACCAGCCAGGTGGAGGGGCTCGGCTCCAACATCGTGATCGTGGTGCCCGGCCGGTTCGAGTTCGGCTCGGCGCCCACCGTGAGCCGGCTCCAGCTCACCGACGTCGACGCGGTGGGCCGGGCCCTCGACGACCCGCACGCGGTGGGTGCGACGGTCGCGTCCGGGGAGACCGTGCGCTCGGGCAGCCGCACCTTCTTCGCGACCGTCAACGGCACCAACGCCAACGTCGGCCGGGTCTTCGACCGCCCGGTGCAGCGCGGCCGCTACATCACCACCAGCGACGTGGACACCCGGCGGCGGGTGGCGGTCCTCGGCTCGCAGGCCGGCGGGCGGCTGTTCCCCGACCGCGACCCGCTCGGCCGGCAGGTCACCATCGCCGGCGTGCGGTTCCGGGTCGTCGGGGTGTTCCCGGCGGCCGGCTCCGCCTTCGGGGTCAGCCGGGACGGCGAGGTGCACGTGCCGATCACCGCGGCCCAGCGGCTGTTCGGCACCCAGCGGGTCGACGCGCTCGCGATCAAGGCACCGACCACCGCCGCGATCGACCGGGTGCGGCGGCTGGCGGTCCGTACGCTCCAACGGCGCTACCCCAACGAGGAGTTCTCGGCCGTCACCCAGACCCAGATCCTCGGCACGATCGGCAAGATCCTCGGCCTGCTCACGCTGGTGCTCGCCGCGATCGCGGCGATCAGCCTGCTCGTCGGCGGTGTCGGCGTCTCCAACATCATGCTGGTCTCGGTCCGCGAGCGGACCCGCGAGATCGGGCTGCGCAAGGCCCTCGGTGCGCGGCAGCGCGACATCCTGCTGCAGTTCCTCATCGAGGCGGTGCTGCTCACGGTGCTCGGTGGGCTGCTCGGCATCGCGATCGGCTTCGGCGTTTGCGCCCTGCTCGACGCGGTCTCGCCGCTGCCGGCGGTCATTTCGTGGTGGTCGCCGGTGCTGGCGTTCGGGGTGTCGGCGGCGGTCGGCATCTTCTTCGGCGTGGTCCCGGCCCGCCGCGCCGGGCGGCTCGAGCCCGTCGTCGCCCTGCGAACGGAGTAGCCGGGGCCGCCCCGTAGCCTGGGCCGGTGAGCGAGTCCCTGACGGTGGTGTGGGACGAGGCGCTCCTCGACTACGACTTCGGCCCCGGACACCCGCTCGCACCGGTCCGGGTGGAGCTCACGATCGCGTTGGCCAGCGGCCTCGGTGTCCTCGATGCCGACCGGGTCACGCTGCAGCGACCGGAGACCGCCGCCGACGACCTGCTCCGGCTGGTGCACACCTCCGACTACGTCGCGGCGGTCCGCCGGGCCGGGGGCCGCCCACACCGGGCGGACGTGCGGCACGGGCTCGGCACCCCCGACGACCCGGTGTTCGCGGGCATGCACGAGGCGTCGGCGCTGGTCGCCGGGGCCACCGTCGCCGCGGCCCGGTCGGTCTGGACCGGTGCCAGCGAGCATGCGGTGAACATCGCCGGTGGCCTGCACCACGCGATGCCCGACGCCGCCGCCGGGTTCTGCGTCTACAACGACCCCGCCGTCGCGATCGCCTGGCTGCTGGAGCAGGGCTGCGAACGGGTCGGCTACGTCGACGTCGACGTGCACCACGGGGACGGCGTCCAAGCCGCGTTCTACGCCGACCCGAGAGTGCTCACGATCAGCCTGCACGAGTCCGGCCGCACCCTGTTCCCGGGCACCGGGTTCCCCAGCGAGACCGGGGCAGCGGGGGCGCAGGGGTACGCCGTCAACGTCGCGTTGCCGGCCGGTACCGGCGACGACGGCTGGCTGCGGGCCTTCGCCGCGGTGGTTCCGCCGCTGCTGCGGTCGTTTGGGCCGCAGGTGCTGGTCACCCAGGCCGGCTGCGACGGCCACGCCCTGGACCCGCTGGCCCACCTGATGCTCAGCCTCGACGGGCAGCGCACGACGTACGCCGCCCTGCACGCACTCGCGCACGAGATCTGCGACGGTCGCTGGGTCGCCACCGGCGGTGGCGGCTACCAGCTCGTCCAGGTGGTTCCACGCGCGTGGACCCACCTGCTCGCCGAGGCGGCCGGTCGACCGATCCCGCCGGAGACCGCCACCCCCGCGCCGTGGCGTGAGCTCTGCCGGGCTCGCACCGGCCAGAGCGCCCCGGCCCGGATGACCGACGGCGCGGCGCCGGTGATCCGCAGCTGGCCGGGCGGCCGCGGTGACCCCGCCGACGCGGTCGACCGAGCGGTGGCGGCCACCCGAGACGCGGTCTTCGCCCGCCATTCCCTCGACCCGCTGGGAGCCTCGTGACCGCCGTCCCGACCCGCGCAGAGCTGCGCGAGCACCTCATCGCCACCCGCATCGCCGGCTCGGTCGCCACTCCGCGGGAGAACAACTTGGGCAACTTCCGCAAGCTCAGCGACCGGGAGCCGCTCTACCTGTTCGGGTTGACCTTCGACGGCGCCTGGACCGCGGCAGACGTGCTCGCGCTGATGGCCGATCGGGTGGGCGTCAACCCCGACCCGGCCTACACCCAGGGCGGCGACACCATCGACCCGGACGCCACCGTAGACCGGCTCGACGCGATGGGGCAGCGGATCGCGACCGCGGCGCGGCGCCGGGAACGGGTGCTGGTATGCACCGGCCATCCGGCCGGCGTCGGGGCCATCCACGCCGAGGTGGCGCGGGCGCTGGCCGACCACGGCTGCGAGCTGCTCACGCCGGCGGAGGGCTGGTCGCACCGCAACGAGGACGGCCGGCACCGGGAGCTGCGCTACATCGGCGGCGTCGGCATGGTCAGCAGCGGCGCGGGGCTCAACCACACCCACTCACCGGCTCCGATGGAGGCCATCCTCAAGGCGCTCGCCGACGCGGGTGCGGAGCCGCCGGACCTGGTGGTCGGCGACCACGGCTGGGCCGGTGCCGCCGGCGCGGCCGGCGTCGAGAGCGTGGGCTTCGCCGACTGCAACGACCCGGCGCTGTTCGTGGGCGAGGCGGAGGGACGGGTGCTGGTCGCCGTACCGCTCGACGACAACGTCCTCCCGCACCACTACACCCCGCTCGCCGCCTATTTGCTCGCACACCTCCCGTCCCGCTGATCACGGTGACGTCGACCTGGCCCACCCGTTACGCTGAGCGGGCACGTGCGTGACTTCGTGCCGGAGGGGAAGCCGGCGCCCGTCGCGTGCCGAAGGCGCGGTGCCCATGGCGATATCCGAGCGACCTCTGTCCGAGGTGCGCTTTCTCACCGTGGCCGAGGTCGCGGCCGTCATGCGGGTGTCGAAGATGACGGTCTACCGGCTGGTGCACGACGGCCGGCTGCCGGCGATCCGGGTCGGCCGGTCGTTCCGGGTGCCCGAGCAGGCCGTCCACGACTACCTCAGCAACGCGTTCATCGAAGCCGGCTGACCGGCCCGGACGGCGGATCGGCTAGGCTCGGCGCGCAACGGCGACCCGCACGAGTTGCTGCGGTGTCGCCCTTTCCGTCGTGAGCAGCACAGCCGTCGTAGGCAGTGAGAAGGTTTTCTGTGGGCTCGGTCATCAAGAAGCGCCGCAAGCGGATGGCGAAGAAGAAGCACCGCAAGCTGCTCAAGCGCACCCGGGTCCAGCGGCGCAACAAGAAGTAGCGCGGGAGGTTCGGCACGGTGGCGCAGCGCTTCGACTGGATCACCTTTCTCTCGGACTACGGCCTCGACGACGTCTTCGTCGGGGTCTGCAAGGGCGTGATGGCCTGTGTCGCGCCGCAGGTCCGGGTGATCGACATCTGCCATCTGGTCGCTCCGCAGGACGTCGTCCAGGGCGCGACGGTCTTCGCCGCCGCGATGCCCTACCTCCCGCCAGCGGTGCACCTGGGGCTGGTCGACCCGATGCAGGCCACGGTCTCCCGCGGTGTGGTGGTGGCTGCCAACGGCTCGCTGCTGGTCGGCCCCGACAACGGGGTGTTGTCCAAGGCCTGGGCGGCGCTGGGCGGGGCCACCGCCGCCTACGAGATCCGCAACACCGAGCTGGAGCTGGACACGCCCAGCCGGACCTTCCGCGGGCGGGACGTCTTCGCACCGGTCGCCGCGCACCTGGCCGCCGGCACCCCGCCGGACACGGTCGGGCCGGCCGTCGAGCTGGCCACGCTCACCGTGCTCAAGGCGCGCGCCGCCATGATCGATGACGACCACGTCCATGGTGAGGTCCTCAACGTCGACCATTTCGGCAACCTGGCGCTGAATGTCGCCCGGGCCGACCTGGAGGCGGCCGGCATGTCCCTCGGCGACACCGTCGAGCTGCGCTGCGCCGGGCGGACGATGACGGTGCCCTTCACGATGACCTACGGCGACGTCCCGCGTGGCCGGGTGGCGCTGTGCGAGGACTCGTTCCGGGCCGTCCAGGTATCGGTGAACCTCGGTCACGCCGCCCGCACGCTGCGGGTCAGCCGGGGTGACCCGATGGTCATCAGCCGGATAGCGCAGCCGGCCGGCACCCGGTCCGGCGGCTGAGCCCCCGCGGAGCTGCGGTGTCGCCGCGGGTCGTCCTGGTCACCGGGGTCGCCCTGGACCTCGCCGCGCGGCTGGCCGGGGTGCTGGCCGCCGACCCCGCGATCGAGCGGGTGCTCGGGGTCGACACCGTTGCCCCCCGAGCGGGCTTGCGGTCCGCCCTCGGGCGGACCGAGTTCGTCCGGGTGGATGTGCGCAGCACCGCGATCGGGCGGGTGGTGGCCGAATCCGCGGTCGACACGGTGCTGCACCTCGGCGTGGCACCAGGGCCGGTCGGCGCCGGCCAGCTGCTGGCCGCCTGCCAGCAGGCTCCGTTGCTGCGCCGGCTGGTGCTCCGGTCGACCGGAGCGGTGTACGGCTCGTCGCCGCAGGATCCGGCCGTGTTCGCCGAGCAGATGCAGCCGGCGACGCCGCGCAGCGGCGACGCCACGGACGCCGTCGAGGTCGAGGGCCACGTCCGCGCCGTTGGTCGCCGCCGGCCCGACGTCGCGGTCACCATCCTGCGGTTCGCCGAGCTGATCGGCCCGCGGGTCGACACCCCGCTGAGCCAGTACTTCGCGCTGCCGGTGGTCCCCACCGTGCTGGGCTTCGACCCGCGGCTGCAGTTCTGCCACGAGGACGACGCCCTGGAGGTGCTGCGGCTGGCCGCGACGGAGGACCGGCCTGGGACGTTCAACGTCGCCGGCAGCGGCGTACTGCTGCTCTCGCAGGCGATCCGCCGGTCGGGCCGGTTGACCGCGCCGGTGCCCGCGCCGGCGGTGGGGCTGCTGACCCAGCAGCTGCGGCGGGCGGGCGGGCTCGACGTCTCCGCGGCGCAGGTGCGCTACCTCGAGCACGGCCGGGTGCTGGACACGACCCGGCTGCGCAAGGGGTTCGGCTACACCCCGGCGTACAGCACGACGGAGGCCTTCGAGGACTTCCTCACCGCGCGTGGACTGCGCTCGAGCGCCGCGGCCGAGGGGATGACCCGGCTGCAGCGGGAGCTGGTCGGGTTGCTCGACCGGGTGCGCTGCGGACTCTCGCGGTGACGGAGCCGGCCGCGCCGGGCGCCCCGGTCGACGAGTGGGACCGCCGGGTCGGCGCCGTGCTGGGGTTCCTGCGGCGGCGGCTGACCGGCGACTACGTCGTCGACGAGTTCGGCTTCGACGTCGAGCTCAACGACGCGGTCCTGATGGCCGCGCTCCGCCCGCTCTACCGGCGGTACTTCCGGGTCGAGGCCCGCGGGCTGGCGAACGTGCCGACCGTGGGCGGGGCGCTGGTCGTCGGGAACCACTCCGGGACGATCGCGCTGGACTCGCTGATGACCTCGCTGGCGATCCTGGACCACCATGCCGGGCATCGCCACCTACGGATGCTCGGGGCCGACCTCGTGTTCCGACTGCCGTTCCTTGCGCCGCTGGCCCGCAAGAGCGGGACGACGCTGGCCTGCGTGGCCGACGCGGAACGGCTGCTCGCCGACGGCCATCTGGTCGGGGTGTGGCCAGAAGGCTTCAAGGGCGTGGGCAAGCCCTTCGCCGAGCGGTACCGACTCCAGCGCTTCGGCCGCGGCGGCTTCGTCGGCGCGGCGCTGCGGACCGGCGTTCCGATCGTGCCGGTGGCGATCGTCGGCGCCGAGGAGACCTACCCGATGCTGGCGAACTGGCGGACCGGGGCCCGGCTGTTGGGCCTGCCGTACTTCCCGATCACTCCGACGTTCCCGTGGCTCGGCCCGCTCGGGGCGATCCCGCTGCCCTCGAAGTGGCTCATCGAGTTCGCCGAGCCGATCCCGACCGACCGGCTCGGGGGCGCCGCGGCCGCCGACGACCCGGTGCTGCTACAGCAGCTCACCGACCGGGTGCGGGAGACCATCCAGTCCTCCCTCTACGACCTGCTGGCGCGGCGGTCCTCGCCGTTCCACTGAGCCCGACGGTTCACCGGCCGACCGGCAGCGCCCGCCACGGCGGTCGACGTCGGCGCCGACCGCGGGAACGCCGCAGCACGACTCCGGCCGCCATCCCCCCGGCGACCGCGCCCATCCCGGCGGCGGCCGGGATGCCGATCCGGGCGGCCTTTCGCCCGGTGCGGAAGTCCCACACCGCCCAGCCTCGCTCCCGGGCCACCCGCCGCAGGTCAGGGTCGGGGTTGACGGCCACCGCGGTACCGACCAGCTCGAGCATCGGCAGGTCGTTGAGCGAGTCGCTGTACGCCGTGCATCGGCGCAGATCCAGCCCCTCCCGCTCGGCCAGGGCGCGGATCGCCGCTGCCTTCGCCGGGCCGTGCAGCGGCTCTCCGACGAGCCGACCGGTGTAGACGCCGCGGTCGATCTCGCTCACCGTGCCGAGCGCGCCGGTCAGCCCCAGTCGGCTGGAGATGATGCGGGCCAGCTCCACCGGCGTGGCCGTCACCAGCCAGACCCGCTGCCCGACGTCGAGGTGACGCTGCGCGAGCGTGCGGGTCCCCGGCCACACCCGCTGCGCCATCAGCTCGTCGTAGATCTCCTCGCCGAAACCGACGATCTCGGCAACCCGGCGGCCGGCGACGAAGGCGAGCGCGGCCTCCCGCGCCTGCAGCATCGTCCCGGACTGCTCCACGCCGCCCACCCGAAAGGCGAGTTGCCGGTAGGCGAATCGGAGGAGGTCCCGGCTCGTGAAGAACTTGCGGGCCGCGAGGCCCTGGGCGAAGTGGTAGATCGACGCGCCGACCATCATCGTGTTGTCGACGTCGAAGAAGGCC
The DNA here is from genome assembly GCA_038253225.1 of Mycobacteriales bacterium. GTDB lineage: Bacteria > Actinomycetota > Actinomycetes > JALYNC01 > JALYNC01 > JBBSHH01. The sequence continues at coordinate 54,420 of JBBSHH010000002.1, read as the reverse complement.
GCCGCCGTCGGGTCCGGAGGCGCTAGCCGGGGACCGTCGACTTCGGCGGCCGCGGCGCTGGCTGCGCCGGCGAGGGCCGCCCGGACGTCGGCGGAGGGTCGGGGTCGGGGTCGGGGTCGGGGTCGCACCGCAACCATGCTAGGGCGCCGCTCGGTCTCCCCCGGCGAGGTGCATCGTCAGCCGGGCCAGCTCGCGCTCCAGCTTGGGCAGACCGTCGATCTTGCCGAGGCACAGCTCGGCGCCGGCCTCCCGGGCAGCGTTCTCGATCTTGGTGTCGAGGTAGGCGGTGTAGATCACGATCGGCTGGTCGGGTCGCTCGGCCCGGATCCGGCGGGTGGCCTCGAGGCCGTCGACCCGCGGCATGCGCAGGTCCATGACGATGACCTGCGGGTCGGTCCGGATCGCCGCGGCGACCGCCGACTCGCCGTCGGCGGCCTCCCCGACCACGTCGAAGCCGTCCAGGCGCAGCATCTCGACGAGCATGGCGCGAACGTGCTCGGTGTCGTCGACGACGAGCACCCGGACCGACATGGACGCTCCTCCCGCGGAATTTCCCCTCTGGTGGCGGATCGTAGTTGCCCTATTGCTTCGCGTCACGACCGGATCGTCGCCACGACTCGGTGGTTTCCTGTCCCCACCCGGGCCGGCCGCAGCCTCCGGTGCGTCAGTGCCTGGTGAGCGTGGCCATCACGTGGGTGTAGTCCAGCGCCTTGGCCAGCGGGTCGGTGGGCCGGCCGGCGACCGCGGCGGCCAGCCGCAGCCGCTCCGCCAGCGTCAGGGGGCGCGGCGCCCCGCCCGAGGTCGGCGTCGTTCGGCGCGCCACCCCGCTCGCGGGGCGGGTGCCGACGCCGGTGCGCGAGCGAACCGACGCACTGCCGGTCGAGCTAGCACTGGCGGTCGAGTGCGAACCGCTCGACGGGGACGTCGGGGCCGGCGTCGACACCGAGCCGGTCGGGCGCTTGAAGTCCTCGGTGACCCACAGCGCACCGTCGGAGCTCACCGAGACGGCCACGCCGACCTGGGTGTAGCGGCTGTTGAGGATGTTCGCGCGGTGCGGGGCGCTGGCCATGAACGCGGACGCGATCGACGCAGCGTCCGGGCCGGTGCCGACGTTCTCACCCAGCACGGTCCAGTTGTGCACCGAGCTGGTCAGGCTCGGGTTGTGGTAAAGCTGGTGCGAGGCGGCCATCGCGGCCGAGTGGCCGGCGGCGACCGCGGTGAGGTCACCGGCGACGGACAGCGGCGCCAGTCCGGCGCTCGCCCGGGCCGCGTTGATCGTGCCGACGAACGAGGCGGATGCGGCGGCCGGTCCGGCGGTGGCGATCCCCGCGACCAGACCGCCGGCCAGGGTGGCCGCGGCCAGGCTCACCCGGCCGGCGTGGCGGACTCGGCGGGAGAGTCGGCCGGCGTTCGAGCCGACAGACGCAGCAGACATCGGGGCAGCGAGCGGAACAGTCACGGCGACACCTCTGACGAATGGCCAGGGCGCACACCGCGAATAAGGGTCGCGACGCTGCGGACAGCGGCCAGTCGGACGTCGGCAGGCCGGCGAACTGCTTGCGGTGCAGCAGTCCCGTGCCTTTGCGGCCCGTGCTTGCGCACGGTGTGCCTTTGTCGCGCCGGTGGTCGCCCGGGCGGTTGAACTTGCTGACGTTCCTCCGATCGGCGTAGCCGGGCTGGACCTTGAGGAGCAATCGTCGCCGGCCGCTCGACTCGACGTCCGGGCCATTACGCTGCGATCGTGGCGCCAGGCGGGAACGCTTCTTCCGGGCACAAGGTCACGCTGGTCGGCCGGCCGGGGTGCCACCTGTGCGCCGAGGCGCGGGCCGTGTTGCAGCGGGTCTGCGCCGAGCTCGGGGTGGCGCTGGAGGAACGCGATCTGACCGACGCCCCGGCCGACAAGGAGTACGTGGACCTCGTGCCGGTCACGTTGATCGACGGCGTCGTCCACGACTTCTGGCGGGTGCAGGAGAGCCGACTGCGGGCTGCCCTGCGCTGACGGGCCGGCGGGCCGAGCCGGTCGTGGCGCGGCCGGGGTTCACAGCCAACGTTCAGCCAGCGCTCAGCCCGGTCACATGCCCACCGCCGAAGGTGTCTGCATGACCACACCGACGGTTCCCTCCGACACCCCCTCCTACGGCCAGCCCTGGCCGCAGCAAGACCACGACGAGCCACCGGCCCGCTCGGCCGGCCCGGTGCCGTCGACGGGACGGCACCGCCCGTCGCTGGCGCTGGTCGCGCTGGCGCTCGGTGCGTCGCTGCTCGGCGGCGGTGTCGGCGCGGCCGTCGGCGTCGAGAGCACGTCCCGGGCCACGCCGGCAAGCTCGCCGCTGCGCACCTCGGCCGGCACCTCGACGACCGGCATCGCGACCACCGGCACCGCGCCGGTCCAGGCCGGCGCCGGGACCGTCGCCGCAGCGGCCGCGACCGCGACCCCGAGCGTCGTGAAGATCACCGAGCACGGTGCGGGTGGCAGCGCCACCGGCTCCGGCGTCGTGCTGACCCGAGACGGCTACATCCTGACCAACAACCATGTCGTGGCCGAGGCGGCGGACGGCGGCACGGTCTCGGTCACGCTGGCCGACGGCAGGCGGTCCAGCGCCCGCATCGTCGGACGGGACCCGTCCTCGGACCTGGCGGTCATCCAAATCCGCGGCGTCGCCGGCCTGGTGCCCGCCACGCTCGGGTCCTCCGAGGGGCTCCAGGTCGGCGACCTCGTGGTGGCGATCGGCGCGCCGCTCGGCCTGGCCGGGACCGTGACCTCCGGCATCGTCAGCTCGCTGCACCGGCCGGTGCGGACCGGCGACCCGTCGGTCAGCGACAGCGACGCGGTGCTCGACGCGGTACAGACCGACGCTGCGATCAACCCGGGGAACTCCGGCGGCCCGCTGGTCGACAGCGCCGGACGAGTCCTCGGGATCAACTCCGCCATCGCCACCCTGGGTGGGGACTCGACCGGCTCCGCCGGGCAGTCCGGCAACATCGGGGTGGGCTTCGCGATCCCGATCGACTACGCCCGCGGTATCGCCGACCAGCTGATCCGCACCGGGTCGGCGACCCACGCCTACCTCGGCGTCGAGGCCACCACCGCCGGCAGCACCACCGCCGGCAGCGACCCGACCGACGGCACCGGCGCCGAGCTGCGCTCGGTGCAGAGCGGAGCTCCGGCCGCCAAGGCCGGCCTGCAGGTCGGCGACGTGGTGACCGCGGTGCGTGGGCGGCCGGTGAACACCGTCGACGGGTTGGTCGCCGCGGTCCGCTCGGCCGGGGTCGGCACCGCGCTGCGGCTGACCTACCTCCGCAACGGCGCGTCGCACACGGTCACGGTCACGACGGTTGCGGCCCCCCGCGCCTGACCCTGCTCCCGCCGGTGCTCCCTACCGGGCGCCGCCCGTGCGCCCGGGCCGTCATTTCACGTTCTCGGCCTGAGCCAGCCACTCCCGCTGGCTGGTCAGGGTCGCCTCCGCCTCGGCGGCGGCGGCGACCCGGCCGGCGGCGCGCTCCCGCTCGACCCGCCGCTCCAGCTTCGCCACCGACTCCCGCAGCCGGGTGACCAGCGGCGAGGACGCCGGATCCGGCCGCCACCGCTCCTGCGCGCGCTCCCGCAGCCGTCGCTCGACCGTCGCCATCCGCCGCTCGAGCCCGGCCAGCGCCTCCCGGGGGACCTCCCCGGCCGCCTCCCACCGGTCCTGGATATCCCGGAGCCGGCCCTGCGTCGCGGTGAGGTCGGCCGGATCCAGCGCCTCGGCCTCGGCCACCAGCGCCTCCTTGACCGCGACGTTGTCGCGCAGCGCCGAATCCCGCTCGGCGTGCAGGGCCGAGCGGCGAGCGAAGAACGCGTCCGAGGCGGCTCGGAACCGCTGCCAGAGCGCGTCGTCCGCCGGTTTGGCCGCCCGGCCGGCGGCCTTCCACTCGGTCATCAGGCCCTTGAGCCGGTCCGCCGTCGGCGCCCAGTCGGTCGACTCGGCCAGCTCCTCGGCCGTCCGGACGAGCGCCTCCTTGCGCTTCCTGGCGATGCCGCGCTCCTGCTCCAGCGCGGCGAAGTGCGCGCCGCGGCGCCGGCCGAACTCCTCCCGGGCGGCGACCACCCGCCGCCACTGCGTCGCCTCGACCCGCCGGTCCGCCTCGCGGAGCCGGCCGGCGCCGGTCAGGGCCTGCCACTCCTGCGCGAGGGCGCGGAAGCGGTCCCCGGTGGCCTTCCAGCTCTCGCTCTGAGCCAGCGCCTCCGCCTCCGCCGCCAGCGCCTCCTTGGCCGCGACCGCCCGCTCGGCGGCCGCGGCCCGGTCGTGGCCGAACTGCTCGGCCCGCTCGGTCGCGTCGGCGGCGAGTGCCGCCAACCGGTCGGCCAGCCCGTCCAGATCCCCGACCGCGGCTGCCGACGGCAGCGACTCCAGCAGCCGTCGGGTGCTGGCGAGCACGTCGCGCGGGTCACCGGCGCCGCTGGCCAGCCGGCGCTCGAGCAGCCCGGCCTCGGTCACCAGCGCGCCGTACCGGCGCTCGTAGTAGGCGAGACCGGCGGCCGGGTCGCCGGCGTGCCACTCACCGACCGGGCGCTCGCCGGCTCGGGTCCGAACGTAGACCGTGCCGTCGGGCTCGATGCGGCCCCAGTCGGAGGTGTGCATGGCGGTCATGGCCGTCCCGCGAGTTCGTCGGTGAGATCGGTCCTGGCGGCATTGTTCCCCGGCCTCCCCGGCCACGGTCAGCCGGGCCGGACCGGCGGCACCAGCGTCTCTTTGTGCAATCGTTCACAAGGACGTAGCGTGTCCGCGGACCCCAGTACCACTCCCCGGAGCCGCTTTCGTGCCCGACCCCGGAACCGCAGCTCCCCGCGTCCGCGCGAGGGCGAGCGGCATCCCCGATGCCACCGTCGCCAGGCTCCCGCTCTACCTGCGGGCACTGCACGGCCTCGCCGAGGCGGGCCGCACCACGGTCAGCTCGGACGCACTCGCCGCGGCCGCCGGGGTCAACTCGGCCAAGGTCCGCAAGGACCTCTCCCACCTCGGTTCGTACGGCACCCGCGGCGTGGGCTACGACGTGCAGTACCTGCTGTACCAGATCTCCCGCGAGCTCGGGCTCACCCAGGACTGGGCGGTCGCGATCGTCGGGATCGGCAACCTGGGCCAGGCGCTCGCCAACTACGGCGGGTTCGCCACCCGTGGTTTCCGGGTCGCGGCGCTGCTGGACGCGGACCGGTCCCGCGTCGGCGAGCCGATCGTCGGGTTGACGGTGCGTCACATCGACGACCTGTCGGAGGTCGTCCAAGCGGAGTCGGTGTCCATCGGCGTCATCGCCACCCCGGACACCGCCGCGCAGGACGTCTGCGACCGGCTGGTCGCCGCCGGGGTCACCAGCATTCTGAACTTCGCGCCGGCGCTGCTCAGCGTCCGGGCGGGGGTCGATGTCCGCAAGGTCGACCTGTCCATCGAGCTGCAGATCCTGGCGTTCCACGAGCAGCGAAAGGCCGCACTGACCGCGGTGCCCGCCGGTTTGGACGCCGAGGTCGCGACCGCGCTCGCGGGGCTGCCGACGGCGGTGCGGGCATGAGCGTGCTGGTGGTCGGCCTCTCCCACCGCAGCGCCCCGGTGGCGCTGCTGGAGCAGCTGGCTCTCTCCGTCGACGCGGTCGTCAAGGTGCTGCACGACCTGCAGCAGGCGACGTACGTCGAGGAGGCGCTGGTCCTCTCCACCTGCAACCGGGTCGAGGTCTACGCCGAGGTCTCCAAGTTCCACGGCGGCGTCGCGGAGATCTCCGAGCTGCTCGCGCGCAGCTCCGGCGTCCCGCTGGAGTCCCTCACCGGGCACCTCTACGTGCACTACGAGGACGCCGCGGTGCAGCACCTGTTCTCGGTGGCCTGCGGGCTGGAGTCCATGGTCCTCGGGGAGGGCCAGATCCTGGGGCAGCTGCGGGTCGCCTACCGGCTGGCTCGGGACGAGGAGACGACCGGGCGGGTGCTCGGCCGGCTGCTGCAGCAGGCCCTGCGGGTCGGCAAGCGCGCGCACTCCGAGACCGGCATCGACCGGGCCGGGGCGTCGCTCGTGCAGACCGGCCTGTCGCTCGCGGCCGAGCGGATCGGCCCGCTCGCGGGGCGGCGCGCCGTCCTGGTCGGGGCCGGCTCGATGGGCGCCCTGGCCGGGGCGGCCCTGCGCCGCAGCGGCGTCACCGACATCACGGTCGTCAACCGGACGGTCGCGACCGCGCGGCGCCTCGCCGCCACCCTCGGCGGTCGGGGGGTGGGTCTGCCCGGGCTGCCGGCGGCCGTCGCCGGTGCGGAGCTGCTGGTCTGCTCGACCGGCGCGACCGGCGTCGTCGTGGTGGCGGAGATGTTGCCGGACCGACCCACCCGGCCGCTGTTCGTGCTCGACCTGGCGTTGCCCCGCGACGTCGACCCGGCGGTGCGGGAGCGGGCCGGGGTCACCGTGGTGGACCTCGAGACCCTGCGGGTCGCGCTCGACGCCGAGCCGGTGGCGCGTGAGGTCGAGGCGGTACGTCGGATCGTCACCGAGGAGGTCGGCGAGTTCCTCGCCGAGGTGCGCTCGGCCCGGGTCGCCCCGACCGTGGTGGCGCTGCGCTCGAAGGCCGCCGAGGTGGTCGAGGCGGAGCTGCTGCGACTCGCCGGCCGGGTGCCCGACCTCGACCAGCGCAGCCGCGCCGAGGTCGCCGCCACCGTGCACCGGGTCGTCGACAAGCTGCTGCACGCCCCCACCGTGCGGATCAAGGAACGAGCCGAGGAGCCGGGCGGTGACGCGTACGCCGACGCGGTGCGCGAGCTGTTCGGCCTGGACCCGGCCACGCCGGCGGCCGTGACGCGGGCCGCCGTGGCCGTCGAGGACGAGTCGTGAGCACCGCCGGGCTGCTGACCAAGCCGCTGCGGCTCGGAACCCGGCGCAGCCGGCTCGCGCTGACCCAGTCCGAGCTCGTCGCGGCGGCCCTGCGGGACGGCACCGGCGCCGCCGTCGACCTGGTTCCGGTGACGACGTTCGGCGACACCACCGCGACGGCGATCGCCCGGCTCGGCGGCACCGGCGTCTTCGTCACCGCGCTGCGGGACCGGCTGCTGGCGGGGGACGTCGACCTCGCGGTGCACTCCCTCAAGGACCTGCCGACCGGCCCGGCCGACGGGCTCGTCGTCGCCGCGGTGCCGACCCGGGAGGACCCGCGCGACGTGCTGGTCGCCGCCGGCGGCCGCACCCTCGGTGAGCTGCCGCCCGGGTCGGTGGTCGGCACTGGCGCGCCCCGTCGGGCCGCCCAGCTGCGCGCGCTGGGTCTCCGGCTCGACGTGGTGGGGCTGCGCGGCAACGTCGACACCCGGCTGGCCAAGGTCACCGCCGGCGAGCTGGACGCGGTGGTGCTGGCCCGCGCGGGGCTGGCCCGGCTCGGCCGGCTCGGCGAGGTCAGCGAGGTGCTCGACCCGCTGCAGATGCTGCCCGCCCCCGGCCAGGGCGCGCTCGCCGTGGAGTGCCGAGCCGACGACGGCGAGCTCGTCGCGCTGCTGGCCCGGCTCGAGGATCCGATCACCGCCGCCGCCGTCGCGGCCGAGCGGTCGCTGCTCACCGCCCTGGAGGCCGGCTGCACCGCGCCGGTCGGCGCCCTCGCCGACGTCGCGGAGGGCGACGACGGCGACCTTGAGATCTACCTGCGTGCCGTCGTCGCTGCACTCGACGGCACCCGGGTCGTCCGCCTGTCCGCTACCGGCCCGTTCTCGGCCGCGGCGGAGGTGGGTCGCCGGCTGGCGGCCGACCTCCTCGCCGCCGGCGCGGGCGACCTGATGGAGTCCCGGTGAGCACCCGTCCGACGAAGAAGAAGCCCCTTGGTTCGGTCACCTGGGTGGGGGCGGGCCCCGGCGACCCCGGCCTGCTCACCCTGCGCGGAGCGGAACGGCTGGCCGCCGCCGACACGGTCGTCGCCGACGGGCCGCTGCCGCTGGCATTGACGGCCCGGCTACGCGCCGATGTCGAGACCCTCGACACCTCCGGGGTGACGGCGGCGGAGAGCGGCCGGTTGGTCGTCACCGCCGCCCGCGCCGGCAAGGTCGTGGTCCGGCTGATGCCGGGCGACCCCTTCCTCGGCGGCCACGGCGCGGAGGAGGTCGAGGCCTGCGTGCGGGCCAAGGTGCCCTACGAGGTGGTGCCCGGCGTGAGCGCGCTGACCGGCGTACCGACCTACGCCGGCGTGCCGCTGACGTCCGGCAAGGGCGGCCAGTCCGTGACGCTGCTAGCCGCTCCGGATGACACCTCGGTGGACTGGGCCGGGCTGGCCACCGGCCGGCGCAGCCTGGTCGTGCCGGTCACCGCGGCCGGTGTCGCGAAGCTCGCCGACCGGCTGCTCGCCGCCGGCCGCCCCGCCGAGACCCTGGTCGCGCTGACCTGGGCGGGCAGCACCCCCGGGCAGCTGACCCTGGTCTGCTCGCTGGACACGGTGGCGGCGGAGGCGGCCGGCACCGGCCGTACCGACGTCGCGGTCGCGGTCGTCGGGGACGCGGTCCGGCTGCGGGAGCGGCTGTCGTGGTATGAGACCCGGCCGCTGTTCGGCTGGCGGGTGCTGGTGCCGCGGACCAAGGAGCAGGCCAGTGCGTTGGTCGAGCAGCTGCGCCGCTACGGCGCGGTGCCGGTGGAGGTGCCCACGATCGCGGTCGAGCCGCCGCGCACCTCGGCGCCGATGGACCGGGCGATCAAGGGGCTGGTCTCCGGTCGCTACCAGTGGATCGCCTTCACCTCCACCAACGCGGTCCGGGCGGTCCGGGAGAGGTTCGAGGAGGTGGGGCTCGACGCTCGGGCGTTCGCCGGGGTCAAGGTCGCGGCGGTCGGGGAGGCGACCGCAGCGGCGCTGGTCGCGTTCGGTATCCGGCCGGAACTGGTACCTGCCGGCGAGCAGTCCTCCGAGGGCCTGCTCGCCGACTGGCCGCCCTACGACGACATCCTCGACCCGCTGGACCGGGTGTTCCTGCCCCGCGCCGACATCGCGACCGAAACGCTGGTCGCCGGGCTCAAGGAGCGCGGCTGGGCGGTGGACGACGTGACCGCCTACCGGACCGTCCGGGCCGCCCCGCCGCCGGCCGAGACCCGGGACGCGATCAAGAGCGGCGGCTTCGACGGGGTGCTGTTCACCTCCTCCTCCACGGTGCGCAACCTGGTCGGGATCGCCGGCAAGCCACACCCGTCCACGGTCATCGCCGTCATCGGCCCGCAGACCCGCAAGACCGCCGAGGAGCTCGGGCTGCGGGTCGACGTACAGGCCAGCGAGCCGGCGGCCCCGGCACTCGCGGAGGCGCTGGCCGAGTTCGCCACCCAGCGCCGGCTGGCCGGCGAGCAGGCCCGGCCCTCGGACCGCCCGCTCGCCAAGGCCAAGAAGGCGAAGTGAGCGGCGGCTACCCCGTCGTCCGGCCGCGTCGGCTGCGGCGGACCGCGGCGCTGCGCCGGCTGGTCGCGCAGACCCGGCTGGCGCCGGGTGACCTGGTCCTGCCGGTCTTCGTCAAGGAGGGGATCGACGAGCCGCAGCCGGTCGGGTCGATGCCGGGGGTGGTCCAGCACACCCGGGACTCGCTGCGCAAGGCCGCGCACGACGCCGTGCTGGCCGGGGTCGGCGGCCTGATCGTGTTCGGCATCCCGGCACACAAGGATCCGCGCGGGTCGGCCGCCGACGACCCGAGGGGGATCGTCGCTCTCGCGCTCGCCGACCTGGTGGCCGAGGTGGGCGACTCCACCGTGCTGATGGCCGACTGCTGCCTCGACGAGTACACCGACACCGGGCACTGCGGGGTGCTCACCGCCGCCGGCGCGGTCGACAACGACGCGACGCTGGCGCGCTACGCCTCGGTCGCGGTGACGCAGGCCACGGCCGGCGCGCACGTGGTCGCGCCCAGCGGGATGATGGACGGCCAGGTGGCGGTGATCCGGTCCGCGCTGGATGCCGCCGGCCACTCCGAGGTGGCGGTGCTGGCGTACGCCGCGAAGTACGCGTCGGCCTTCTACGGGCCGTTCCGCGATGCCGCCGAGTGCGCCCCCCGGTTCGGCGACCGGGCCGGCTACCAGCAGGACCCCGCGAACGGCGACGAGGCGCTGCGGGAGGTCGCGCTCGACATCGCCGAGGGCGCCGACGCGGTGATGGTCAAGCCCGCGATGGCCTACCTCGACATCGTCCGCCGGGTCGCCGACGCCGTCGACGTGCCGGTCGCGGCCTACCAGGTGAGCGGTGAGTACGCCATGGTGGAGGCGGCCGCCGGGCACGGCTGGGTCGACCGGGACCGGGTGATCCTGGAGACGCTGACCTCGATCCGGCGGGCCGGGGCCGACATCGTGCTGACCTACTGGGCCGCCGAGGTCGCCCGACGGCTGGCCACCTGACCCGAGCGGGCCGGAGCGGGCCGCCGAACCAGCCGCCGAACCTACGGGAGGACAGCCCTATGCAGGTCGCCGACGTCGCCGGGCTCTACGCCGAGAGCGGCCCGTTCGCCACCGTCTACCTCGACCTGACCGGCCGGGTGGAGAACGCCGCGCGGCACCTCGAGCTGCGGTGGCGGGGGCTGCGCGGCCGGCTGGCCGCCGCCGGCACCGACCCGGACACGCTCCAGGCGCTCGACGCCGAGGTCGGCAGCGCCCGGCCGGGTGACGCCGCGCTGGTCGCCTTCGCCGCCGGCGGGAAGGTCCGCTTCCGGCTGCGGGTCGAGGACGCCGCGATCGCCGACGCCGCGCACGCCGGCCCGCTGCCGCACGCCGGCCCGCTGCTCGCCTGGGCGCAGACCCGGCTCCGGCACGTCGTGGTCGCGGTGGACCGTACCGGCGCCGACATCGCCGCCTACGACGACGGGCGCGAGCCGGTGCTGGTGCAGGAGATCACCGGCTCCAACGACGAGATCCAGCGCAGCGCCCCCGGCGGCTGGTCCCAGCTGCGGTTCCAACACCGTGCCGAGGACTCGTGGGAGCACAACGCCGCCGAGGCGGCCGCGGTCGTGGACCGGGTGGTAGCCGATGTCGGCGCGGAGCTCGTGCTCGTCACCGGCGACGTGCGGGCCGAGGGCTTCCTGCTCGAGCACCTCTCCGAGCGCACTCGACCGCTGGCCCGGCGGCTCGACACCGGCGGTGGTCGGCACGTCGACGGAGCGGCGGCGGTTCGCTCCCGGGAGGTCGCCGAGCAGGTGCAGGCGGAGGTCCGGGCCCGGGCCGCGGCACTGCTCCAGCGCTACGCCGAGGAGCGCGGCCAGGGCGATCGGGCGGCGGAGGGAGCCGCCGCCACCGCTGCGGCGCTCTCCCGCGCGCAGGTCGGCACGCTGCTGGTGGCCGCGACCGGCCTGGCGGAGCGGACCGGCTGGTTCGGTCCGGACCCGACGGCGGTCGCCCTCGACCGCGACACGTTGGCCGGACTGGGAGTACCGGCGACCGAGGCGCCACTCGCCGACGTGTTGCTGCGGGCGGCGGCCGGCACCGGCGCCGCGCTGCACCTGCTGGCGCCGGAGGACGCCGCCGCCCTCCCCGACGGCGTCGGCGCGCTGCTTCGCTACGCCTGACCGGCCGGTTGGCCCTCGACGGGCCGACCGGTGCCGGCCCCCCTGCGAGGATGCCGGCATGACGGCAGACGGCGCGGTCGCCCCGCGGTCCGCGGCGCTGTTCGAGCGGGCCGGCGCGGTGACACCCGGTGGGGTGAACTCCCCGGTCCGGGCGTTCCGGGCGGTGGGGGGCACGCCGCGGTTCATGCTCTCCGGTCGCGGCGCGTACCTGACCGACGCCGACGGTCGCGAGTACGTCGACCTGGTCTGCTCATGGGGACCCATGATCCTGGGCCATGCCGCCCCGGCGGTGGTCGACGCCGTCCAGCGGGCGGTCGCCGCCGGCACCAGCTTCGGCACGCCGACGCCGGGGGAGGTGGAGCTGGCGGAGGAGATCATCAGGCGGGTGCCGGCGGTCGAGCAGGTGCGGCTGGTCAACTCCGGCACCGAGGCGACGATGTCCGCCGTGCGGCTGGCCCGCGGGTTCACCGGCCGGGCCAAGGTGGTCAAGTTCGCCGGCTGCTACCACGGGCACGTCGACGCGCTGCTCGCCAGCGCCGGCTCCGGGGTGGCCACGCTCGGCCTGCCGGACACCCCGGGGGTCACCGGCGCGTCCACGGCCGACACGATCGTGCTGCCCTACAACGACCTCGACGCGGTCGCGGCGGCGTTCGAGCGGTATCCCGGCGCGATCGCCTGCGTGATCACCGAGGCGGCGGCCGCGAACATGGGCGTGGTGGCTCCGCTGCCCGGTTTCAACGCCGGACTGGCCCGGCTGTGTGCCGCCGACGGGGCCCTGCTCGTCCTCGACGAGGTGATGACCGGGTTCCGGGTGAGCCGGGCCGGCTGGTGGGGGCTCGAAGGGGTGACCCCTGACCTGTTCACGTTCGGCAAGGTCATGGGCGGCGGGCTGCCGGCCGCCGCGTTCGGTGGCCGGGCCGAGGTGATGAGCCGGCTGGCCCCGGCCGGGCCGGTCTACCAGGCCGGGACGCTGTCCGGGAACCCGGTCGCGGTCGCCGCCGGGCTCGCCACCCTGCGGGCCTGCGACGACAACCTCTACCGGCACCTCGATGCGACGGCGCTGACCGTGGCCGCGCTGGTCAGCGACGCGCTCACCGAGGCCGGGGTGGCGCACCGAGTGGCCGCAGCCGGCAACCTCTTCTCGGTGTTCTTCACCGACGCGGCGGTGGTCGACTACGCCGGAGCCGCCGCGGCGCAGACGTTCCGGTACCCGGCCTTCTTCCACGCCATGCTGGCCGCCGGCGTCTACCTCCCGCCGTCGGCGTTCGAGGCCTGGTTCGTCAGCGCCGCACACGACACCGCCGTCCTGGACCGGATCGCCGCCGCGCTCCCCGCCGCCGCCCGCGCCGCCGCCGCCGCCCCCGCCGACGCGGCGTGAGCGCGGCGTCGACGACCACCGTGCACCTGCTTCGGCACGGCGAGGTGCACAACCCCGGCGGCGTGCTCTACGGCCGGCTGCCGGGGTTCCGGCTCTCCGCCGCGGGGGAGCGGATGGCCCGAGCGGCAGCCGCCGCGCTCGCCGACCGGCCGGTCGCGGCGGTGATCTCCTCGCCGATGGAGCGGGCCGGCCAGACCGCCGCCCCGGTCGCCGCGGCGTTCGGCCTGTCGGTGGTGGTCGACGACCGGCTGACCGAGGCCGCGAACGTCTTTGAGGGTGCGACGTTCGGCGTCGGGGACGGCTCGCTGCGCCGGCCGGCGACCTGGCGGCACCTCCGGGACCCGTTCACCCCGTCCTGGGGGGAGCCCTACGCCGAGATCGCCGCCCGCGTCCTCGCCGCCGTCGCGGCCGCCCGGGATGCCTACCCCGGCGGCGAGGTCGTCTGCGTCAGCCACCAGCTGCCGATCTGGGTGACCCGCCGGGCGGTGGAGGGGCGACGGCTCTGGCACCGGCCGGACCATCGTCAGTGCGGGCTGGCCAGCCTCACCTCGTTGACCTATCGCGGCTCCGAGGTCGTCTCGGTGACCTACTCCGAGCCGGCCGGGCCGGCGGCCCGCCGGCCGGCGGTGCCGGGCGCGTGAGCGCGGCAGCCACGGCGGGGCGAGAATGGGCCGACCACCCGCACCCTCACCGGAGACCGTCGTGCCCCCTCGCTCGTCCAGGCCCCGACCGGGCCGGATGCCGGCCCGGCGGGCTGCGCTGACCGGGCTCGCTGCGCTTGCGGTGCTGACGTCGGCCTGCACCCGCAGCAACGCGGTCGCGCAGGACCGCGGCAACGGGGACCGCCGGTACATCGCCGGCGCCGGTACGCTGCGGACGGTGGCGGCCGCCGACCGCAAGGCAGCTCCGTCGGTGCGCGGCCGGCTGCTCGACGGTGCGGCGTTCTCCTTGAGCTCGTTGCGCGGCACGGTGGTCGTGCTGAACTTCTGGGGATCGTGGTGCGGCCCGTGCCGGGCCGAGCTGCCGGGCCTGCAGGGCCTCGCCACCGAACTGAGACCCCGCGGCGTCCATGTCGTCGGCGTCAATGTGCGCGACTCGCGAGCCGCCGCCCAGGCCTTTCTCCGCACGTCCGCGGTGGCTTTCCCCAGCCTGTTCGACCCGGCCGGCCGGGTGGCTCTGGACTTCCGCGGCACGCTGCCGCCGGAGGCGATCCCGACCACGCTCGTGATCGACCGGTCCGGCCGGATCGCCGCCCGGGGGCTGGGGCCGCTGCGCTTCACCCAGCTCGCGCCGGTGGTGCTGCGGGTGGCCGCGGAGCGCCCGGCGTGACGCTGCTGGCGGCGACCGGTGACACGTTCGCGCACACCGTGCTCGCCGGCCCGTTGCTGGTGGCCGCGCCGGTCGCGCTGCTCGCCGGCCTGGTGTCGTTCCTGTCCCCGTGTGTGCTGCCGCTGGTACCGGGCTACCTGTCCACCGACCCCGGGCTCTCCGGCGCCGACCTCGCCGCCGCACCGGAGCCGGCGCATCCCCGCGGCGGCGACGCCGGCGCCGTCGGTAGGGCTGTCGGCACGGCTGTGGGCGCAGCGGTCGGCACCTCGGCGGGCACGGCGGTGGCAACGGTCGCGCCGGCGACTCCGGCGGCCCCGGTGGCTCCGGCCGTACGCCGAGGTCGGGTGCTGGCCGGCTCGTCCCTGTTCGTGCTCGGTTTCTCGGCCGTGTTCGTCAGCGCCGGGGCCCTCTTCGGTGGTCTCGGGGCGGCGCTGTCCGTGCACGCCGCGGTCGTCACCCGGGTGCTGGGGGCGGTGACGATCGTTCTCGGGCTGGCGTTTCTCGGCTGGCTGCCGGGTCTGCAGCGGGAGTGGCGGGTGCACCGGCTCCCTCCCGGCGGGCTGGCCTCCGCGCCGCTGCTGGGGGTGCTGTTCGGCGTCGGCTGGACCCCTTGTATAGGCCCGACGCTGGGAGCCGTGCAGACCCTCGCCTACGACAGCGCCAGCGCCGGGCGGGGCGCCTTCCTCACCGCGGTGTACTGCGTCGGCCTGGGGCTGCCGTTCGTCCTGTCCGGCCTGGCGTTCCGGCGCGCCCTGGGAGCGTTCGCGGTGGTCCGCCGGCACTACCGCTGGGTGATGCGCGCCGGTGGCGCCCTGCTGGTGCTGCTCGGCGCGCTGCTGGTCAGCGGCCTGTGGGACGCGCTCACTGTCCACCTCCGCGCGCTCGTCAGCGGTTTCACCCCGGCGGTCTGACGATGACCGAGCTGACCACCGAGCGGGAGCTGACCACCGAGCGGGAGCGCGTCGCCGGCGGGTTGTCCACCCAGCCGTCGCCGCCGCCGCCGGCACCACGCCGCCGCCGACAGCCGCTGGCCGCCGCCCGCAACGCCTGGCGGCAGCTGACCTCGATGCGGACCGCGCTGCTGCTGCTGTTCCTGCTGGCGCTGGCCGCCGTGCCCGGCGCCGCGCTGCCGCAGCGGGGGCTGAACCCGGTGCAGGTCGCCGACTACTTCGCGGCGCACCCGAGGCTGGCGCCGGTCCTCGACCGGTTCTCACTGTTCGACGTCTTCGCCGCGCCCTGGTTCGCCGCGGTCTACCTGCTGCTGTTCGTCTCGCTGGTCGGCTGCCTCGGGCCGCGGATCCGGTTGCACGCCCGGGCCCTGCGGGCCCGGCCGCCCGCGGCGCCGCAGCATCTGGAGCGGTTGCCCCACACCGCCGGGTGGGAGACCGAGGCGGCGCCGCAGGCCGCGGTGGCCGCGGCCCGCGCGCTGCTGCGGCGCCGGCGGTGGCGGACCGACGTCCGGGCCGAGGCCGGCGGGGGCGCCAGCCTCGGCGCGGAGAAGGGCTACCTGCGGGAGACCGGGAACCTGCTGTTCCACGTCGCCCTGGTGGGGCTGCTGGTCGGCGTCGCCATGGGGGGGTTGTTCGGCTACAAGGGCACCCGGCTCCTCGTCGCCGGCGACGAGGCCAGCGGCAGCTTCACCAACACCGTCACCCAGTACGACGACTTCCATCCGGGCCGGTTGTTCTCCGGCTCGAGGCTGGCGCCGTTCGCGTTCGTGCTGGACCGGTTCACCGCCTCGTACCAGCCCTCAGGGGAGGCGCGCCAGTTCATCGCGGACGTTCGGTACCTGCCCTCGGCGCAGGGTGCCGGCGGCCGCTGGCGGCCCTACCGGCTGCAGGTCAACCACCCGCTGACGGTCGACGGCGCGAGCGTCTACCTGATCGGCCACGGCTACGCGGTGCACGTCACCGTCCGCGGCGCCGACGGCAGGGTCGCGCTCGACCAGCCGGTGCCGTTCCTGCCCAAGGACCAGAACTTCACCTCGGTGGGCGCGATCAAGGTCCCGGACGCGCGGCCGGCGCAGCTGGGGTTCTCCGGCTTCCTGACCCCCACCACCGTGGCCACCCCGAGCGGCCTGGCGTCGGCGTATCCCGGGCTGCGCGTCCCGCGGCTGACCCTGCTGGCCTACCGCGGCGACCTCGGGCTGGACTCCGGCCGGCCGCAGTCGGTCTACCAGCTCAGCACCGGGGGACTACGCCGGATCCAGTCGAAGACGCTGGCGCCGGGGCAGACCTGGCGGCTGCCCGGCGGCGGCAGCCTGACCTTCGCCGGCATCGACCAGTGGATCACCGTCCAGGTCGGCTCGGATCCCGGCAACACCCCGGCGCTGGCCGCCAGCGGGGCGATCCTGCTCGGGCTGGTGCTCTCGTTGCGGGTGCGACGCCGACGGCTATGGGTGCGCGCGGTCCCGGCGAGCGACGGCGGCACCGCCGGGCGTACGGTCGTCTCGGTCGGTGGCCTGGCCCGCACCGACACCGACGCCTTTGCCGAGGAGTTCGCCGAGCTGGTCGCGGCGCTCGGCCGGTCCGCCGACAACCCGCACCACTGACGAGGAGCAGCCCGTGCCCGCCGACGCCACGTTCGGGTCGCTGAGCAACCACCTGCTGGTCGCGAGCATGGTCGCGTACTCGCTGGCGATGCTCGGCTTCGCCGCCGAGTTCTCCTTCGGTCGCCGGTCCGCGCTGACCCGGGTGCTGGACCGCGGCGACAGCGTGCCGGTGCGGGTGGCCGGCCCCGCGCCCGCCCGGGTGCTGGTCGGCTCCGCCGGGTCCGAGTCCCGGTCCGGGTCCGGGTTCGAGGTCCCGGCCGGCTCGTCGGGTGCGACTTCGACCCTGCCGGCCGGGCCGTTGCCGGGGCGCGGGGCCGGCCGGCCGGGCAGCGAGGACGCCGCCGGCCCGCCCGGCCGGCTCGGCCAGGCGGCTCTCGCCCTGACCGTCGTGGGCTGGGCGGTGCACGTCGGTTCGGTCGTCGCCCGCGGGTTCGCCGCGCACCGGGTGCCCTGGGGCAACATGTACGAGTTCAGCTCGATGGTGGCGCTGGTCGCGGTGACCGCCTTCCTGGTGCTGGCCGTGCGGGAGCGGGTCCGCTATCTCGGCGCGTTCGTGCTGCTGCCGGTGGTGCTCTACCTGGGCCTGGCCGGCACCGTGCTCTATGTGCCGGCCGCCCCGCTGGTGCCGGCGCTGAACTCCTACTGGATCAAGATCCATGTTGTGGCAGCGATCACCGCGACCGGGACGTTCATGGTCAGCGGCGTGGTGATCATGCTGTTCCTGCTGCGCGCTCGCTACGAGGACCGGGTCGCGGCCGGGCGCCCCGCCGGCGTCGCCGCGCTGGCCCACCGGCTGCCCTCGGCGGCGGCGCTGGACCGGACGTCGTACCGGGTCACCGCCTTTGCGTTCCCGGTATGGACGTTCGCGGTGATCGCGGGCGCCATCTGGGCGGAGGCGGCCTGGGGCCGGTACTGGGGCTGGGACCCCAAGGAGACCTGGTCGTTCATCACCTGGGTCGTCTACGCCGGCTACCTGCACGCCCGGACGACGGCCGGCTGGAAGGGCCGGCGGGCGGCCTACCTCGGGCTGCTCGGGTTCGCCGCGCTGATGGTCGACTACTACTGGATCAACATCGGCGTCAGCGGCCTGCACTCCTACTCGGGCGTCTAGCCGGCGCGCGGCGGAGCTTCGGCGGGTGGTGACCGAGTCGCCCCGCGGGCACTAGCGGCTGACGGCGGTCCGGTCGGCGTCCTCGTCAGCGGCCGCCCGCGGCTGCGGCGGGGTCGCGACCTGCGGGGCGGCCGGCGTCCCGCCGAGCAGGGCCCGCACCTCGGACTCCCGGAACCGGCGGTGACCGCCGGGCGTACGGAGGCTGTTGATGCGCCCGGCGGCGGCCCAGCGGGTCACCGTTTTCGGGTCGACGCGGAACAGGCTGGCGACCTCCCCCGGGGTCAGCAGCCGGTCGTCTGTCTGCACGGGACGCCTCCTGGGGCCTCGCCCGGCTCGCCCGTTCCCGCCGACGGCCAGGGTATCTGTGGAGGAAGATATGCCTTGCCGGGCGCTTTCGCGACGTCTACCGGCGAAATGCCTCGGGAGCGGCAGCGCGATTCGCTGCCGCTCCCGTTCTGCTCCGATTCGGTCCCGGGGCGGTTTCCCCCGTCAGCGGGTCCGGTCGGCCCGCAGGCGCAGGCCGCGGCGACGCCGAGGTCCGGCTGGAAGGCGGCCGCCAGTCGTGGCGCGGCCGGCCTGGCGCAGCTCACGGGCCCGCTCGCGCATGATGTCAGTGGTGTACATGTCCCCTCCCTTCTGTGCGGATCATACCTGGATAACGAAGGTTGTAAGGACGCTGTTCCTTCACAATCGAGCTTGAAGCTGCTATGTGTCGAACATCACTCGGTGGAGGTCCGGTGTCGTCACTGGAAGGGATCGACGCGCAGCTCGTTGCTGCGTTGCGGGCGAACGCCCGCACCACGTACACCGAGCTGAGCCGGCTCGTCGGGCGCTCGGCCCCGTCGGTCCACGACCGGGTGGCGCGGCTGGAGGCCGTCGGGGTGATCACCGGCTACCACGCGGCGGTCGCGCCGGCGGCCCTCGGCCTGGGCGTCACGGCGCTGGTGGGGATTTCCCAGTCGGATTCGGCCGAGCAGGACGACGTGGCCGAGGGACTGCGGGCGGTGCCGGAGATCGAGGACTGCTGGTTCGTCGCGGGTGCGGAGGCCTTCGTCGTCAAGGTGCGGGTGCCCGACGTCGACGCGCTCGAACAGCTTCTCGGCGTGCTGCGTCGGGTCCCCGGCGTGAGCCGGACGGTGACCACCGTGGTGCTCTCCACCCGGTGGGAGGGCCGGGTTCAGCTGACCGCGGGCGCGGTGATCGGCGGGCGTACGCTGACCCGACCCGACGCCACGCCCGGGCAGGAGCCGACGCCATGAACCCCCCTGCGGCGCCGACCGGGGCCCGGCCCGTGCTGATCTATACGGTCGCCCGGGTCACGCTGCTCGGCGCCGTCCTGCTCGTGCTGCGCCTGGTGGGGCTGCGCGGCCCGCTGCTGCTGGTCCTCGGGGTGCTGGGCTCGGGCGTCATCAGCTACGTGCTGCTCGCGCCGCAACGGGTGGCCATGGCCCGGACCGTCGAGGGGCGGCTGGCCGGCCGCACGGCCGGCTCCGGCCGGCTGCGCCGGCGCATGGGCGCCGCCCGGGAGGAGGAGGACGCCTACGTCGACCGGCTCGAGGCGGACCGGCGGACGGACCCGCCGGCGTGACCCGGGCCGGCCTCGACAAGAGCGCCGCCGACGTCGCGGCGATGTTCGACGCGGTCGCCCGCCGGTATGACCTGACCAACGACGTCCTCTCGGCCGGGCAGGCCCGGCGCTGGCGGCGAGCCACCGCCGCCGCCCTGGCGATACGCCCCGGCGAGCGCGTGCTGGACCTCGCGGCCGGCACCGGGACCTCGGCGGAGCCGATCGCGGCGGCCGGGGCGAGCGTGGTGGCCTGCGACTTCTCCCTGGGGATGCTGCGGGCGGGGGCGCTGCGTCGCGGCGGTGCCGCCGTCGGCGGGGTCAGCTTCGTCGCCGGCGACGCGCTGCGCCTGCCGCTGCGAACCGGCGGGTTCGACGGGGTGACGACGTCCTTCGGGCTGCGCAACGTCACCGACCTCGACGCTGCCCTGACCGAGCTGCTGCGGGTCACCCGGCCGGGCGGCCGGGTGGTCATCTGCGAGTTCAGCGCACCGGTGCTGGCGCCGCTGCGCACCGCCTACACCAAGTACCTGATGCGGGCACTGCCCCGGATCGCCCGTGCGGTCAGCAGCAACCCCGCCGCCTACGAATATCTGGCCGAGTCGATCCGGGCCTGGCCGGACCAGCCGGCGCTCGCCGCCCGGATCGCCGGCACGGGCTGGGAAAGGGTCGCCTGGCGCAATCTGAGCGGCGGGATCGTCGCGCTGCACCGAGCCTTCCGGCCGCGCTAGTTGGTCGGCGGCCAGTCCCTGCCCATCTCCGCCGCCCATCTCCGCCGCCCGCCTCCGCCGCCCACCTCCGCCGCCCACCCTGCGGGTGATCGATAGCGAATCTGCCGCGCGGCCCGCGGCTCAGCCGCTATCGATCGACGCGACGTCGGCGGTGGGGTCCGCACCGGCCCTCGACCCGGGGGCTGCCGGCGCGTGCGGATGGGCCTAGACTCGGCACCGCAGGTCCCTCGTGAAGACGTTCACAAGCCCTCGGCGGTCCCGCCGCCCCGGTCGAAGAAGGCATCGCGTGACCTCCAGCTTCGCCTCCGCGCCGGGAGGCCGCAGCGCGCCAGAGCGCTCTCCGGCGGATGCGATCGCCGACGCCGATACCCCCACCGACGCCGACGTCATCGTGGTCGGCGCGGGCCCGGCGGGCGCCACCGCGGCGCACCACCTGGCGGCCGCCGGGCTCGACGTGCTGCTGCTGGAGAAGGCGGCGTTCCCGCGGGAGAAGGTCTGCGGTGACGGGCTGACCCCCCGCGCGGTCCGCCAGCTGGTCGCGATGGGCGTCGACACCTCCCCGGCGGCGGGCTGGATCCGCAACCGGGGCCTGCGGATCTACGGCGGCGGGATGTGCCTGGAGCTGCCCTGGCCCGAGCTGGCCAGCTTTCCGTCGTACGGACTGGTGCGGCCGCGGCTGGACTTCGACGAGCTGCTGGCCCGCCGGGCCGCGAAGGCCGGCGCCCGGCTGCACGAGCGGACCACTGTCACCGGGCCGGTGCTCGACGGCGCCGGCCGGGTGGTCGGGGTGACCGCGCGGCCGGCGCCGGAGGGTCCCGGCGACCGGCCCGTCGAGGTCAGCTACCGGGCGCCGCTGGTCATCGCCGCGGACGGGAGCTCCAGCCGGCTCGGGCTCGCGCTCGGCCTGCGTCCGCGCAAGGACCGGCCGATGGGGGTGGCGGTCCGGCGCTACTTCACGACGCCACGGTCGAACGACGACTTCCTGGAGTCCTGGCTCGAGCTGTGGGACGGGACGCCCGGCGCCGGTCGGCTGCTGCCCGGCTACGGCTGGGTGTTCGGTGTCGGCGACGGCACCAGCAACGTGGGGCTGGGGATGCTCAACACGACGGCGGCGTTCCGGCAGACCGACTACAAGGAGCTGCTGAGCCGCTGGCTCGGCGGCCTACCCGGCGAGTGGGGCTTCACCCCGGCGAACGCCACCGGGCCGGTGCGCGGCGGGGCGTTGCCGATGGGCTTCAACCGGACGCCCCACTACACCCGCGGGCTACTGCTGGTCGGGGACGCCGGTGGGGTGGTCAACCCGTTCAACGGCGAGGGCATCGCCTACGCGATGGAGTCCGCGGCGCTGGCCGCCGAGGTGGTGCTCCAAGCCCGCGACCGGGCGGCCGGACCGGCCAGGGAACGCGCGCTGGCGGCGTATCCGCAGGCGCTGCGGGATACCTACGGCGGCTACTTCACCCTGGGCCGGGTCTTCGTGACGCTCATCGGCCACCCGGCGGTCATGCGGGCGGCGACCAGCCGGGGGCTCTCCCGTCCGACCCTGATGCGCTTCACGCTCAAGCTGCTCGCCAACCTCACCGACCCGCGTGGCGGCGACGCGCTCGACCGGCTCATCAACGCCCTGAGCCGGCTGGCGCCGGCGGCCTGAGCCCGCACCGGATCCGGGCGCGCCCCGTGCGGTCGGGTCACGGGGCCACACCTAGACTTGCCCCCCGATGAGGAACGGAGGAGCTGATGGCGCACTCGGCGTACGTGCCGATCCTGGCGCTGTTCGTGCTGGCCGCGGCATTCGCCGTCGGCTCCGTCAGCGCCGGCGCGGTCATCGGTCCCAAGCGGTACAACCGGGCGAAGCTCGAGGCCTACGAGTGCGGCATCGAGCCGACGCCGCAGCCGACCGGTGGCGGTCGCTTCCCGGTGAAGTACTACCTGACCGCGATGCTGTTCATCATCTTCGACATCGAGATCATCTTCCTCATCCCATGGGCGGTCGCGTTCAGCCGGCTGCGGCTGTTCGGGCTGGTCGAGATGGTGCTGTTCATCGCCACCTTGTTCGTCGCCTACGCCTATGTGTGGCGGCGTGGCGGGCTCGAGTGGGACTGACCACCAGCCGGGGAACCGCCGCCGCGGTGACCCCTGATACCCCGGCCGCCACCGGACGAAGAGGGATCTGCTGATGGGACTCGAGGACAAGATCCCAAGCGGCGTGCTGCTGACCACCGTCGAGCAGCTCGCGAACTATGCCCGCAAGTCCTCGCTGTGGCCGGCGACGTTCGGGTTGGCTTGCTGTGCGATCGAGATGATGGCCACCGGGGCGGGTCGCTACGACCTCGCCCGCTTCGGTATGGAGGTCTTCCGGGCCTCGCCCCGACAGGCCGACCTGATGATCGTGGCGGGCCGCGTCAGTCAGAAGATGGCACCGGTGCTGCGGCAGATCTACGACCAGATGCCCGAGCCCAAGTGGGTGCTCGCGATGGGCGTGTGCGCCTCCTCCGGCGGCATGTTCAACAACTACGCGATCGTGCAGGGCGTCGACCACGTGGTGCCGGTCGACATGTATCTGCCCGGCTGCCCGCCCCGGCCGGAGATGCTCATCGACGCGATCCTCAAGCTGCACGCGAAGATCCAGCACGGTGACGTGAGCGGCCGGGTGTCGATGACCAGCCCGGGGCACGCGCCCTACCTCAAGCCGATCGACAGGGACACCGCGCTGTCCCTGGGCGAGCTGGTGCCGGGGGTGACCGGCCGATGACCGAGCCGATCAGCGGCCGCAGCGGCATGTTCGGTGTCACCGGCAGCGGTGACACCTCCGGCTTCGGCGGGCTGGTGGTCCGGGCGCCGGCTTCGACGTCGACCCCGCGCCCGTACGGCGACTGGTTCGACGAGGCCGCCGACGCCCTCGAGCGGGCGCTCCCGGACTTCGCCGACGCGGTGGAACGGGTCGTCGTCGACCGCGACGAGCTGACGCTGTTCGTGCGACCCGACCGGCTCCGCGACGTGGCGCAGGTGCTGCGTGACGACCCGGCGCTGCGCTTCGAGCAGTGCTCGAGCATCAGCGGTGTCGACTACCCGGCCACCGAGCGGCGACTGCACTCGGTGGTGCACCTGACCTCGATGACCTACCGGCGGACGATCCGCCTCGAGGTCGCGGTGACGATCGACGACCCGCACGTGCCGTCCCTGGTCGAGGTCTACCCGACCGCCGACTGGCACGAGCGCGAGACCTGGGACTTCTTCGGGATTGTCTACGACGGCCACCCGGCGCTGACCCGGATCATCATGCCGGACGACTGGCCGGGACACCCGCAGCGCAAGGACTACCCGCTCGGCGGCGTGCCGGTCGAGTACAAGGGCGCACAGGTGCCGCCGCCGGACGAGCGGAGGGCCTACGCATGAGCACGATCTACGACCCGTACGCCGCCACCGCCGAGTCGCGAGAGACGACCGAGGGTCGCGTCTACACGGTGACCGGCTCGGACTGGGACACGGTCCTCTCCGGCGGCGCCGACGTCGGCGAGGAGCGGATCGTCGTCAACATGGGCCCGCAGCACCCGTCCACCCACGGGGTGCTGCGCCTGGTGCTCGAGCTCGAGGGCGAGACCGTGACCCAGGCGCGGGTGGTCATCGGCTACCTGCACACCGGCATCGAGAAGAACACCGAGTTCCGGAACTGGACCCAGGGCGTCACGTTCGTGACCCGGATGGACTACCTCTCGCCGCTGTTCAACGAGACGGCGTACTGCCTCGCCGTCGAGAAGCTTCTCGGCATCACCGAGGAGATTCCGGAACGGGCGACGGTCATCCGGGTGCTGATGATGGAGCTCAACCGGATCGCCTCGCACCTGGTGTGGCTCGCGACGACGGGTCTCGAGCTGGGCGCACTGTCGATCATGCTGTACGGCTGGCGCGAGCGGGAGCTGATCCTCGACATCTTCGAGATGGTCACCGGCCTTCGGATGAACCACGCCTACGTCCGCCCCGGCGGGCTCGCTCAGGACCTGCCGCGCGGCGCCGTAGAGAAGATCCGCGAGTTCGGAAAGATCATGCCGGCCCGGATCGACCAGTACGTCGACCTGCTCTCGGAGAACCCGATCTGGACCCGCCGGACCAAGGGGATCGGCTACCTCGACCTGACCGGCTGCGTGGCGCTCGGGGTCACCGGCCCGATGCTCCGCTCGGCCGGGCTGCCGTGGGACCTGCGCAAGCACCGGCCCTACTGCGGCTACGAGACCTACGACTTCGAGGTCCCCACGTCCACCGCGGCCGACTGCTTCGCGCGTTACGAGGTGCGCCTCGCCGAGATGCGGCAGTCCCTGAGGATCATCGAGCAGGCGTTGGACCGGCTCGAGCGGCTGCCTGCCGGGCCGGTCATGGTGGCCGACAAGAAGATCGCCTGGCCGGCGCAGCTGGCGCTCGGCAACGACGGCCTCGGCAACTCCCTCGACCACATCCGGCAGATCATGGGCACCTCGATGGAGGCCCTGATCCACCACTTCAAGCTGGTGACCGAGGGCTTTCGGGTGCCGGCCGGCGAGGTGTACTCCGCGATCGAGTCCCCGCGCGGCGAGCTCGGCTTCCACGTCGTCAGCGACGGCGGCACCCGGCCCTACCGGGTGCATGTCCGCGACCCGTCGTTCGTCAACCTGCAGGCGGTCCCGGCCCTGTGCGAGGGCGGCCTGCTCGCCGACGTGATCGCCGCGGTGTCCAGCGTCGACCCGGTGCTCGGCGGGGTGGACCGCTGATGCCGCTGACCGAGCAGACGGTGGCGCAGGCCCGCGAGATCGTGGCCCGCTACCCCAAGCCCCGCTCCGCGCTGCTGCCGATGCTGCACCTCGTGCAGGGTGCCGAGGGCTACGTCTCCCCGGCGGGCATCGCGCTGTGCGCCTCGGTGCTCGGGCTGACCAAGGCCGAGGTCGGCGCGGTCGCGACCTTCTACACCATGTACAAGCGCCGGCCGGTGGGCGACTACCTGGTCAGCGTCTGCACCAACCTGTCCTGCCAGTTGCTCGGTGCCGAGGACGTCTACGCCCGGCTGTCCAAGCACCTCGGCGTCGGTCACGACGAGACCACCGCCGACGGCACCATCACCCTCGAGCACGCCGAGTGCCTGGCGGCCTGCGACTACGCGCCGGTCGTCACGGTCAACTACGAGTTCTACGACAACGCCACCCCGGACTCCGCCCTGGAGCTGGTGCAGGCGCTGCAGGGCGGCGAGCGGCCGCACCCCACCCGCGGCGGCGCGCTGCGCGGTTTCCGGGAGATCTCCCACGAGCTCGCCGGCTTCGTCGACGCCGACGTGCTGACCGACGCGGTCCGGCCGGGGGCGACGTCCGGGCACCCGACCGCCCCGACCCCCACCGACAGCCGGGGCACCGAGCCGCTCGAGGGCAGCGACATCGCGGCGCCGCGCACCGCGGGCGAGTACGGCGTACCCGGCGGGATGACCGAGGAGGCGCTCTCGTCACAGGCCGCGGCCGACACCTACGGCGACGGCAGCGACCTGGACGCCGGGGCCGGCCCGGCCACCGGGACGCCGAGCCCCAGCCGCGACCAGCAGACCCAGGGAAGTGACCACTAGATGCCGTTGACCCCCGTCCTGACCGGCCGCTGGAACGAGCCGGAGTCCTGGACGCTGGCCGCCTACGAGCGGACCGAGGGCTACACGGCGCTGCGCCGGGCGCTCGCGATGGAGCCGGACGCGGTCATCTCGCTGGTCAAGGACGCCGGCCTGCGTGGCCGCGGCGGCGCCGGTTTCCCCACCGGGCTGAAATGGGGGTTCATCCCGCAGGGCGACGGCAAGCCGCACTACCTGGTCGTGAACGCTGACGAGGGGGAGCCCGGCACGTGCAAGGACACCCCGCTGATGATGGCCGACCCGCACGCGCTGGTGGAGGGCATCATCATCTCGGCGTACGCCGTGCGCTCGAACCACGCGTTCATCTACCTGCGCGGCGAGCTGGTGCACGCCGGCCGCCGGCTGGAGCACGCGATCCGGGAGGCCTACGCCGCCGGCTACCTCGGCGCGGACATCCTCGGCAGCGGCTTCGCCCTCGAGCTGACCCTGCACCGCGGCGCCGGGGCGTACATCTGCGGTGAGGAGACCGCGCTGCTCGACTCGCTGGAGGGCTTCCGCGGCCAGCCCCGGCTGCGCCCGCCGTTCCCCGCGGTCGCCGGGCTCTACGCCAGCCCCACGGTCATCAACAACGTGGAGACGATCGCCACCGTCCCCTACATCGTCAACCGCGGGGTGGAGTGGTTCCGCTCGATGGGGACCGAGAAGTCACCCGGCCCGAAGATCTTCAGCATCTCGGGGCACGTGACCCGGCCCGGCCAGTACGAGATGCCGCTCGGCACCACGCTGCGCGAGCTGCTCGAGCTCTCCGGTGGGGTCCGCGACGACCGACCGCTCAAGGCCTGGACCCCGGGGGGTTCCTCGACCCCGATGCTCACCGCCGAGCACCTCGATGCGCCGATGGACTTCGAGGGGATGATCGAGGCCGGGTCGCTGCTGGGCACGACCGCGATCATGGTGATGGACGACACCACCTGCATGGTCAACACCTGCCTGCGGCTGACCCAGTTCTACGCGCACGAGTCGTGCGGGAAGTGCACGCCGTGCCGCGAGGGCACCTACTGGATGGTGCAGATCCTGCAGCGCCTCGAGGCCGGCACCGGCAGCGAGGACGACATCACCACCCTGCTCGACACCTGCGACAACATCTTCGGTCGGTCGTTCTGCGCGCTCGGCGACGGCGCGACCAGCCCGATCGTCTCCGCCATCGCGTTCTTCCGCGACGAGTTCGTCGCCCACTACGAGCAGGGTCGCTGCCCCCTGGGCAACCGGGTGCCGGCCCTGGCGGGAGCCCACTAGATGACCGTCACCACCGGCACGTCCGGCGCCGCGCCGGCCGGCGTCGACGCCGCGGTCGAGAAGGCCGTCGAGATGGTCACCGTGACCATCGACGGGTTTGCGGTCTCGGTGCCCAAGCACACCCTGGTGATCCGGGCCGCCGAGCTGATCGGCATCCAGATCCCCCGGTTCTGCGACCATCCGCTGCTCGACCCCATCGGCGCCTGCCGGGAATGCATCGTCGAGGTGGAGGGGCAGCGCAAGCCGCTGACCGCCTGCACGACGACGGTGACCGACGGCATGGTCGTGCACACCCAGCTCAGCTCGCCGGTCGCCGCCAAGGCGCAGGCCGGCACGCTGGAGCTGCTGCTGATCAACCACCCGCTGGACTGCCCGGTCTGCGACAAGGGTGGCGAGTGCCCGCTGCAGAACCAGGCGATGAGCAACGGCTACGCCGAGTCCCGGTTCCGCGACGTCAAGCGGACCTACCCGAAGCCGATCGCGATCTCCAGCCAGGTGCTGCTCGACCGGGAGCGCTGCGTGCTCTGCGCCCGCTGCACCCGGTTCTCCGCGCAGATCGCCGGCGACCCGTTCATCGAGCTGTTCGAGCGCGGCGCCCTCGAGCAGGTGGCGATTTACGAGGACGAGCCGTGCGAGTCCTACTTCTCCGGCAACACCGTGCAGATCTGTCCGGTGGGTGCGCTGACCGGTGCGGCGTACCGGTTCCGGGCCCGCCCGTTCGATTTGATGTCGACCCCGGGGGTCTGCGAGCACTGCGCGTCGGGCTGCGCGCTGCGCACCGACTGGCGCCGCGGCAAGGTCATGCGCCGGCTGGCCGGCAACGACCCGGATGTCAACGAGGAGTGGAACTGCGACAAGGGGCGGTGGGCGTTCACCTACGCCAGCGCCGCCGACCGGCTGACCACGCCGCTCGTCCGCGACCCCGACGGCTACCTGGTGGAGGCGTCCTGGCCCGACGCGCTGGCCCGGGCCACCGCCGGCCTCACCGCCGCCCGTGGCCGCGCCGGCGTGATGACCGGCGGCCGGCTCACCGTCGAGGACGCCTACGCCTATGCGAAGTTCGCCCGGCTCGCGCTCGACACCAACGACATCGACTTCCGCGCCCGGCCGCACTCCGCCGAGGAGGAGCAGTTCCTGGCCGCCGCCGTCGCCGGTCGCTACCTCGAAACGACGTACCTCGACCTGGAGCGGGCCCCTGCCGTGCTGCTGGTGGGGTTCGAGCCGGAGGAGGAGTCCCCGATCGTCTTCCTGCGGCTGCGCAAGGCGGTCCGGGAGAACGGGACCGCCGTGTTCGGGATGGCGCCGCTGGCCACCAAGGGCCTGGACAAGCTCTCCGGCACGCTGCTGCGCAGCGCCCCGGGTGGGGAGGCCGGCGGGATCGAGGCGATCCTCTCCGGCGGTCCGCATCCGTCCGGCGAGAACGCCGCCGCCGCTGCGCTGCGCCGACCGGGTGCGGTGATCCTGGCCGGTGAGCGGCTGGCGACCTCCGCCGGCGGCTTCTCGGCGGTGGCCCGGCTGGCCGCGGCGACCGGCGCCCGGCTGGCCTGGGTGCCGCGCCGGGCCGGTGACCGCGGCGCGCTCGAGGCCGGCGCGCTGCCGAGCCTGCTGCCCGGCGGCCGCCCGGTTGGCGAGCCGGCCGCCCGCAGCGAGGCGGCCATCGTCTGGGGGGTGACCGGCTCCTCCCTGCCGGCCGGGCCCGGCCGGGACACCGGGGCCATGCTCGCCGCGGCCGGCGCGGGGGAGCTGCGGGCACTGCTCGTCGCGGGCGTCGATCCGGCCGACCTGCCCGACCCGGCCGGCGCGCTCGCCGCGCTCGAGCGGGTCCCGTTTCTGGTCAGCCTGGAGCTGCGGGCCAGCGCGGTCACCGACCGGGCCGACGTCGTGCTACCGGTCGCACCCGCGGTGGAGAAGGACGGCACCTACCTGGACTGGGAGGGCCGGCCGCGCCCATTCGAGGCCACCCTGCGCAACACCGGGGCGCTGGCCGACGGCCGGGTGCTGCACACGCTCGCCGCCGAGATGGACCTCGACCTGGGGCTGCCGTCGGCCGCCGCGGCCCGCGCGGAGATCTCCCGACTCGGCGCGTGGGCGGGGCCGCGGCCGGCCGCCCCGGAGCTGCCCTCCGGCCTGCTGTCGCGACCCGGCCGCGGTCAGGCGGTGCTCGCGACCTGGCACTGGCTGCTCGACGGCGGCCGGCTGCAGGACGGCGAGCCGTTCCTCGCCGGCACCGCGAAGCGGCCCCGGCTGCACCTGTCGGCGGCCACCGCCGCGGAGATCGGGGCCCGGCACGGCGACCCGGTCACGGTCAGCACCGACCGCGGCGCGGTTACGCTGCCACTCGGCATCGCCGATCTCCCCGACCGGGTGGTCTGGTTGCCGACGAACTCCCCCGGGTCGGCGGTGCGGGTCGACCTGGCCGCCGACACCGGCGCCGTCGTCCGCATCTCCACCGGAGCCGCCTCATGAGCGCCGTCCCGCTGCTTGCCGCGACCGACGCGCCGACGCTGTCCGCGTTCGGCCGCGACCCGTGGTGGCTGCTCGTCGCCAAGACGCTGTTCGTGTTCGTGTTCCTGGTCGCCAGCACGCTGGTCATGATCTGGGCCGAGCGCCGGGTCGTGGCCCGGATGCAGCAGCGGCTCGGCCCGAACCGGGTCGGCCCGATGGGGCTCGGACAGGGCCTCGCCGACGGCGTCAAGCTGGCGCTGAAGGAAGACATCATCCCGGCGCTCGCGGACCGGCCGGTCTACCTGCTCGCCCCGGTCATCTCGGCGATCCCCGCGGTCCTCGCCTTTGCGGTCATCCCGCTCGGACCGACCGTGTCGGTCTTCGGTCACCGCACGCCGCTGCAGCTCACCGACCTGCCGGTCGCCGTGCTGTTCGTGCTGGCCTGCTCCTCGTTCGGGGTCTACGGGCTGGTGCTCGCCGGCTGGTCCAGCGGCTCGACGTACCCGCTGCTCGGGGGGCTGCGCTCGGCCGCCCAGGTGATCAGCTACGAGGTGTCGCTGAGCCTCGCGCTGGTGGCGGTCTTCATCTACTCCGGCTCGCTGTCGACCTCGCAGATCGTCGACGCCCAGCACGGCCTGTGGTACGTCGTGCCGCTGTTCGTCTCGTTCGTCATCTACGCGATCTCGGCGGTGGGCGAGACGAACCGGGCGCCCTTCGACCTGCCGGAGGCCGAGGGCGAGCTGGTCGGCGGGTTCCACACCGAGTACTCGTCGCTGAAGTTCGCGATGTTCTTCCTGGCCGAGTACATCAACATGACCACGGTCAGCGCGGTCGCCACCACGCTGTTCCTCGGCGGCTGGCGGCCGTTCCCGATCCCCGGGATCTCCGGCCTGGTCGGCTGGTGGGGTCCGCTGTGGTTCGCCATCAAGCTGTTCGCCCTGCTGTTCGGCTTCATCTGGCTGCGTGGCACGCTGCCTCGCCTGCGCTACGACCAGTTCATGAAGTTCGGCTGGAAGCGGCTGATCCCCACCAGCCTGGTGTGGATCCTGATCGTCGCGGCGGTGCGGACCGTGTCGCTGGAGGGCATCGACCGTCGCACGGTGCTGATCTACGTCGGCATCCCGGTGGTCGTCGTCCTGGTCGCCATCGCGATCTGGCCGCAGTCGACACCCGCGACGGACGAGGCAGCAGGTGGCGGCGACTCGACCGACGACGTCCTCGAGCCGCCCAGGTTCCCCGTCCCCGCGCTGCCCGGGTACGACGGTGACGGTGCCCCGCCGGCAGCCGGTAGCAGCACCCGGAGGGACGTTCCTAGTGCTTGACTTCCTCAACCCGGTCAAGGGTTTCGGGCTGACCTTCGCGACGATGTTCCGGAAGGTCAACACCGAGCTCTACCCGGAGGAGAAGCGCCCGACAGCGCCGCGCTACCACGGCCGGCACGTGCTCAACCGGCACCCGGACGGCCTGGAGAAGTGCGTCGGGTGCGAGTTGTGCGCCTGGGCCTGCCCCGCCGACGCGATCTACGTCGAAGGTGCCGACAACACCGAGGACGAGCGGTACTCACCCGGGGAGCGCTACGGCCGGATCTACCAGATCAACTACTTGCGCTGCATCTTCTGCGGCCTGTGCATCGAGGCCTGCCCGACGCGCGCGCTGACGATGACCAACGAGTACGAGCTCGCCGACGACAGCCGCAACGACCTCATCTTCACCAAGGAGCAGCTGTTGACCCCGCTGTTGCCCGGCATGGAGCCGCCGCCGCATCCGATGCGGCTGGGCGAGAACGAGACCGACTACTACGCCGGCCCGGCCGTGCGGACGGTTCCGGTCCCCGGGGGCCGGACGGGCGCCGACCAGCGCGAGGCCGCGTCATGAGCCCGGCGGTGATGGGTCCGACCCTGGGCCACGCGACGACGCTGGCGATCCAGAGCACCAGCATCGCGGAGGGGGTCACGTTCTGGATCCTTGCGCCGATCATGGTGGTGGCGGCGCTGGGCATGATCCTGTCGCGCAGCGCCGTTCATGCCGCGTTGCTGCTCGCCGTCGTGATGGTTTCGCTGGCGGTCTTCTACGCCGCCGAGGACGCGCCGTTCCTCGCCTTCGTGCAGGTCATCGTCTACACCGGCGCCATCATGATGCTGTTCCTGTTCGTGCTGATGCTGGTCGGCATCGATTCGGCCGACTCCCTCGTCGAAACGCTGCGCGGCCAACGGCTCGCCGCCGTGGTGGTGGGTGTGGCGTTCGTCGTGCTGTTGATCGGCGCGATCGGCGGCGCGGTCGGCTCGATGACGCTGACCGGCCTGCATTCGGCGAACGACGAGGGCAACGTGCAGGGCATCGCCCGGCTGCTGTTCACCCGCTACGTCTTCGCCTTCGAGGTCACCAGCGCGCTGCTGATCACCGCCGCGCTCGGCGCGATGGTGCTCGCCCACAAGGAACGGCTGGTCCCTCGATCGACCCAGCGGCAGCTCTCCGAGCAGCGGTTCCGGACCGGTGGCAACCCCAGCACGCTGCCCGGCCCCGGCGTCTACGCCACCTCCGACGCGGTGGACACCCCGGCGCTGCTGCCCGACGGCAGCGTCGCCGCGGGCAGCGTCTCGGCGGTGCTCGAGCGCAGCAGCGCGGCCCGCCACCCCCGACCCGCGCCACTGCCGCTGGAGTCGGAGGATTCCCGGTGAACCCGGCGAACTACCTGTTCCTATCCGCGATGCTGTTCACGATCGGCGCGATCGGTGTGCTGATCCGCCGTAACGCGATCGTGGTCTTCATGTGCGTCGAGCTCATGCTCAACGCGGTGAACCTGACCCTGGTCTCCTTTGCCCGCATCAACGGCACGCTCGACGGCCAGATCATCGCGTTCTTCGTCATGGTCGTCGCCGCGGCCGAGGTCGTGGTCGGCCTGGCGATCATCGTGACGATCTTCCGGTCGCGGCGCTCCGCGTCGGTCGACGACGCCAACCTGCTGAAGTACTGACCGGGGAGCTCCGTGACCTCCAGCGTTCTGACCGCCCAGTCGGTGCGGTACAACGCCGCCACCGGGGTGTTCGACTACACCTGGCTGCTCATCGCGCTGCCGCTGGCCGGCGCCACCGTGCTGCTGCTCGGCGGTCGCCGCACCGACCGCTGGGGCCACCTGCTCGGCGTGGCCGCACCGCTCGCGTCGTTCGTCCTCGGCGTCGTGCTGTTCTTCGCGCTGGTCGGGAGGACCACCAGCGGCCGGCACTTCGACCAGCACCTGTTCAGCTGGATCCCGGTCCGCGGCTTCCAGGTCGAGGCCGGGCTCCTGCTCGACCCGCTCTCGATGACGTTCGTGCTGCTCATCACCGGCGTCGGCTCGCTGATCCACATCTACTCGGTCGGTTACATGGCGCACGACGCCGCCCGGCGGCGGTTCTTCGCCTACCTCAACCTTTTTGTCGCGGCGATGCTGCTGCTGATCCTCGGCAACAGCTTCCTCGCGCTCTACGTCGGCTGGGAGGGGGTCGGGCTCGCGTCGTACCTGCTCATCGGCTGGTACGCCGACCGGCCGTCGGCGGCGACCGCGGCCAAGAAGGCGTTCATCGCCAACCGGGTCGGCGATGTCGGGCTGTCCCTCGCGATCATGCTGATGTTCGCGACCACCGGCACCACGTCGTTCGCCGGGGTGTTCGGGGCGGCCGGCCAGTTGGCGACCGGCACCGCCACCGCGCTGGCGCTGCTGCTGCTGCTCGGCGCCTGCGGGAAGTCCGGACAGTTCCCGCTGCAGACCTGGCTGCCCGACGCGATGGAGGGCCCGACGCCGGTCTCGGCGCTGATCCACGCCGCGACGATGGTCACGGCTGGCGCCTACCTGATCGCCCGGGCCAACCCCATCTACAACGTCACCCAGGACGGCCGCACGGTGGTGGCGATCGTCGGCGCGGTCACGCTGCTGATCGGCTGCGTCATCGGCTGCGCGTACGACGACATCAAGAAGGTGCTGGCCTACTCCACCGTCAGCCAGATCGGCTACATGTTCCTCGCCGTCGGGCTCGGGCCGGCCGGTTACGCGGTCGGGATCTTCCACCTGCTCACCCACGGGTTCTTCAAGGCGACGATGTTCCTCGGCGCCGGGTCGGTCATGCACGGCATGAACGACCAGGTGGACATGCGCCGCTTCGGCGGCCTGCGCACGGTCATGCCGGTGACGTTCGCGACGTTCATGGCCGGCTATCTCGCGATCATCGGCTTCCCGCCGCTGTCCGGGTTCTACTCCAAGGACGCCATCATCGAGACCGCCTACGACAAGGGCGGCACCTCCGGCTATCTCCTCGGCACTGTCGCCCTGCTCGGCGCCGGGCTCACCGCGTACTACATGACCCGATTGGTGATCATGACGTTCTTCGGCGACCGCCGGTGGACACCCGAGGTCCACCCGCACGAGTCACCGGCGGTGATGACCGTGCCCATGGTCATCCTCGCGGCCGGCTCCGTGGCCGCCGGCTTCCTGCTCAAGGAGGTCTTCGACCTCAGGGATTGGCTGGCACCCTCGGTCGGGCTCTCGCCGGAGCTCGGCAGCCACACGATCTCCCCGATCGTGCTGACCCTGCTGACGCTGCTCGTCGTCGTCGGCGGCGTCGGGGCGGCGTACCGGCAGTACGTCGGCCGGGCGATCCCCACCACGGCGCCGGTCGCGGTCACGCCGGTGACGGTGGCGGCCCGGAACAACCTCTACGCCGACGCGTTCAACGAGTCGGTCCTGATGCGGCCCGGGCAGTACCTCACCCGCGCGCTGGTCTACGTCGACAACCGCGGCATCGACGGCGGTGTGAACGGCCTGGCCGCGCTGCTGGGCGGCTCGTCCGGCCGGGCCCGCCGGGCGCAGACGGGGTTCGTGCGCTCCTACGCGCTGGCGATGTTCGGCGGCGCGGCGCTGGTGCTCGCCGCGCTGCTGCTGGTGACCGTGGCATGAGCGACTTCCCCTGGCTGACCGTCATCGGGCTCGTGCCGCTCGTCGGCTCCGTCGCCACGATGGCGCTGCCGGCCCGCCGCGAGCAGGCGGCCAAACCGCTGGCGCTGGCCGTCACGCTGGTGACGCTCGGGCTGACCATCGCCATGTGCGCGGCGTTCGAGCCGCGCGGCGCGGCGTTCCAGTTCGCCCAGGCCTACGAGTGGATCCCGGCGTTCGGCGCGCAGTACGCCGTCGGCGCGGACGGCATCGCGCTGGTGCTGATCGCGCTGACCGCGGTGCTCATGCCGGTGGTCGTGCTGGCGTCCTGGCACGAGGCGGCGGAGGGCCGGCGCAGCGTCAAGACCTACTTCGCGCTGCTGCTGGTGCTCGAGACGATGCTCGTCGGGGTCTTCGCCGCGACCGACGTGTTCCTGTTCTACGTGTTCTTCGAGGCGATGCTGATCCCGATGTACTTCCTGATCGGCAGCTACGGCGGCCCGCAACGCCAGTACGCGGCGGTCAAGTTCCTGCTCTACAGCCTGCTCGGCGGCCTGCTCATGCTCGGCGCGGTGATCGGTCTCTACGTCGTCTCCGCCGGGCAGGGCACCGGCACGTTCGCGTTCTCCCGCCTGGTCGGCCTGGACATCACCCCCGGCGTGCAGAAGGCGCTGTTCCTCGGCTTCTTCATCGCCTTTGCGATCAAGGCGCCGCTGTTCCCGTTCCACACCTGGCTGCCGGACGCGGGCGCGGAGGCGCCGACCGGTGCCGCGGTGCTGCTGGTCGGCGTGCTCGACAAGGTCGGCACGTTCGGCTTCCTGCGCTACTGCCTGCCGCTGTTCCCCGACGCCGCCCGCGACTTCGCGCCGTACGTGCTGGCCCTCGCGGTGATCGGCATCCTCTACGGCGCGCTGCTGGCGATGGGCCAGACAGACATGAAACGGCTGGTGTCCTACACGTCGGTGGCGCACTTCGGTTTCATCGCTCTCGGCACGTTCGCGTTCACCTCCCAGGGCGGCACCGGGGCGGTGCTCTACATGGTGAACCACGGCCTGTCCACCGGCGCGCTGTTCCTCATCGTCGGTTTCCTGGTGGCCCGACGGCGGACCCGGCTGATCGCGGACTACCAGGGCGTCGGGAAGGCGGCTCCGGTGCTGGCCGGCACGTTCCTGGTCGCCGGCCTGTCCAGCCTGGCGCTGCCTGGCCTGAACAGCTTCGTCAGCGAGTTCCTCGTGCTGGTCGGGACCTTCACCCGCTACCGGGTGTTCGCGATCCTCGCCACGCTCGGCATCGTGCTGGCCGCGATGTACATCCTGATCATGTACCAGCGCACCATGCAGGGTCCGCTCAGCGAGGCGAACCGCGGGCTACGCGACCTTTCCGCCCGGGAGGCGTTCGTCATCGCGCCGGTGCTGGCGCTGGTGGTGGCGCTCGGGGTCTACCCCAAGCCGGTGCTCGACGTCATCACCCCGTCGGTCGAACGCACGTTGGCCCACGTCGAGCACAGCGACCCGCGGCCACCCATCCCGCCACCGCCGCCCCCGCCGGCAGCAACGGAGGTAAGTGAGTGAGCCCCGTGCTCGCCGCGCCCGGCGACATCGTGGCGCCCTCGATCGCCTACAGCGCGATCATGCCCATGCTCATCGTGTTCGGCGCCGCGACCGCCGCGGTGCTGGTGGAGGCCGCCGCGCCGGCCCGGTTGCGCTGGGCGCTGCAGCTGCCGGTGGCCCTCGGCGGGCTCACCGCCGCGCTGGTGGCGACCGCGCTGCTCGCCGGCCGGACCGACCGGCTGGTCGCCAGCGCGGCGATCGCGGTCGACGGCCCGACGCTGTTCATCCAGGGCACGATCCTGGTGCTGGCGATCGCCAGCGTGCTGCTGCTCGCGGACCGGTCACCGGACGCGGGCGGCGGGGCGTTCACCGCCCAGGCATCGGCGTTGCCGGGGTCGAGCCACGAGCGCCAGCTGCTGCGATCCGGGCACGTCCAGACCGAGGTCTTCCCGCTGGTGCTGTTCGCCGTCGGCGGCATGCTGCTGTTCCCCGCCAGCAACGACCTGCTGCTGATGTTCGTCGCGCTCGAGGTGCTCTCGCTGCCGCTGTACCTGCTCTGCGGGCTGGCCCGTCGCCGGCGGCTGCTCTCGCAGGAGGCCGCGGTCAAGTACTTCCTGCTGGGCGCGTTCTCCTCCGGGTTCTTCCTCTACGGGCTGGCGCTGCTCTACGGCTACGCCGGCACCACCAACATCAGCGGAATCGCCGCGGCCACCACCACCCCGGGCCGCAGCGACGCCCTGCTCTACCTCGGGCTTGCGCTGCTCGGAGTCGGGCTGCTGTTCAAGATCGGCGCGGCGCCGTTCCACTCCTGGACCCCGGACGTCTACCAGGGGGCGCCCACGCCGATCACCGCGCTGATGGCGGCCTGCACCAAGGTCGCCGCCTTCGGCGCGTTGCTGCGGGTGATGTTCGTCGCGTTCGGCGGCCTGCGTTGGGACTGGCGGCCGCTGATGTGGGGGGTGGCGATCCTGACCATGGGGGTCGGCGCGCTCATCGCGATCACCCAGACCGACGTCAAGCGGATGCTCGCCTACTCCTCGATCGCGCACGCCGGCTTCCTGCTCACCGGCGTGGTCGCGGCCAACAACCGGGGCCTGGCCGGGGTGATGTTCTACCTGCTGGCGTACGGCTTCACCACCGTCGGTGCGTTCGCGGTCGTCACGCTGGTGCGCGACGCCGACGGGGAGGCCACCCATCTGTCCCGCTGGGCGGGACTGGGCAAGCGCTCGCCGCTGATCGCCGGCGCGTTCGCGTTCTTCCTGCTGGCGCTGGCCGGGATCCCGTTGACGAGCGGCTTCACCGGCAAGTACGCGGTGTTCGTGGCCGCGATCCAGGGTGGCGCGACCGGTCTGGTCATCGTCGGCCTGGTCGCGAGCGCGATCGCCGCGTTCTTCTACGTCCGCGTGATCGTGCTGATGTTCTTCCAGGACCCGGCGGCGGACGGCCCGACCGTCGCCGTACCGGGGTTCTTCACATCTGCCGCGCTAGCGCTGGGGTTGGCGGTTACGGTGGTGCTCGGTGTCTACCCGCAACCGGTCCTCGACCTGGCCTCGCGGGCCGCACTGTTCGTCCGCTGACCGAGGACTGGGAGCCCGCCGCCGTGCCGTCCTCGCTGGGCATCCCGTTCACCGACCCGGTCCTCGAGGCCGACGTCAGGGGTGGGCTGGACGCGGTGGAGGCGCTGCTGCGTTCGTCGGTGAAGAGCGACTACCCGTTCGTCACCGAGGCCTCCCGGCACCTCGTCGACGCCGGCGGGAAGCGGTTCCGGCCGCTGGTGGTGCTCCTTGCCGCGGCGCTCGCCGACCCGCACGCGCCGGGCGTTGTCCCGGCGGCGGCGGCGATCGAGCTGACGCACCTCTCGACGCTCTACCACGACGACGTGATGGACGAGGCGGCCGTACGCCGCGGGGCCGTGTCGGCCAACGCCCGCTGGAGCAACACGATCGCGATCCTGACCGGGGACTTCCTGTTTGCCCGGGCGTCGGAGATCACCGCCGACCTCGGTACCGAGGCGACCCGGATCCTGTCCCGCACGATCGCGGTGATGTGCGAGGGGCAGATCCGGGAGACCGTGGGACCCTCGCCGGGCGCCGACGCGGTCGCGCACTACCTGCAGGTGGTGGCGGAGAAGACCGGGTCGCTGATCGCCACCTCCGGCCGGCTCGGGGCGCTGCTCTCCGGTGGCGACCCGACCGCGGTGGAGGTGCTCACCCGCTACGGCGAGCGGATCGGGGTTGCCTTCCAGCTCTCCGACGACCTGCTCGACGTGGCCAGCGAGACGGGCCAGTCCGGCAAGACCCCCGGCACGGACCTGCGCGAAGGGATCCGCACGCTGCCGGTGCTCTACGCGCTGGCCGCCGACGACGCGGGCTCGGGTCGGCTGCGGGAGCTGCTGGCGGGCGACCTGACCGACGACGGGCGGCACGCCGAGGCGCTGCGGCTGCTGCGGGCACACCCGGCGATGGAGCGGTCCCGGGGGGCGCTGCGGGCCTGGGCCGAGGAGGCCCGCTCGGTGCTGGCGCCGCTGCCCGACGTACCGGCCCGCGGTGCGCTCGAGGCGCTCTGCGACTTCGTCGTCGCCCGCACCGGCTGACCCGCCGGCCGGGCTAGCCGATGCGCCAGGTGTCGCCGCTGGTGAGCAGCTCGGCGAGCTCGCCGGGGCCGGAGGTCGCCTCGGCCCGCTCCAGCTGCTCGCGCATCAGGTCGTCGTACACCGGTCGGACGACGTCGCGGAACACCCCGATCGGGGTGTAGCCGCCGGTGGCGTCGGCCAGTCGGGACAGCGCGAAGGCCAGCATCGGCTCGGCGGCGTGGGCGTCGAAGACGACGGCCTCGGCCGCCGCCGGACCGGTGCCGTCGACCACCTCGACGCCGCCCCCGGCGGTCCGGCGTACCACCTTCTCCGCGCCCGGCCGGCCGAACCGGATCGGCTCGCCGTGCTCGAGCCGGATCGTCACGTCCTCGCGGGTGTCCGGGTCCTTGATCGCCTCGAACGCGCCGTCGTTGAAGATGTTGCAGTTCTGGTAGATCTCCACGAACGCGGTGCCGCGGTGCTCGGCGGCCGCCCGCAGCACCGAGGTGAGGTGCCGCCGGTCGGAGTCGACGGTGCGGGCGACGAACGACGCCTCCGCCCCGAGTGCGAGCGAGACCGGGTTGAACGGGTAGTCCAGCGAGCCCAGCGGCGTCGACTTGGTGACCTTCCCGAGCTCCGAGGTGGGGCTGTACTGGCCCTTCGTCAGCCCGTAGATCCGGTTGTTGAACAGCAGGATCTTGAGGTTGACGTTCCGGCGCAGCGCGTGGATGAGGTGGTTGCCGCCGATCGAGAGCCCGTCGCCGTCCCCGGTGATCACCCACACGGACAGGTCGGGGCGGGAGGTGGCCAGCCCGGTGGCGATCGCCGGCGCCCGACCGTGGATCGAGTGCATCCCGTAGGTGTTCATGTAGTACGGGAAACGCGAGGAGCAGCCGATGCCGGAGACGAACA
The DNA here is from genome assembly GCA_038253225.1 of Mycobacteriales bacterium. Lineage (GTDB taxonomy): Bacteria > Actinomycetota > Actinomycetes > JALYNC01 > JALYNC01 > JBBSHH01. Next base: position 15,003 of record JBBSHH010000002.1, on the reverse strand, counting down.
CGATGTTCTCCCGGCGCAGCCCCAGCTCGGGCAGGAAGCCCTGCACCGCCGCCAGGATCGCGTAGTCCCCGCAGCCGGGGCACCAGCGGACCTCCTGGTCGGTCTTGAAGTCCTTCGCGGTCTGCTTCTCCCCGGACTTCGGCACCAGGTCGAGGGCACCGAGGTGGAGCTGCGGGTCAGTCACTGTCGATCACGTCCCGGAGCACTCCGGCCAGCTCGGCTGCCTGGAACGGCATCCCGCGGACCTGGTTGTAGGTGATGACGTCGACGAGGTAGCGGGCCCGCAGCAGCATCGCCAGCTGGCCCAGGTTCATCTCCGGCACGAGCACCCGGTCGTATCGCCGGAGCACCTCGCCGGTGTTGGTGGGGAACGGGTGCAGGTGACGCAGGTGGGCCTGCGCGACCGCGCCGCCCTCGTCCCGGATCCGCCGCACCGCCGCGCCGATCGGCCCGTACGTCGATCCCCACCCGAGGACGAGCACGCCGGCCCGCCCGGACGGGTCGTCGACCTCCAGCGGCGGGATGTCGCGGGCGATGCCGTCGATCTTCGCCGCGCGCAGCCGCACCATCGTGTCGTGGTTGGCCGGGTCGTAGGAGATGTTGCCGGTGCCGTCGGCCTTCTCCAGGCCGCCGATCCGGTGCTCCAGGCCCGGGGTGCCGGGCACCGCCCACGGCCGGGCCAGCGTCTCGGGGTCGCGCCGGAACGGCAGGAACTCACCGTCCGGGCCGTTGGGCGCGGTGGTGAACTCGACCCGCAGGTCCGGCAGCCCGCCGACGTCCGGCAGCAGCCACGGCTCGGAGCCGTTGGCGAGGTAGCCGTCGGAGAGCACGAAGACCGGCGTGCGGTACTTCGTAGCGATCCGGACCGCCTCGATCGCTGCGTCGAAGCAGTCCGCCGGCGACCGCGGCGCCACGATCGGCACCGGTGCCTCGCCGTTGCGGCCGAACATCACCTGCAGCAGGTCTGACTGCTCGGTCTTGGTCGGCAGCCCGGTGGACGGACCGCCACGCTGGATGTCGCAGATGACCAGCGGCAGCTCGATCGAGACCGCCAGGCCGATCGTCTCGGACTTCAGCGCCACCCCGGGCCCGCTGGTCGTGGTGACCCCCAGCGCGCCACCGAAGGCGGCCCCGAGGGCCGCGCCGATGCCGGCGATCTCGTCCTCGGCCTGGAAGGTCCGCACCCCGAACCGCTTGTGCCGGCTCAGCTCGTGCAGGATGTCCGACGCCGGGGTGATCGGGTACGAGCCGAGGAACAACGGCAGCCCGCTGAGCCGGGAGCCGGCGATCAGCCCGTAGGCCAAGGCCAGGTTCCCGGAGACGTTGCGGTAGGTCCCGGGCCGCATCACGGCCGGCTTGACCTCGTAGCTGACCGAGAACGACTCGGTGGTCTCCCCGAAGCTCCAGCCGGCCTGGAACGCCGCGACGTTGCCCTTGGCGATCTCCGGCTGCTTCGCGAACTTCTTCGCGAGGAACTCGAGCGTCCCTTCGGTCGGCCGGTTGTACAGCCAGGAGAGCAGGCCGAGCGCGAACATGTTCTTGGCCCGCCCGGCGTCCTTCTTGCCGATGTCGTACGCCGCCAACGCGGTGATCGTCATCGACGTCAGCGCCACCGGGTGCACCCGGTACTCCTCCAGCGAGCCGTCGTCGAGCGGGCTGGCGGCGTACCCGACCTTGGTGAGGTTGCGCTTGGTGAACTCGTCGGTGTTGACGATGATGTCGGCGCCCTTGCGCAGGTCCCGGACGTTGGCCTTGAGCGCCGCCGGGTTCATCGCCACGAGCACGTCCGGCGCGTCGCCCGGGGTGAGGATCTCATGGTCGGAGAAGTGCAGCTGGAACGCGGACACCCCCGGCAGGGTGCCGGCCGGGGCGCGGATCTCGGCCGGGAAATCGGGCAACGTGGACAGGTCGTTTCCGAACGCGCCGGTCTCGGCGGTGAACCGGTCACCGGTGAGCTGCATCCCGTCGCCGGAGTCGCCGGCGAAGCGGATCACCACGCGGTCGAGCTGCCGCACCTGCTTGGTCACGCCGGAGGCCTCCTGTGGCGCGCCCCGTCCTGGGTGACGCCGACCGCCTATCGTACGCCGCGATGGGCCTGGGAATCCGGCCGAAGCCGCGGTGGCGGCCTACGATGCGCGCGAGGATGCGGGAGGTGGCGATCTGGACGGCTACATCGCCAGCTACGCGATGCTCGCCCTGTTGGCGCTCCTCGGCATCGGCTTCGTCACCGTCGCCTTCACCGCGAACCGGCTGCTGCGGCCCTACCGGCGGACCCCGGAGAAGCTCACCAGCTACGAGTGCGGGCTCGACCCGGTCGGCGACGGCTGGGCCCAGAGCCAGATCCGCTACTACGTCTTCGCTTTCCTCTACGTCGTCTTCGCCGTCGACGCGGTGTTCCTGTTCCCGTGGGCGACGGTGTTCGCGCTGCCCGCGTTCGGGGTGGCCCCGCTGGTCGAGATGGTGATCTTCCTGGGGTTGCTGGCCGTCGGGTTGCTCTACGCCTGGCGCAAGAAGGTGCTGACGTGGACCTGATCCCGACGATCCGTCGGCGGCCCGAGCCGGCGGAGGGCATCGGTGTGCTCGGGGCCGAGGTTCCGGCGCCGATGCGTTTCGTGCTGAACTGGGGCCGCAAGTACAGCCTCTGGGTGTTCAACTTCGGGCTGGCCTGCTGCGCGATCGAGTTCATCGCCAGTTCGATGTCCCGCCACGACTTCATCCGCCTCGGTGTCATCCCGTTCGCCCACGGGCCGCGTCAGGCCGACCTGATGGTGGTCTCCGGCACCGTGACCGACAAGATGGCGCCGGCGGTGCGCCGACTCTACGAGCAGATGCCGGAGCCCAAGTACGTCATCTCCTTCGGCGCCTGCTCGAACTGCGGCGGTCCCTACTGGGACAGCTACTGCGTCACGAAGGGCGTCGACCAGATCATCCCGGTCGACGTCTACGTGCCCGGCTGCCCACCCCGGCCGGAGGCGCTGCTGCACGGGATCCTGCGGTTGCAGGACAAGATCGGCCGCGAGTCGCTCGGCGACCGCTACCGCCCCGCCCCGGTCCGCCCGGCCCTGCCGGACGCGGCGCTGCAGCAGGCGTTGGTCCGGCCGCCGGGCAGCCGGTGACACCGGAGCAGGTCGGCGCCGCGTTCGTCGACCGCTTCGGCGTCGAGGCGGTGCTCGAGCCGGCGTACGGCCAGGTCACCGTCGAGGTGCCGGCGGCCAGCTGGGTGGCCGCCGCGACGTTCGCCAGGGACGAGCTGGGCGCCCGGTTCTTCGACTGGCTCTCGGCCTACGACCTGCTGGCCGAGGGCTTCGCGGTGGTGCTGCACCTCTACGCGATCGACCGCCGCTTCCACGTGCTGCTCCGCACCCGGGTGCCGGTCGAGGCGCCCCGGCTGCCGAGCCTGCTCCCGGTGTTCCGCGGCGCCGGCTGGCACGAGCGGGAGACCTTCGAGATGTTCGGGATCACGTTCGACGGTCACCCCAACCTGGTGCCGCTGCTGCTGCCGGAGGGCTTCGAGGGCCACCCGCTGCGCAAGACCTTCGTGCTCGCCTCCCGGGTCGCCAAGGCCTGGCCGGGGGCCAAGGAGCCGGGGGAGGGCGCCGAGGGGGCACCGGGTCGGCGCCGGATGGGCCCGCTCGGGGTGCCCGACCCGGCGGAGTGGGGACCGGAGTCGAGCCGGTGAGCCTGCCGCTGTGGATTGAGGTCGCCGCCAAGCTGCTCGGCTGCCTGGTCGCGTTCCTCACCCTGCCGCTGCTGGTCGGGCAGCTGGAGCACAAGGCGATGGCGCACATGCAGGCCCGGGTCGGCCCGATGTACGCCGGCGGGTTCCATGGCTGGGCTCAGCTCGTCGCCGACGGCGTGAAGTTCGTCCAGAAGGAGGAGATCGTGCCGGCCGCCGCCGACCGGGCGGTGTTCCGACTCGCCCCGGTGGTGCAGCTGCTCCCCTACCTGCTGGTGCTGCTCGTCGTCCCGGTCGGTCCGGGCGAGCAGGTCGCGCAGGAGCTCGACGTCGGCATCTTCTTCGCGCTCGCGATGGCCGGGGTGGGGGTCCTCGGGACGCTGATGGCGGGCTGGGCCAGCGCGAACAAGTACGCGCTGCTCGGCGGCCTGCGGGCGGCGGCCCAGCTGATGGCCTACGAGCTGCCGCTGGTGCTCGCCGCAGCGTCCGCGGCCATGGCCGCCGGCACGTTGTCGCTGACCGGCATTGCGCAGGCCTGGCACTGGTGGTGGCTGCCCTACCAGGGGGTGGCCGGCGTCATCTTCTTCACCGCCGGCCTCGCCGAGCTGCGGCGGCCGCCGTTCGACATGCCCTACGCCGACTCCGAGCTGGTGTTCGGACCGCTCACCGAGTACACCGGGCTGCGGTTCGCGTTCTTCCTGCTGGCCGAGTACGCCGGCATCGTGGTGTTCGCGGCGCTGACCACCGTGCTGTTCCTCGGCGGCTGGAAGGGGCCGTTCCTCGACGTCCAGCTCGGCTGGCTCTGGACGCTGGTCAAGGTGCTCGCGCTGTCCTTCCTCGTGATCTGGCTGCGGGTCAGCTACCCCCGGCTGCGAGAGGACCAGCTGCAGCGCTTCGCCTGGCTGACGCTGGTGCCGCTCGCGTTCGGGCAGCTGCTGCTCACCGGGGTCGTGGAGGTGGTGCGCCGGTGACCGGACCGCCCGGCGGCGGGTTGGCCCGCGGGCTCGCGGTCACGCTGCGCACGATGCTGCGGCCGGCGGTGACCGCGCAGTACCCGGACCTCAAGCCTGAGCTACCGCCCCGGTCCCGCGGTGTCATCGCGCTGTTCGAGGAGAACTGCACGGTCTGCATGCTCTGCGCCCGGGAGTGCCCCGACTGGTGCATCTACATCGACTCGCACAAGGAGACCGTCCCGCCGCGCGAGCCCGGCGCCCGGGCCCGGACCCGCAACATCCTCGACCGGTTCGCGATCGACTTCGCCCTGTGCATGTACTGCGGGATCTGCATCGAGGTCTGCCCGTTCGACGCGCTGTTCTGGTCGCCGGAGTTCGAGTACGCGACGTACGACGTCAGCGAGCTCACCCACGAGAAGGACCGGCTCCGCGAGTGGATGTGGACGGTGCCGCCGCCCCCGGCGCTCGACCCGGCCGGGGAGACGCCGAAGGAGGTCCAGGTCGCCCGCGGAGACGTCCCGACCGCGGCCCGGGCCGAACGGAGACCACGCCGTGAGCCCGGCTGACCTGCTCGCCGGTGCGCTGCCGGTGCCCCGCACCGCGCCGGGCTTCCTCGGCTGGGATCCGCAGGAGGCGGTGTTCGTCGCGTTGGCGCTGCTGGCGCTCGCGGCCGGCGTGCTCGTCGTCACCACCCGCAACGTCATTCACGCGGCCCTATGGCTGGTCGTCGCGCTCGGCGCGGTCGCCGGCTGCTATCTGCTGCTGACCGCCGAGTTCGTCGCCTGGGTGCAGGTGCTGATCTACGTCGGCGCTGTCGTGGTGCTGCTGCTCTTCGGGGCCATGCTCACCCGGGCCCCGATCGGGCGCAGCGCCGACCTCGACAGCGCGAACCGGCCGGCGGCGCTGCTCGCCGCGGTCGCGACGTTCGGCGCGCTCGGCGGGCTGCTCGTCGACGGGTTCCGGGCGGCCTACGTCGACCTCGACACCGCACCCGGTGGCCCGGCGGCCACCGGCGGGGCGATCTTCCGCTATTTCGTGCTGCCGTTCGAGGTCGCCTCGGTGCTGCTGCTGGCCGCGCTGGTTGGCGCGATCGTGCTGTCCCGCCCGGACATCGGCGCCGACCGGCCGCCCGACGGACGCGGAGCGCCGTAGTGCACCTCGTCTACCCGCTACTGCTCGCCGCCGGGCTGTTCGCGCTCGGGGTGTACGGCGTGCTGGCCCGGCGCAACGCGGTGCTCGTGCTGATGTCGGTCGAGCTGATGCTCAACGGTGCGAACGTCAACCTGGTCGCGTTCAGCGTCTACCTGCAGGACCGGCTGCTCGGCGGCCAGGTGTTCGCGCTGTTCGTGATCGTCGTCGCCGCCGCCGAGGTGGGCGTCGGTCTCGCAATCGTGCTGCTGGTCTACCGCAACCGGGAGTCGATCGACATCGACCGGGTCCGGGAGCTCGCCGACGTCGACCCGCCCGAGCCGGAGCTGCAGCGGTGACCGGCGCCGCTTGGCTGGTGCCGGCCGTGCCGTTCCTCGCCGCGGTGCTCGGGCTGCTGGCCGGACGCCGGCTGCCCGGCGGCCCGGCCGGCGTCGCGGTCCTCGGCACCGCCGTCCCCACCGGGCTGGCGCTGGCGCTGGCCGTCGCGGTGCTCGGCGACCCCGGCCGGGTCCGGGAGACGAGCACGCTGCTGACCCCCACCGGGGCCGTGCCGATCGCCGTCGGTACCCGGGTCGACGGGCTGGCCGCGGTCGTCGCGGTCATGGTCTGCGTAGTGGCGTTGCTCGTGCAGGTCTACTCCACCGCCTACCTGCGCGGCGACCCTCGCTACCCGTCGTACGCCGCGCTCGTGTCGCTGTTCACCGCCGCGATGCTGCTCGTGGTGGTCTCCGCCGACCTGCTCGAGCTGCTCGTGGGCTGGGAGGTGATGGGCGTCTGCTCCTACTTCCTCATCGGCCACTACTGGCAGCAGCCGAGCGCCTCGGCGGCCGCGGTCAAGGCGTTCCTCACCACCCGGGTGGGGGACGTCGGGTTCCTGTTCGGCATCTTCACCCTGGGTACGGCGGCCGGCTCGTTCCGGATCAGCGCGCTGCTCGACCGGGCGCCCCGGCTCGGCCACACCGCGGTGCTGGTCGGGACGCTGCTGCTGGTCTGCGGGGTGGTCGGCAAGAGCGCGCAGTTCCCGCTGCACACCTGGCTGCCCGACGCGATGGCCGGGCCGACCCCGATCTCGGCTCTGATCCACGCGGCCACCATGGTCGCGGCCGGCGTGTACGTCGTCGCCCGGCTCTACCCGGTGTTCGTGCTCTCCCCGGTCACCCTCGACGTGCTCGCCGTCAGCGCCGCCGTCACCATGCTGCTCGGCGCGCTGGCCGCGCTGGCCCAGGACGACCTCAAGCGGGTCTTGGCGTACTCGACGGTCAGTCAGCTCGCGTACATGACCGGCGGCCTGGCGGTCGGCGGGTACGCCGCCGGCCTGTTCCACCTGCTCAGCCACGCCGCGTTCAAGGCGCTGCTGTTCCTCTGCGCCGGCGCGGTGATCCGCACCGTCGGCACCAACCTGATGAGCGAGATGGGGGGGCTGCGTCGCGGGCTGCCCGTCACGTTCGCGACCATGACGGTCGGGCTCGCCGCGCTGGCCGGGCTGCCGCCGTTCAGCGGCTTCTTCAGCAAGGACGCGGTGCTCGGCTCGGCGTGGGCGGCCGCGACGGGCGCGGCGCGGCCGGTGCTGGACCGACCGGCGGCCTGGCTGGTGTTCGTCGCCGGGATGCTGACCGTGCTGCTGACCGGGGCCTACGCCACCCGGCTGTGGCTGCGGACGTTCTTCGGCACCTACCGCGGGACCGCCGTCATCGAGGAGGCGCCGACCGCGATGCGGGTGCCGCTGCTGCTGCTGGCGCTGCCCGCCGCCGCGTTCGGGTTCGTCGGCCTGCGCTCCGGCTGGCTGCCGGGCTGGCTCGGGTACGGCCGGGACGTCGCGTTCTTCGCCTACACGCCGTTGCCGCTGACCGCGCCGCCGACGCCGTCGCTCGGGCCGCAGGCCGGCACCGCGCTGGTCGCCACCGCGCTCGGCCTGCTCGGGGTGCTGGTGACCTACACCGGCTGGCGGCGGGCACCGGCGGCCGACCCGGCCCGGCTGCTGGGCCGGGCCCGGCGGCCCTTCGAGCGGGCGTTCTACCTCGACGAGCTCTACGACGCGGTGCTGGTCCGACCGCTGCCGCGACTGGCCCGGGCGGTGCTGGGCTTCGACGTCACCGGCGTCGACGGGCTGGCGAGCGGGTCCGGCTCCGGCGCGTGGCTCGCCGGCGGTGGGCTCCGGCGGCTGCAGAACGGCAACGTGCAGGCCTACGCGACCGCGCTGTTCCTGGGGGTGCTGGTGCTGGTCGCCGGCGTGGCGGTGCTGACGTGATCCTGGTCGCGCTGCTCCTCCTGCCCCTGGCCGGCTGCGCCGGGCTGCTCGCGGCGCCGGATCGCTGGGCCCGCCGGATCGGGGTCGCCGCCACGGCCACGACGTTCGGGCTGAGCCTGGCGCTGCTCGCGGCGTACGACTACCACCGGGGCGGCTTCCAGCTCGGCGTCGACCGCGCCTGGGTGCCGGCCGCGGACATCCGGTTCCACCTCGGGCTGGACGGGATCTCGCTGCCGCTGGTGGTGCTGACCACGCTGCTGAGCTTCCTGTGCGCGGTCTACACCCTGAAGACCCTGCCCGAGCCCGGCCGACCGCGGGCGTTCCTGGCGCTGGTGCTGCTGCTCGAGGTCGGCATGCTGGGCACGTTCCTGGCGCTCGACCTGCTGCTGTTCTTCGTGTTCTTCGAGGTCGTCCTCGCCCCCATGTACTTCCTCATCGCGCTCTGGGGCGGCGAGCGCCGGAGCTACGCGGCGACGAAGTTCATCCTGTTCACGCTGCTCGGCTCGGTGCTGCTGCTGCTCGGCATCCTGGTCATCTACGCGCACACCGCAACGTTCGACATGGTCCGGCTGGGCCGGCGAGGCGGCGCCGACCTGCCCCGGGCGGCGCAGGACCTGGCGTTCCTCGGGCTGTTCCTCGGCTTTGCGGTCAAGACGCCGATGTGGCCGCTGCACAGCTGGCTGCCGGACGCGCACACCGAGGCACCGACCGTCGGCTCGGTGCTGCTCGCCGGCGTGCTGCTGAAGATGGGCACCTACGGGCTGGTCCGGATCGCGGTCACCGAGCTGCCGGCCGCAGCTCGCGACTTCGCGCCGTACCTCGGTGTGCTCGCCGTCGTGGGCATCATCTACGGCGCGCTGTGCTGCCTCGTACAACGCGACATCAAGCGGCTCATCGCCTACTCCAGCGTCGGGCACATGGGCTTCGTCCTGCTCGGCATCGCCACGTTGACCCCGGTCGGGGTCAACGCCGCCCTGCTGGCCAACGTCGCGCACGGGGTGGTGACCGGGCTGCTGTTCTTCCTCGTCGGCGCGCTCAAGGACCGCTACCACTCGCAGGACATCGCCGAGATCGGCGGCGGGGTGCTGGCCAAGGCGCCGCTGCTGGGCGGGCTGCTGACCTTCGCCGCGATCGCGAGCCTCGGGCTGCCGGGGCTGGCCGGGTTCTGGGGCGAGATGCTCGCGATGCTGGGGGCGTTCCGGCCGGCGCAGGGCCTGCACCGCGGGCTGTTCCTTACGCTGATGGTGCTGGCCGGTGTCGGTACGGTGCTGACCGCGGTGTACCTGCTGGTGCTGCTGCGCCGGGTGACGCTCGGGGTCGTGCCGGAGCGGTGGCGGGAGCGCCGGTTCGGCGACGTCACGTCGGTCGAGCTGGCTGCGTGGGCGCCGCTGCTCGCGCTCACCCTGGTCCTGGGTCTCTACCCACGACTCGTGCTCGGTGTGACCGACGCTGCGGTCCGCCGGCTGCTCGGCGGCGGGTGACCTCGGGGTGCCCTTCGCCGCCTCCATCGACTACGCAGCGATCGCGCCGCCGCTGCTGGCGGTCGGCACCGCTCTCGGCGTCCTCGTCCTCGACCTGTTCGTCCCGGCGGACCGGCGCGGGGTCGCGCTGCCGGTGTCGCTCGCCGGGGTCGTGGCCGCCATGGTGGCCACCGGGGCGCTGGCCGCCGGCGACGACCGGTCCACGTTCTGCACCGCCGCGGGCGGCTGCTCCTACGCCGTGGACCGGTTCAGCCTGCTGTTCAGCGGGCTCTTCCTGCTCGCCACCGCCGTGGTGTTGTTGCTCTCCGAGCCGACCGTGCGGGCGCAGCGGCTGCCGGCGGGGGAGTACCACTTCCTGCTGCTGGTCTCGCTCACCGGGATGATCACTCTGGCCGGCAGTCGGGACCTGCTGCTGCTCGTGCTCTCCCTCGAGGTGGTCACGGTCCCGGTGTTCGTGCTCGCCGGCTTCCGTCGGGCCGACCCGCGCTCCAGCGAGGCCGCGCTGAAGTTCTTCCTGATCTCGGTGTTGGCGACGGCCGTGCTGATCTTCGGTGCCAGCCTGGTGTACGGCGTCACCGGCTCGCTGCAGCTCGACCAGGTCGCCGCCGCGCTGGCCCGCCCGCGGCTGCGGCAGCCGGTGACCTCCGCCGGCATCGCGCTGGTCATCGTCGGCTTCGCGTTCAAGGTCTCCGCCGTGCCGTTCCACGCCTGGGCGCCGGACACCTACCAGGGCGCCCCGCTGCCGGTGGCGGCGTTCCTGTCGGTCGCGTCGAAGGCCGCGGGCTTCGCCGGCCTGCTGATCGTGCTGCTCGTCGGTTTCCGCGGCTACGCCGACGTGTGGGGCCCGATGCTCGCCGTTATCGCCGCGCTGACCATGACCGTGGGCAACCTGGTGGCTCTCCGGCAGCGGTACGTCATCCGACTGCTGGCCTGGTCCTCGGTGGCTCAGGCCGGCTACATGCTGGTGCCGCTCGGGGTGGCGGCGTCGGCGTACGGCCGGGCCCGGGTGCTCGACGACGCCGCGGCTGCGACGCTGGGATACGTCGTGTTCTACGCGGCGATGACGCTCGGCGCCTTTGCCTGCGTGGTGTGGGTGGCCGGGGACCGGCCGCGCAACGCGGTGGCGGACTACCGCGGACTGGCCCGCCGCTCGCCCCTGGTAGCGCTGGCGCTGGCGTTCTTCCTCGCCTGCCTGGCCGGGCTGCCACCGGGCCTGGCCGGGCTCTTCGCCAAGGTCGTGGTGTTCTCCGCGGCGGTGCGCGGCGAGGTGGTGTGGCTGGGTGTCGTGATGGCGGTCAACACCGTCGTCGCGCTGTTCTACTACCTGCGCCTGGCCGCGCTGCTGTTCGCCCCGGAGGACCGGGGGTCGGCCGGGGTCCCTGCGGTCGAGCCGCCGGACGGCCCGGCCAGCCGTCCGGTGGCGGTGGCGATCGCCGTCGCCGTGGTGGTCACGGTGGTGCTCAGCCTCGACCCCGAGCTGGTGCTGCACATCACCCCGCTGGCCGGCCGGGGCTGACCCCGAGGGAACCGGCCCGGCACCGGTTCGACGCGGCGAACTCAGCGGTAGTTGACGAACTGCAGCGGTACGCCGAAGTCGCTGTCCTTGAGCAGCGCGATAACCGCCTGCAGGTCGTCCCGCTTCTTCCCGGACACTCGCAGCTGGTCGCCCTGGATCTGCGCCTGCACGCCCTTGAGGCCGGCACCCCTGATCTTCTTGGCGATCGTCTTGGCCTTCTCGTCGTCGATGCCCTGCTGGACGCTGATGCTCAGCCGGGACGTGCTGCCGCCGGCCGGCTGCGGGTCGCCGTGGTCCAGCGCCTTGAGCGAGACGCCGCGCTTGATCAGCTTCTCCTGGAAGACCTCGAGGACCGCCCGGACCCGGTCGTCGCTGTTGGCTTTGATCTCCACGGCGTCCCCGGACCACGCGATCGAGGCGCCGACCCCCTTGAAGTCATACCGCTGCGCGACCTCCTTCGCCGCCTGGTTCAGCGCGTTGTCGACCTCCTGCCGGTCCACCTTGCTCACCACGTCGAACGACGCGTCGGCCACTGGTCCGCCTCCCCGCTTCGTTTGGGACCGGCACCCATCGGCTATCCTCGGACCCCACGGCAGGTTGCCCGAGTGGCCAAAGGGAGCGGTCTGTAAAACCGCCGGCTCAGCCTACGTTGGTTCGAACCCAACACCTGCCACCAGTACCCCTGTTCACCCGTAGTGCCCCTGACGTGCGGAAACGCTGTCTGGGCAGGAGCGGTGATCCGCGCCAGTTGTCCGTACCCGCCAATGGCGGACCCGTTGGTACCGCTGTTACCGGCATGGAAAGGGCGTAGGGGGCACGCTGATCAAGGTGCCCATGGTCACGCGTCGCTCCAGCATGGAGCGGTTCGGGCCCTGCGGTGTGTTGCCTGTTCGCCGCCGGACGCCCCTCGCACCGCGGCCAAATCACCAGGTAGGGATCCCGGACTGGGCCGCTGCCCGCCGATCAAAGCCGTCCAGCGGGTCGGCGGCGGCACGGCGCTGGGTCGCGCTCCGCGGCCGGGTCGGCGTCCGGCGCGGGCCCCGACATCGGCAGGGCCACCGCCGCCCGCGAGCTGCTCGTGCTGAGCCCAGCGGGCGACGATCCCCTCGATCGCGCGAGCGCTGGCGCTGACGCGTCAGAGCGTCCAGCGCGAAGGCGACCTGCTTGTCTCCGAAGGGCTGGCCCAGTACCTGGACGATCCTGCCCATCGCCGCGTAAAGCTGCTGGCGCTCACCGCTCCCGGGAATGAATGCGCTGCACACGATCGAGATCGCGCAGGCTGAATGGGCTGAGGGGACCGGCCGGGGGACTGAACCCGGACCGCCTCAATGCCGCTCAAGCGATCTTCGCCCGGCTCGTTGGGGCCTTCAGGCCGAGACGAGCTCTGACCGCCTAGCGACCCTTGGTCGCGACCCTTGGTCGCTAGGGCGTTGACGTTTGAGGCAAGTTCTATGCGGCCATGTGGGCCTGGCCGATGTAGTCGCTTCCGGCGTGGTCGAGTGTGCGTAGGGCTTGTCGAACGGGGAGGTGCGCGGGCGGTTGGTCGGCCGCGAACAGCGGCAGCAGCCGGTGGTGGACTTTGGTGTAGAAGATCGCGACGCGCTGTCCGTCGGGGGTCAGGACGTAGGTGTTGCTGTGCTCGAGCCGGACGATCAGTCCTTTCAGGCGCAGCCGGCGCAGGTCGTAGCTGGCCTGGGCCTGGCTGTAGGACGCGCCGAGCAGCGCGCTGACCTGCGCGCGCAAGCTGCGGTTGGTGAACCCGGCGATCACGTTGGTGGCGATCGCCAAGGGCGCCGGTCAGGGCCATGACCCGAGGGTCGCCGAAGCGCAGGGCTGGGGCCCTCTGCCCGTCCACCTGGGACGGGGACGCGACCCGCTCAAAGGCTGGGCTCGCGAGGACACAGCCCTGACCGACCCGCTCATAGTCCAACAGCCGGCGGTTCACGTCACGTGCCTTGGCCTGCAGCTCGTCCAGGTGCTCCAGGCGTCGCAGGACCCCCAGGTCGGTCGGGCTGTTGATCACCGTCTCGATCCGCAGCGCGCGGCCTTCCTTGAAGTACTGCTTGATCCTGCTGTGCTTGTAGAACGCGTTGATGGTGACATCAACGCCTCTGGTGACGACCCGGGTAGCGAAGACGCCGGTCGTCGTCGACCGGACCTGCCGGCCGAAGATCAGCTCCATCGTGTCCGGGCGGCCCAGATCGAGGTTGTCGGCGATCAGCGCCTCGAAGAACGCCCGGCCGGACCGGGGTGCGTCGAACACCAGCGTGCGGGAGGTCTCGACCTGCCGCATCGAGCACTCCCACCAGTACCCACCGGCCCGGTCCGCCGCCGTCAGGGGCAGCGGCAGCCGGGCCCACCAGCGTTCCAGGAACACGCCGATCGTCCGCGGGCCGAGCCGGTCGCAGATCGCCTGCAACACCTGCGGCTCCGAGCAGGACGCGAAACCGTTGGACAGCGCGGTGAACGCCGCCCCCAGCTTGCTGGCCTGCCGCTTCGCCCACTCATGCCGTTGATCCAGACCTTGCCGGGATACGGGAAGTAGGCGCAGATCTTGATGAACGCCGGCCCGAAGTCGACGTCCCACAGGTAGAAGTAGTAACAGATCACCCGCCGCTGGAGCGCGTCCATAGCTGAACTGCGGAGCGCCACCGCTGCGGGAGGGCCGGCAGGTCGCGGTCGTCACCGTCTGGAACTCCTGCGCCACGCCGGCCGCCGCGACACCCGAGTGCCCCGTCGCCTCCTGGCGCTGCACGTACGGCCGCATCACCTCGATTTTGCGGTCGCCCTTGGCGAACCGGACCAGCGGCACATCGTTGGCCTTCGCGAAGTCCTCAACCGACCGGCGGAACCGGGTCCCGATCTTCTCGATCACCGCTGGCGACGGGATCGGGAACCCCAGATGCCGCGTCAGGAACGTCACCACCTGCCCAGGAACCTGCAAGTTCGGCACGTACAAGTTCAGGTAGATCCGATCCAGGCACTCCACATCCAGCGTGACGTGCCCGTCCAGCAGGTCCTGCACCTTGACCGGCCGAGATCCCATGCCGCACCTCCACGACCACCCGGCCGTCGTGCACCACCATGACCCCCGACGCCCCTGACGTCGCCCCCACCGCTCCGCCAGCAACCTCGGCGGTCCGAGGCGAAGCCTCTTTAGTGGTCTGTCGCTGTTTTGATCTGGTGGAGGGTGTCGCGCCCGCGTTGGACTTTCGCGATGATCTCGTCGGCGGTCGCTTTCGAGATGAAGGGTTTGGGATCTTCGTTCCAGTGCGCGGCCCAGGTGGTGATGGCGTCGGTAAGGTCAGCGACGCTGGTGAACCGTCCGCGCCGGGAGCCGTTTGTCGGTGAGTTCTTTGAACCAGCGCTCGACCAGGTTCAGCCACGAGCTGGAGGTCGGGGTGAAGTGCAGGTGCCAGCGGCGGCGGTCGCGGTGGGCCAGCCACTTGGCGATCTCCGGCGCACTGTGCGCGGACAGGTTGTCCAGCACCACGTGGACGGCCAGCCCGCGCGGGACGGCGGCGTCGATCTGCTTGAAGAAGCGGAGCACGTCGATGGCGGTGTGCCGCTTCTGGTAGTCGGTGAGCACCTCGCCGGTGGCGATGTTCATCGCCGCGAACAGGTCGATCGTGCCGTTCCGCTTGTAGTCGTGCGTCATCGTGCCGCCCCGGCCTGCTTTGAGCGGCAGGCTCGGCTGAGTGCGGTCGATCGCCTGGCATTGGGATCTGGTGATCGGGCTTTGCCCGGAGTAGTTCTTGCGCGCACGCGCGTCGGCGAAGCGGGCCGGAGCGTCGCCGAACTCGCCCATCACCCGGGCGGCGAGGACGACGCCGAGGCCCGGCTGGCTGAGGTAGATCTCAGCAGCCGGGTGGCGATCAAAATGTTCAGCCACCACCTGCGCCAGCTGTTCGATCTGCGCGTTCAGCGCGACGATGACCCGCACCTGGCCGACGACAAGCGTCGCGTAGGCGTTGTCCAGC
>JBBSHH010000001.1:0-75560 GCA_038253225.1 Mycobacteriales bacterium | reverse complement strand
TACTCCTGCGCCACCAGCCCCACCGAGGCAGCCTTCACCCGCAGCGGCAGGTCCTTGCTGACCAGCACGACGTCATGGCCGTCGGCCGCGAGGTTGCGCGCGACGGCGAGGATGCGGCTGTCGTTGTCGGCGAGGCGGAACCCGGGCGGCAGCACGCTCGGGTCGGTGTGGTTGAGCTCGACCCGCAGCGTGCCGCCGGCGGCCCCGACCGGCAGCGCCTGGTCGAGCCGGCCGTGCCGGATCCGGAGCTCGTCCAGGCGCCGCAGCGCCTGCCGGGCGAAGTAGCCAAGCTCGGCGTGCGCCCGCTTGGCCTCCAGCTCGGTGACGACAACCACCGGCAGGACGACGTCGTGCTCGTCGAACCGGCTCAACGCGCCGGGGTCCGCGAGCAGGACGCTGGTGTCCACGACGTAGGTCTTGCGTCCTGCGCTCAACCGGACTCCCTGTGAGCCGACCGGCCGGCCGAGGTGCCGGCCGCCGATCTCGACGGTAGCCGCGGGGCGAGGCCGCCGGGGCCGACACGCCCGATGCCTAGACGCCGAACCGCCGGGACCGGGCGGCGTAGGAGCGCAGCGCCCGCAGGAAGTCGACGCGGCGGAAGTCCGGCCAGAACGCGTCGCAGAAGTAGAACTCGGAGTGGGCGCTCTGCCACAGCAGGAAGCCGGAGAGCCGCTGCTCGCCCGAGGTGCGGATGACCAGGTCGGGGTCGGGCTGACCGCGGGTGTAGAGGTGCTCGGCGATGTGCTCGGCGTCGAGCAGCGCGGCGACCTCTTCGAGGGTCGCGCCGCGACTGGCGTGCTCCTGGAGCATCGAGCGGACCGCGTCGGCGATCTCCCGCCGGCCGCCGTAACCCACCGCAACGTTGACCATCAGGCCGGGTTGGCCGGCGGTGGCGTCGGCGGCCTCCTTGAGCACCCGGGCGGTCTCGTCCGGGAGCAGGTCCAGCGAGCCGACCGGGTTGACCCGCCACGACCGGTCCGCCGCGGCGAGCCCCCGCACGGTCTCCTCGATGATCCGCAGCAGCGGTGCCAGTTCGGCGGTCGGCCGGGTCAGGTTGTCGGTGGACAGCAGCCACAGCGTGACGACCTCGACGCCGGCCTGCTCGCACCAGCCGAGCAGGTCCGCGATCTTGTCGGCGCCGCGGCGATGCCCGGAGGCGACGTCCGCGGCGCCGGCGGCCCGGGCCCAGCGGCGGTTGCCGTCCAGGATCACCCCGACGTGTCGGGGCGCCGGCGCAGCGGCCAGCCCGGCCAGCAGCCGCCGTTCGTATACCGAGTAGGCCAGGTCGCGCAGGTTCACCTGCTCGGCGCCTCCTCGATCGGGTCCGCGCATTCTGGCAGGTCGGCGCCGGTCGGCGCAGGTGGGCCGGCGGCGGGAGGCGGCACCCGGGTGTCGTGATCGCCGCAGCGGCGACGCGACGCGGTCACCGCGCCGGTCAGCTGACGGACTTGACGATCTGCTCGTCGAGACCCGGGAACTTCGCGAGGTACGCCGCGCGCTCGGTCTTGAGCCCCTCGACGATCCCGGCGTACTCCTCGAGCCGCCCCTGCCGCTGGTAGAGCCGGCGCGGCTGGAGCAGCTCGTCGTCCTCGATGCCCGGCACCGCGGTCGCGACGTCGTAGCCGAAGTCGGGGTCCGGCTCCCAGGAGATCGTGTCCTCGGCGATGCCGGAGACGAACGCCGACGAGTGCGGGATCTTCACCTTCTTCGAGCCGTCCCGGCCCTCCGGACCGCCGATTCGGCCGGTGTTGAGCACGAAGACCTTCAGCTCGCGCCCGTCGAGCAGCTCGAGGAAGCGGTTGCCCATCTCGGACATCAACCGCGGGAAGAAGGGGTTGGTGCCGGGTACCCGCAGCGCCTTGCCCTCCTCGTCCCTGCCGCCGGCGGAGGTGCCCATGGTCTCGCCGAGCATGAAGTACGCCGCAGCCTGCGTGCGGTCGAGCCGGGCCACGCCGGGGACGATGTTCTCGTTCCGGTTCAGGATCAGCAGGAACTCGGCCGGCTCGAGCTCGCGGGCGTCGTAGGGGTCGACGTAGGAGAACGGCCAGGTGGTGCGGCCGTTTTTCGTGTAGCTGGTGTCGAAGAAGTCGACGGTGCCGTTCTCGTCGACGCTGACGTTCTCGAGGTAGGCGTCGGGCTTGGTGGTGGCGCTGTAGATCGCCGGCTCGAACTCGGGGTCGAGGCCGAACGTCTTCGCGAAGCAGCCGTTCTCGGTGGCATAGACCTTTCCGCCCGGCATCAGCGCGATGAAGTCGTCCTGCACGGGCTTGGAGCCGAGCTGCTTCGTGAAGGTCGTCGTGGTCTTGCCGGTGCCGGACAGCCCGACGATCAGCATGGTCTTGTTGTGGCCGCCGACCGGAATCATCTTGCAGCCGGCGTGCATCGCCAGGCCGCCGCGCTCGTGTACGATGTCGTTCCACATCCGCAGACCGCCCTTCTTCGACTCACCGAAGTAGTCGGAGTTGAGCACGCGGGTGACGCCGTTCTCCAGGTCCACCAGGATCGCCCGGTCGTTCGGGTAGCCGTCGGCGGCCAGGTTCGGCGTGTAGACGACCGTGGTCGCCGGCTCGGTGCGGTCGCCGTCCTCCAACGGGTAGTACAGCTGCTGTTGCATGCCGGCGACGTTGGCGTTCGCGGCCTCGATGACGAGCCGCGCGCGGGTACGGAACTCCGGGTCGTTACCGATGTAGCCGTCGACCAGAACCATGTCGCGGTCGGCGATGTAGTCGTCCTGCCGGCGGGCGAGCCGGTCGTACTCCGCCCTGGTGACGGTCTGGTCGGTCACCGACTCCGGGTCGTCGGTGACAATGTAGGTCGATGCCTTGCTGCGGGAGTCGACGCGGGCACGCACGACGACGTTGCCGAACTCGGTACGCCGGGCGTTGGGCATCCGCTCCGTCAGCTCGCGCAGCCGTGCCGGTGACGGGTTCTCCTCGAGCGACTTCGCGTGCACCACGTAGGCCACGATCACTCCTCGCGCCGGGGCGTCGTCGGCCCGGCCAGATGGGTATGGAGGTTCCGACATACTAACGGGTCGCCGGCCGGAGGGAGCGGGCGTGACGGAGCCTGCGGCGCTCATCCAGGCGGTGCGGCCGCGGCTGCGCGGCTGGCTGCACACCGTCGCGTTCCCGCTCAGCATCGGGACCGGTTCGGTCCTCGTGCTGCTCGCGGACGGTGCGACGGCCCGGCTGGCCTGCGCGGTCTACGCGGTCACCGCCGCGCTGCTGTTCGGTATCAGCGCTGTCTACCACCGCGGCAACTGGTCGCCGGCCGTGCACGCCCGGCTGCAGCGGCTCGACCACGCGAACATCTTTCTGATCATCGCCGGCACCTACACGCCGTTCGCGCTGCTCGTGCTGCCCGCGCCGACCGGTTCCCGGCTGCTGTGGACGGTGTGGGCGGGAGCGCTGCTCGGGGTGCTGTTCCGGGTGCTGTGGCTCTCCGCTCCGCGCTGGCTCTACGTGCCGCTCTACCTCGTCCTCGGATGGGTCGCGGCGCTGCTGCTGCCGCAGCTGCAGGAGCACGGCGGCTCCTCCGTCGTGGTGCTGCTCATCGTCGGCGGCGTCCTCTACAGCGTCGGGGGGCTGGTGTACGGGCTGCGCCGGCCGAACCCGTCGCCGCGTTTCTTCGGTTTCCACGAGGTTTTTCACGCGCTGACCGTCGCCGGGTTCACCGTGCAGTACGTGGCGGTCTCGCTCGCCGTCTACTCCCGGTGACCGCTACTGGTAGCTGATGAGGTCCGGGCTGGGGCGCAGCGCCACCGCCTCGGCCGGCTGCAGCCGGTCGATGTCCTCGTCGTAGAAGAGCTTGAGACCATTGGCGAACGGCGGGTTGGCGTGCAGGGCGGCGTACTTGGCGAGCTTGGCCGCCCGACTGCCGAAGCCGTCGATGTGGAACGTCGTCGCGAGCCCCCGGCGGGCGACGATCCGGGCCCGGTCGGGCAGCATCCGGGACACGAACTGGTGCACGACGAAGAGCTTCTGCGGCAGCCGCCGACGGGCGGTCAGCTCCGCGAGGTACGCCGACACCGCGTTGATCGAGGCGGCGGTGCTGGAGCCGATCACCCGGCCGGGTACCTGGGTCGGACCCATGTGCCACTCGGGGTCGAGGGCCAACCCGACGTCGGGCTGGGCGAGGAACCGCTCGTAGCGCTTGACCTTGGGCAGGAAGTCGGCCCGCCCCGGCTGGATATCGAGCAGCAGCAGCCCCTTCATCCGCCGGGCCGCGTCGAGGTAGGCCTGGATCCGGGCCGGGTCGGTGTCCGAGCTGTAGTCGCCGTCGGGCCCGGCCGAGCCCTGGGCGACGCTGACGATCAGCTCGAACGCCGGCAGCACCGGCCGGTGCGGGGCGCCGAACGGCCTGGCGGCCGCGGTCACCCGGGCGGCGGCCCGGTCCGGGGACGTCTCGCCGAGCACCCCGAGCGCGCTGGTGCCGGCCGCCCCGTAGTAGGCGACCACCCGGTAGGTCGGGAACAGGACACGACCGCCGCGGGGCAGCTGAGCCGGCGGCGGGGCGCTCGGCAGCGGGCGGGGGGACGGGCTCGGCAGCGGACCCGCGGACGGGCTCGGCGACGGGGGCTCGACCGGATCGGTCGCCGGCGCCGCGCGGCTCCCGGCGTCGGCGGAGGGCCGCCCGGTGGCGCTCGTCGGGCTCGATCCGCCGCTGCACCCGCCGAGCAGGACGGCCAGGGCGAACCCGAGGGCAGCGGCGGTGGTCCGGCGGTCGCGCACGGGCCAACCCTGCCCGAGATCCGGGGACCGGACTCCACCGCGGACCACCGACGCGCCCGACCGGGCGGGCGCTACCCCGGCTCTAGGCGCTGACGTCGGGGCCGGCCGCCCGGGCCTGCTCGACCGCGACCAGCGCGTCGCGCAGCCCCGAGATCCACTCCTCCTCGTGCGTGCCGACGAGCTTCACGCACCACGCCAGCGCCTCGCTGCGGCTGCGGGCGACGCCGGCGTCGACGAGCGTGTCGAGCACCTTGCGCTCCGGCTGGCGCAGCCGGGTCATCACCGGGACGGACATGGTCGTGAACAGCTCGCGCCGGTCGCCGACCTCGGCCCCCCAGGCGACCTTGCGGCCGTAGCGGTGCTCCGCCTCGCGGGCGATCGCCATCCGCTGCTCGCGGGTCTCCTCGCGGAAGCGCTTGATCCGGCCGGCCACCGCGGCGGCCTGCGCCGGCTCGTCGCCCTCGACCTGCGGGGCACTCAGCCGGCCGACGACGAGGATCTCGTCGCGGTCGATGACCACCTCGGGGGCGCCGTCGAACCAGCCGTCCGGGAGCCGACCGGCGAGCCAGCCGGTCGCGTCCTCGGTGCTGGGCAGATCGCCGGACCGTCCCCAGGGACCGCCCCGGCCTCGCATGCCGCGCCCGTCCGGCGCGGCGAACCGTGAATGCCGATGCATCTCGGTACCTCCTGTGTCGATGTCTGATTACACACTTACATCGACACACAAGCAAGCGCTAGCCGGCGGCATTCCCGAGCGTCGCGGTCAGCTGACCGGCGAGCTCGGCCGGACCGGTCACCGGGCGCTCGCAGACGAAGCGCCGGCAGACGTACGCGGTGGGCCGCCCGCCGAGCGCGGGCCGGCCGGCGAGCAGCGGCACACCGCCCGGGCCGGCGGGATCCCCGACCGCGAGCACCGCCCCGGGGGCCGGCGAGAGCCGGGCCGCCCGGGCCAGCGCAGCCGTCCCCGGGTCCTGCGGTGCACCCACCACCGCGATCTCGGCCGGTCCGGCCACCATGGCCTCCGCGACGGCGAGAGCCCAGCCGAGGAAACGCGCGTAGCGCCCGGCGTTCGCCGCCACCCGTCCCAGCGCCGAGACGGCGGCGGCGCGGTAGAACTCGGAGCCGGTGTAGGCGGCGCAGCTGAGCATCGCCCCGGCTGCCGCCGACGAGCCGGCCGGGGTGGCGTTGTCGGTCGGGTCCTGCGGGCGGCGGACCAGCGCCTCCGCATCGTCGGAGGTGTCGTAGAAGCCGCCGTCCGGGTCGGCGAAGTGGTCGAGCACGACGTCGAGCAGGGCGCCGGCCGCACCCAGCCGGGTCGGCTCCCCGGTCACCGAGAACAGCACCAGCAAGCCCTCCGCCACGTCGGCGTAGTCCTCGAGCACGCCGGCGTGCCGGGCGGCGACGCCGTCACGGGAGGCCCGCCGCAGCCGGCCCGCGGACCAGTGCCGGTCCAGCAGCAAGTCCGCGCAGCGGTCCGCCGCCGCCACCCAGGCCGGCTCGTCGAACAGCGCGCCGGCCTCCGCCAGGGCCGCGACCGCCAGCCCGTTCCAGGCGGCGACGACCTTGTCGTCGCGCCCCGGCGGCACCCGGCGCCCCCGGGCGGCCAGCAGCCGGGACCGGGCCCCGGCCCACCACACCGGGTCGGCCGGGTCGTGGTGCAGCTGCAGCACCGAGCTGCCGGACTCGAACGTGCCCGCGTCGGTGACCCCCAGCAGCTCGGCGGCCCGCCGCCCGTCGTCCGCGCCGAGGACCTCCGCCAGCTGCCCGGGGGTCCAGACGTAGTACCGGCCCTCGACGCCCTCGCTGTCGGCGTCCAGCGCAGAGGCGAAGCCGCCCTCCGGCGTCCGCAGGTCACGCAGCAGGAACTCGGCCGTCTCCCGCACCACCCGCGCGGCCAGCGGCGAGCCGGTCGAGCGCCACAGGTGCGCGTAGACCCGGAGCAGCAGGGCGTTGTCGTAGAGCATCTTCTCGAAGTGCGGCACCACCCAGCCGGCGTCCACCGAGTAGCGGGCGAACCCGCCGCCGAGCTGGTCATAGATCCCGCCCCGCGCCATCGCCCCACAGGTGCCCACGACCATGGCCAGCGTCTCGGGTCGGCCGGTCCGGGCGGCGGCCCGCAGCAGGAACTCGCACACCATGGACGGCGGGAACTTCGGCGCGCCGCCGAAGCCGCCGCGGACCGCGTCGTAGCCGGACCGCAGCGAGTCCACCGCCGCGTCGAGGGTGTCCGCGCCGAGCTCTCCCAAGGGCGGTTGCGGCGCCCGGTCGGCCAGCCGGCGTACGACGTCGGCGCCGGCCGCCTCGACCTCGCCGCGCCGCTGCCGCCAGGCCTGGGCCACCGACAGCAGCAGCTGGGTGAACGAGGGCATGCCGTGGCGTGGCTCCGGCGGGAAGTAGGTACCGCAGAAGAACGGCTCCCCGGCGGCGGTGAGGAAGGCGGTCATCGGCCAACCGCCCTGCCCGGTCATCGCCTGCACGGCCTCCATGTAGACGGCGTCGACGTCCGGCCGCTCCTCCCGGTCGACCTTGACGCAGACGAAGCTCTCGTTCATGAGCGCCGCCACCCGCTCGTCCTCGAAGGACTCGTGCGCCATCACGTGGCACCAGTGGCAGGCGGCGTAGCCGACGGAGAGCAGCACCGGTACGCCGCGGCGCTCGGCCGCGCGGAAGGCCTCCGGGCTCCACTCCCACCAGTCCACCGGGTTGTCCTGGTGCTGCCGCAGGTACGGCGACGTGGACTCGGCCAGGCGGTTGGTCATGGCAGCAGCATCCCGCAGCCCGGCGGGGCGGCTCTCAGCCCCGCGCGCCGCGACTGTCCAACCCGAGCCGGTCCAGTCGGTCGCCGTGCGGCTCGAGGTCGACCTGCCCGAGGTAGCCGTCCACGCAGACATGGATCTGGTCGAAGAACCCGCCCAGGCCGACCAACCCGAAACCGGCGAAGTCCGGCGCGCAGAACGACACGGTCGCCGACCATTCATGGCCGGCACATGACAGCGAAACGTCCGCGTCGTACGGAACCGTGCGGACGCCGCCGATCACCAGCGCCGCCCCCACCTGCGCGTCGTCCAGGTCCACGCCGAAGGAGTCGGCGGCGGACGCCGGCAGCCGGGTGCCGGCCGCTCCGGTGTCCAGCAGGCATCGCAGTGGCGCCTCGTGCACGCCGTTGACCACGAGGTCGACGGCCGGACGGGCCAGCGAGGGTCCCCGCGGTTGGGGGAGTCGGACGAACTCCAGGCGCAGAATCACGGTCAGCCGGACAGCCCCGCCGAGATGCGGCCGGGGTCGTCGGGGACCAGGAAGACCGCGTCCGCCGTCACCCGGTGCGCCCGGAGCCAGGCCAGCACCTCCCCGAAGCTGTCGCCGTCCGCCAGCACGTCGCCGCGTTGCCAGGCGACCCATCGGTTGAGGTATGGGCGCAGAACCTCCCCGGCATCGGTGTCGGTTGGTCCCCGGCCGGGGGGCTGCGCGCGGCTGCTCATGGCCTGCTTCCCCGCCTGCCGATGCGCCACCCCGCCCGGCGGGGACACCGGATCGCCGGACAGTCGGCCGAGTCCCAGCCCCAACCGACGCAGCACCGAGCGGGCGTGCTGGCTGGTGAAGTCGGCCGGGTCGATGCCGGTCACCGCGGCCAGAGCCTGCTTCACCGGGTACCGCCGACGGCCCACCACGACGAAATGATCCCGGATCGGCCCCGGCTCGACGCGCTCCAGAGCGGACCGAACGTCTTCTGGACGCAACGTCAGCCGGTGGCCGGCCACCTGCGCCCGAATGGCACGACTGCGCATCCCGGCGGTAGTTCTTTCTTCTTTCATCCTCCTATCGTAGGTGTAAGGCGCGCGGCCGCGCTCGGAAGCCGTGGCGGCGGCGGCACGTTGCCGGGGGGTCACTGAAGTGTGATGACCGGCCTCGGGGAGGCTCGGATGACTGGCAGCGCCGACGGCACCGTGACGGTGACCGACAACCCGGGCGCGTCCCGGTACGAGATCCACCGCGACGGCGCGGTGGCCGGCTTCGCGGCCTACCGCCAGGAGGGCAACCGGGTCGTCTTCACCCACACCGAGGTGCAACCGGCGCACGAAGGTCGCGGCCTCGGCAGCCGCCTCGTCCAGGGCGCCCTCGACGACGTCCGGGCCGGGCGCCGGTCCGCGGTGCCGCAGTGCCCGTTCGTGGCCGCCTGGGTACGCGAGCACCCGGCGTACGCCGACCTGATCAGCTAGGCCCGCGCCGCGGACAGGTCCCCCAGCAGCGAGGTGACGAGCGTACTGGCGGCGTCGGGAGCGATCGCCTCGACCTCCTGGCCCGAGGCAACCGCAGCAGCTCGCGCCAGCCCTCGAGCCGAGCGGGCATCTCACCCGTGCCGAGCGTGCACGTCGGCGCGGCGTCGAGCTCCGGCGCTCCCCGGCTGTCGGGGGCTCAGACCGGCTGGGCCGCGTCGGTGCCGAGCCTGGCGCCAAAGGCGAGCAGGCCGACGGCGGTGGCCGCGCCGACGCCGCCGGCCAGCAGCAGCGGGAACCTGCCGTTGCCGTGCCACGCCAGGCCGGCCCACACCCCGGCCAGCAGCACGGCGCCGCCGGTGAGGGCCTGATAGAGACCCTGCGCGCCGCCCTGCCGGTCGGTGGGCGCGAGGCTCGCGACCCACGCCTTGCCGACGCCGTCGGTGCACGCCGCGAACCCGCCGTAGAGGGGGAGCAGCAGGAAGACCAGTCGCGGCGAGCGGGTGAGGCCCAGGCCGAGATAGCCGACGGCGAAGAACGCGAGCCCGGCCGCGAAGATCCGGTGCCGGGGCCAGCGGTCCGACAACGCCCCGGCCGGGTACGACGCCGCCGCGTAGACGGCGTTGTAGGCGATATACGCGCCGATGACGGCGCCGGTCGAGAGCCCGAGGTCGTGGGCGCGCAGCAGCAGCAGCGCGTCGGGGAAATTGACCAGGCTGAACAGCGTCAGCACGATCACGAGCCGCCGCAGCGCCGGGGGCATCGAGGCCGGGGAAGCGATGTCCGGCCGCACCGGCGGCCGGCGGCGGGCGGCCGGGCCGTCGTCGCGGACCGCCGCCACGAGCAGCCACGAGAGCACCGCCGGGACGACCGCGACGACCAGCAGCGGTCGCAGGTGGTGACCGAGCAGCTCGTACAGGCCGAGGCCGAGCGCGGGGCCGATGACCGCGCCGGAGGTATCGGCAGCGCGGTGGAACCCGAAGATGCGGCCGCGGGCCGCCGGGTCGGCGCCGACCATGAGCAGGGCGTCCCGCGGCGTGCCCCGCACGCCCTTGCCGACCCGGTCCACGCACCGTCCGGCCAGCACGACCGGCCAACCGAAGGCCAGCGCGACAAGGACCTTGCCGACGGCCGCCAGCCCGTAGCCGAGACCGATCAGGGGCTTGCGCCGCAGCCGGTCGGACAGCCGCCCGGCCAGCAGCTTGCTGACCGCGGCCACGCCTTCGGCGAGGCCCTCCACGATGCCCACGACCGCCGCCGGCGCCCCGAGCGTGACGGTCAGGAAGATCGGCAGGATGGGGTAGAGCATCTCGCTGGCCGAGTCCTGCAGCAGCGAGACCCCCGACAGCGTCCGCACGTTCGGCGTCAGCCACGAACGGCCCGGCCCGGTACCGACCGGCGGCGAGATCCTCGACATGGCATCCCACCGGGGCGAGCAGCGTCAGGGCAGCGTCACACTAGCCGCCGTACCCGCCCTACCCGTCAGTCCAGGGCCCCGGCCCGCCAGGCCGCGGCGGCGCGCTCGAGCTGGTCGGCCGCCCGCAGGTTGCCCGCGGCCAGGCGCACCTCGGCCCGTTCGGTCGCCGGCTCCTCCGCGCACAGCCCGCGACCGGCGGCGATGACCCGGCAGAAGGCGGCCGCCCGGTCCAGCGCCACCCCGAGGTCGCCGCGGTAGACCCCGGAGAGCACCGCGTCGCCGAGGTCGGCCATCTCGGCCGGCCCCGGCGGCTCGGCGACGCCGGCGACGACGTCGGCCACGGCCGCGACCGCGCGCCCGGCCCGGTAGAGCCGGGCCGCCGGGCCGCCCTGCTCCCGGCACCACGTCCGGAGCAGGTAGAGCCGCCACAGCGCGCCGGGCAGCGTCTCCGGCCCGGCGTCGCGCCACAGCTCGGCGATGTCCTCCAGGCCGATGTGGTCCACCAGGCCGACCAGCCGGTCGGGCGAACACCCCCCCGACCGGCCAGCCTCGAGCAGGGCTGCGGCGGTCGCGTGGGCCATGTCCCGTCGTACGCCGGGGTCGTCCGCGGCGCTCGGCGCTCGGCCGGTCGTCTCCCAGCTCGCGCGCAGGGCCGGCCGGCGTCGGGGCTCCTCCATGACTCGATCCTCCCAGCCCATCCCGCCGGCCGCCGCCCTCCGCGGCAGACTGGTCCGGTGTTCGGTGACCTCCCGGTCGGGCCGGGGCTCGTCATCCCGGCGGCGGAGCTGTCCTGGCGGTTCTCCCGCTCCTCCGGTCCGGGCGGTCAGTCGGTCAACACCGCCGACTCCCGGGTGGAGCTGTCCTTCGACGTGGCCGGTTCCCCGACGCTCGTTGCCGTCCACCGCACCCGCGCCCTCGACCGGCTCGGGCACCGGCTCGTCGCCGGGGTGCTGACCGTGACCGCCGCCGAGCACCGTTCGCAGCTGCGCAACCGGGAGGCCGCGCTGGCCCGACTGGCCGCGCTGCTCAAAGACGCCGTCGCGCCACCGGCCCGGCGGCGGCGACCCACCCGGCCGGGCCGGGCCGCGACCGAGCGCAGGATCCAGGCCAAGCGTCGCCGCGGCGACATCAAACGGCTCCGCGGCTCCACCGACGACGGCGGCTGACCGCGGGTGGCTACCGCGCCGGCCGGTCCGGCCGTGGGGCCGCGTCGCCCGGATCCTCCGGGCGCCGCGGCGGTGGGTCGAACTGGCGGGGGACCCGGCGTAGGTGCCGGTTCATCGAGCGGAACAGCAGGAAACACGCGATGCAGAGCAGCAGGACCACGACGAAGCCCGCCGTACCGGCGGAGCCCCCGCTCACGCGCTGACCCGCTCCCGGACACCGGCGAACAGGTCGTCCTCCGGCAGGATGGTGTCGACCAGCGAGCGGGCCAGCTGGAAGTCCTCGGTCGGCCAGGCGGAGCGCTGGACCTCCAGCGGGCAGAGGAACCAGAAGCTGTTCGGGTCGACCTGGGTGGCATGCGCCAGCAGCGCCTGGTCGCGCACTTGGAAGTAGTCCCCGCACGGCACCCGGGTCGTCACCCGCCCGGCGTCACCCGGCTTGTCCTCCCACTGCTCCAGCCGCTCCCCGTACGGCGAGTCCAGCCCCAGCCCCACCATCGCGGCGTGCAGCGCCTCGAACCGGGCCTTGTGGAACCCCATCTGGTAGTAGAGCTTCAGCGGCTGCCACGGGCTGCCGGCGGCCGGGTATCGCTCGGGGTCACCGGCCGCCTCGAACGCGGCCACCGAGACCTGATGGCACATGATGTGGTCGGGGTGTGGGTAGCCGCCGTTCTCGTCGTAGGTGAGCACCACGTGCGGCCGCTGCCGGCGTATCAGCGCGACCAGCGCCGCCGCGCCGGTCTCCACCGGCTGAAGCGCGAAGCAGCCGGGCGGCAGCGGGGGCAGCGGGTCGCCCTCCGGCAGCCCGGAGTCGACGAAGCCGAGCCAAACCTGACGGACCCCGAGGATCTCACGGGCCCGGGCCATCTCCTGCCGGCGGATCTCGGCCAGGTTGGCCAGCACGTCGGGCCGCTCCATCGCCGGGTTGAGGATCGAGCCCCGCTCACCGCCGGTCAGCGTCACCACGAGCACGTCGACGCCCTCGGCGACGTAGCGTGCCATCGCCGCGGCGCCCTTGCTCGACTCGTCGTCCGGGTGCGCGTGGACGGCCATCAGCCGCAGCGGCTCGGTCACGGGCGGCCTCCTGGGTTCGGGGCAGAGTCTGGCTGGGGCGCGATGATGCGGTTCCCGACATTGTCCCCGAGGACGCCGTGACCGCTCGCGCAGCCCGCCGGACACCGGCCGGTCGCTACGGCCGCCCGGCCGGCCGCCGGCGGCGGCTCGCGACCTACGGCGGCCTGGGGCTGCTCGCCGCCATCCTGCTCGCCGGTCTGCTGACGATCGCCGTCCATCAGTCCGACCCGGCGGTGCAGACCCGGTTGATCAGCTATGCGGTGCGTCCCGGCGGCGTCGAGGTCCGGTTCGAGGTGGTCAAGGCGCCGGCCGACGCGGTGCTGTGCACGGTTCGAGCCCGGGACCGCGCCGGCGCCCAGGTCGGGCTGGCGCGGCTGCGGGTGCCCGCCCGGGCCGACGGCCGGCGGGTCACGACGGTCCGCTACGACCTGCCGACCCGCGGTCGGGCGAACATCGCCGAGGTGACCATCTGCACCCGAGCGGGTCGGCCGAGGTGATCGTTCGCCGGTCGCCGGGCCGCGCGCTTGTTAGCCTCGAAGCCCACCGCGGCCCCGACCGCATCCCGACGAGGAGCACCACCGTGATCGAGACGTCCGCAGCCAACGTCACCTGGCTCACCTCGGAGGCGTACGGCCGGCTTCAGGCCGAGCTCGAGTCCCTGTCCGGTCCGGGCCGCAGCGAGATCGTGAAGAAGATCGAGACGGCCCGGGAGGAGGGCGACCTCAAGGAGAACGGCGGCTACCACGCCGCGAAGGAGGAGCAGGGCAAGCAGGAGGCGCGGATCCGGCAGCTCACCGCGCTGCTGCGCGACGCGAAGGTCGGCGAGGCGCCCACCGCGGCCGGCGTCGCCGGTCCGGGCATGGTCGTCACGGTCCGGTTCGTCGGCGAGGACGCCACCGAGCGGTTCCTCATCGGTTCCCGCGAGGACTCCACCTCCGGGCACCTCGAGATCTACTCGGCGCAGTCCCCGCTCGGCCGGTCACTGACCGGCAAGCGTCCCGGGGACAGCGCCCGGTACACCTTGCCCAACGGCACCGAGATGACCGTCGAGATCGTCGACGTGGAGGCCTACGCCAGCTGACCCGTGGCGCCCGCCCTCCCAGACGGAGAAGTCCGGCCGCATTCCCCGGCGTCGACGGGCTCAGACTGCTCCGGCCCGACGAGCCCGGCGCTAGCTGAACAGCAGCGGATAGCCGGCGGCCCGCAGCTCGGCGAGGACGGCGTCGCAGTGCTCCGGCCCGCGGGTCTCCAACTGGAGGGCCACCTCGACCTCGTCGAGGTGCAGCTTGGGTCCCGTTCGTTGGTGCTCGATGTCGAGCACGTTCGACCCGGTGCCGGCGAGCACCCCGAGCAGCCGGGCCAGCTCGCCCGGCCGGTCCGGGATGCGCAGCCGGAACGACAGGTAGCGCCCGGCCGCGATCAGACCGTGCCGGATCACCCGCAGCAGCAGCACCGGGTCGATGTTGCCGCCGGAGAGCACCGCGACCACCGGCGGCTCGAAGGCCGTCGGGTCGTCCATCACCGCGGCGACCGCCGCCGCCCCGGCCGGCTCGACGACGAGCTTCGCCCGCTCCAGGCACAGCAGCAGCGCCCGGGACAGCGACTCCTCCGAGACCGTCACCACCCGATCGACCAGCGCGGCGACGTGGGCATAGGTGATCTCACCGGGGCGCCCCACCGCGATGCCGTCGGCGATCGTCGACATGCTGGTCAGCGCGACCGGCGCCCCGGCCGCCAACGAGGTGGGGAACGCCGCCGCGCCGGCCGCCTGGGCGGCGACGACCCGAACGTCGGACCGGCGCCCGCACACCGCCGCCGCGATCCCGGCGACCAGCCCCCCGCCGCCGGTGCAAACCACAATCGTGCGCACGTCCGGGCACTGGTCGAGGATCTCCAGGCCCACGGTGCCCTGCCCGGCGATGATGTCCGGGTGGTCGAACGGGTGGATGAAGACCGACCCGGAGTCACCGGCGTGCCGCTGCGCGGCCACCAGCGCATCGTCGACCGTGACACCGGCGAAGTGCACCTGGGCGCCGTACGCCCGGGTTGCGGCGACCTTGACCAGCGGCGCCCCCTCGGGCATGAACACCGTCGCGTCGGTGCCGAGCAGGCTGGCGGCGAGCGCGACACCCTGCCCGTGGTTGCCCGCGCTGGCCGCCACCACCCCGCGGGCCCGCTCCGCGGCGCTGAGCCGGGCCAGCCGGACGTACGCTCCGCGGATCTTGAACGAGCCGGCCCGCTGCAGGTTCTCGCACTTGAGGCTGACCGGGCCGCCGACGGCGGTCGAGAGCGGCCGGGAGCCCTCCAGCGGGGTGAACCGCACGACGTCGGCCAGCAGCTCGCGGGCGGCCGTCACCTCGGCCAGACCGATCAGCCCCGTCGCGATCGTCACCCGGTCAGTGTGGCACCCGCGCCCGGCACCGTCGGTCAGCCGGCCGACCAGTACCGGTCGCCGGCGAGGACCAGCGCGGCCGCGCCGAGCAGACCGGCGGACTGCCCCAGCGCCGCCGCGACGATCGGTACGCCGACCGCGAACGGAAGCCGGGCATGGCGGGCGAAGGCGGCCCGCAGCGGTGGCAACAGCAGGTCCTCGGCCGCGGACAGGCCGCCGCCGACCACCACCAGCTCCAGGTCGCAGAGCGCCACGGCGGAGGCGAGCGCGACCCCGATGAACGCACCGGCCCGCTCGAACGCGGCCGCGGCGACCGGGTCACCGGCTCGGGCCGCCGCCGCCAGCAGCACCCCGTCCGCGGGCGCCGCCCCGGCCGGCGACCAGCCGCGCTCCCGCGCCCAGGCAACCACCGCCGGCCCGCGCGCCACCGCCTCCAGGCAGCCCCGGCCACCGCAGCTGCACGGCGCCCCGCCGGGGTCGACCACGATGTGACCGACATGACCGGCGTTGCCGGTGGCCCCGTCCACCAGCCGGTCACGGATCACCAGACCACCGCCGACCCCGGTGCTGACGACCATCCCGAGCATCGAGCCGACCCCGCGGCCGGCGCCCCGCCAGTGCTCCCCCACCGCCAAGCAGACGGCGTCGTTGTGCAGCCGGACGTCGAGGCCCAGCTGGGCGGCGAGCCGGGACCGCAACGGGAAGCCCCGCCAGCCCGGGATGTTCAGCGGCGACACCTCACCAGCCGGCCAGCGCATCGGGCCGCCGCAGCCGACGCCCGCGGCGGCCGGTCGTTCGGTCGAGCCGGCGAGCACCCTCCCGGCCAGCGCCGTCACCGCGGCGAACACCTGCTCGCCGTCCCCGACCGGCGTCGGTACGCGCAGCGGCTCTCCGACCAGCTCGCCGGCCGGGCCGACGAGCGCGGCCGCCAGCTTGGTGCCGCCGATGTCGATGGCCAGGACCGCGCTCCGCACCGACCCATCCTGGCTCACACTGGCCGGGTGGCAGCAGCACCGCCGGACATCATCGGCACCGAGCGCCCGCCGCGCCGGCCCGGCCGGCGCGGGCGGGGCGGCCGGATGCTGGGCATCGCGGGGGCGGTCGGGGCCGGGCTGCTAGTGGCCGTGGCGGTGTCCCGCGCGGACAGCCGGGAGACCCGCGCGCTCGGCCGGCAGCCGGTCCGGCCGACGGTCGGTCCGACCAGCGCGGCCCCGCAGCTGCTGGTGGCGCCCCGCCCCGGCACCGACCCGCTGCTGTTCACCGGGGCCACCACGTTCACCGGCGACCCGGCGGCGCACACGTTCGACTACGGCTTCGCGCTCGCCAACCAGGGGCTGCGTCAGGTCCGGGTCCTCACCGTGGGCCTCGCCGAGCCGGGGCTCGCGCTGCAGCGAGCCGAAGTGGGCTCGGCCGGCCATCGGCAGCTCGCGGTCGGGGGCCGGCTGGCGGCTCCGGTCCTGCTGCCGGCCGGCGGGCAGGTCCCGGTGGTGCTGCGCATCCGCTACGACTGTGCGGCGATCCGGGTCCGTCCCGCACCGCTGCTGGTCCGAGCCGTCATCGGCGGGGTCACCCAGGCGCTTCGGGTGCCGCTCGGTGACAGCACAGTGGTCGGGTTCGGCGGCGTACCGCTGCGCGACCCGGACGGCCGGCCAGTCGTGCTCCCGTGGCAGGTCACCCAGACCGGGGCCGTCTGCCCGCACTGACGGGCGGCCGCGGCCGGGTCGCGGCGAGCACCCGGGCGACCAGCGCGCCGATGTCGACCGGCCCGGCTGTGTCCACCTCGATCACCGGCCAGCCACCGGCCACCGGCTCGCCGATGTCGGCGTTCCACAGCTCATCCGGCAGCCGCTGGTCGTCGAAGTGCCCGGCCGACCTGGTGCCCGCCCGGGCGCGGTATCGCCGCCGCAGGGTCGCCTCGTCGCAACGGCAGAACACCTCCACGACCGCGCCGGGCAGGCCGGCGAGGGCCGGCAGCGCCCGACTCCGGTACCAGACGCTCTCCAGCACGCCGCACCCGCTCTCGGCGGCGACCGCCAGCAGCGCCGCCGCCGACGCCCGACCGAGCCGCCGAGACGCCTCGACGTCGGAGACGTCGAGCACGCTCATCAGCGCCTGCTTGATCGTGTCCTTGGCCAGCAGCGGCAGCCCCAGCCGGGGCGCCAGGTCGCGCGCCAGCGTGGTCTTGCCGCTGGCCGGCGGACCGGAGACGACGACGTAGAGCGAACGGGTGTCGGCCGGGGGCACCGGACCATCCTCGCCTGCCTCCGGGGCCGGCCGCTGCGGCGACACCGCGGATGCCGCCCGCGGCGCGGTGCGGAACGGCGGTCGTACCGGGAGCCGGGCGCCCCGACCGGTTCGCCGGAGCGAGCCAAGAAGTCCTTGTGCATAAGGATTTCCGGCGAACGGGTTCTGTCGGTGGCCGCACCTATGGTCTCGGTATGCAGGTGGTCGAGCATACGGTGATCGAGGCGCTGGGCCGACTGCGCGCGGCGGTCGATGCGCTGGCCGGCGCGCCGCTGTGGTCGATGACCGAGCCGGACGTGCTCGATGCGCTGGACGAGGCCGAGACGCTGACGGCCAAATTCGACCATGCCCGGCTGCGGCTGGTGCGGGAAGCCGACAGCCGCGGGGCGGCCACCAGCGCCGGGGCGGTGTCCACCGCCGCATGGCTTTGCTCCCGGCTGCGCCGCCACCCGGCGGCCGCGCACCGCGACGTCGTGCTGGCCCGCGCCCTCACCGAGGAGCACACCGCGACCGGGTCGGCACTGGCCGCCGGGGAGATCAGCCGTGCGCATGCCGAGGTGGTGGTGCGCACCCTTGGCGCGCTGCCGGCCGGCGTACCGGCGGAGACCCGGGGCAGCGCCGAAGTCTTCCTGCTCGAGCAGGCCGCCGAGCACGACCCGCAGGTCCTGGCCCGACTCGGCCGGCATCTGCGCCACGCCGTCGACCCTGACGCCGGTGACACGCTGGCTCGCGACGAGCAGGCGGCGGTTGCCGGGCGGGAGCTGTTCGTCTCACCGGATCTGTCCGGCCAGTTCGTGCTGCGCGGCCGCCTGGACCCGGTCGCGGCAGCGGCGTTGCTCGGCGCGCTCAGCCCGCTCGCCGCGCCCCGGGCGGCAGCCGGCGACGCCGAGCGCGACCTGCGCTCCCCGGCCCGCCGCCGCGCCGACGCCCTCGTCGAGCTGGTCGAGCTGGCGCTGCACAGCCCGGCGATGCCGACCGAGGGCGGCCGGCAGCCGCAGGTCCAGCTCACCGTCGACCTGCAGACCCTGGAGAAGCGCCTCGGCGCCGTCGGCGGTGTCCTCGACTGGGCCGGGCCGGTGTCCGCCGAGACCGCACGGCTGCTCGCCTGCGACGCGCGGGTCATCCCGGTCGTCCTCGGCACCCGGGGCGAACCGTTGGACGTCGGCCGAGGCGCCTACACCGCGCCGGCCGGGCTACGCCGTGCCGTGCTCGTCCGCGACGGCGGATGTGCCTTTCCCGGCTGCGACCGACCGCCGCCCTGGTGCGACGTCCATCACTGCACCCACTGGGCCGACGGCGGAGCCACCGCTCTGGCCAACCTCGTCGCGCTCTGCGGACGGCACCACGCGACGGTCCACCACGGCGGCTGGCGGGCCTGCGTCGGTGCCGACGGGCGGCCGATGTTCATCCCGCCACCGTGGGTCGACCCGGCCCAGGTTCCCAGGAGCCACGGCTGGCGAGAACGCCTCCACGATCTCGCGCACGCCCTCGCGCCACCGCCCTTGACCCGACCGCCAGCCTCGGCAGGGTGTCCCCTGCTCGATTCGGGTGACCCGTATGCCGGGAGCGGATCGCCCGTGCACGCCGCGAGGGCCGGACGTAGCGTTGGCCACTGTGACGACGAGCCCTGCCCCCGCCATCGCGACACTCGCTGAGCTGCGCGCCAGCGGTCACCGGCATCGAAGCGTCAAGGCGGAGATCCGCGACAATTTGCTGGCTCGGATGACGGCCGGGGTGGACCGTTTCCCCGGCATCGTCGGGTTCGACGCGACCGTGCTCCCGCAGGTGGAACGGGCACTGCTCGCCGGCCACGACCTCGTGCTGCTCGGCGAGCGCGGGCAGGGCAAGACCCGGCTGATCCGCAGCCTGGTCGGGCTCCTCGACGACTGGACGCCGGTGGTCTCCGGCTGCGAGATCAACGACCACCCCTACGCCCCGGTCTGCGTGCGCTGCACCCGGCTGGTGGCCGAGCGCCGCGAGGGCACCCCGGTCGCCTGGCTGCCCCGGGCGGACCGGTACGGCGAGAAGCTCGCGACGCCGGACACGAGCGTCGGCGACCTGATCGGCGACGTCGACCCGATCAAGGTGGCGGAGGGGCGCACCCTCGGCGACCCGGAGACCGTGCACTACGGGCTGGTGCCGCGCACCAACCGCGGCATCTTCAGCGTCAACGAGCTGCCGGACCTGGCCGAGCGGATCCAGGTGGCCCTGCTCAACGTGCTGGAGGAGCGTGACATCCAGGTCCGCGGCTACACGCTGCGGCTGCCGCTGGACCTGCTGCTGGTGGCCAGCGCCAACCCCGAGGACTACACCAACCGCGGCCGGATCATCACCCCGCTCAAGGACCGGTTCGGCGCCGAGGTCCGCACCCACTACCCGCTGCGGCTGGCCGACGAGCTGACCCTGATCCGCCAGGAGGCGGTGCTCGGGTGGGGCCCGGACGCGGTGTCGGCGCTGCTGCCGGACCATCTGCTCGAGGTGCTGGCCCGGTTCACCCGGCTGGTGCGCGAGTCCCCGGCCGTGGACGCGCGCAGCGGGGTGTCGGCCCGGTTCGCGATCGCCGCCGCCGAGACCGTGGCGGCCTCCGCCGTCCGGCGTGCGGCGCTGACCGGTGAGCCGGTCGCCGTGGCCCGGGTCGCCGACCTGCCGGCCGTGGTGCCGGCGTCGATGGGCAAGGTCGAGTTCGAGCAGGCCGAGGAGGGCCGGGAGGCCGAGGTGCTCGCGCACCTGCTCCGCCGCGCCACCGCCGAGACCTTCCGGGCCCGGCTGGCCGGCGTCGACCTCTCCGGGGTGCTGCACCGCTTCGCCGAGGGCGAGACGGTGGAGACCGGCGAGCTGGTGGCGGCCACCGAGCTGCTGACCCGGCTCGGCCCGGTGCCGGGGCTGGCCCGGATCCTCGAGCGGCTCGGCATCGACGAGGGCGCCGAGACCCCGGGGCTGGCCGCCGCCGCGCTGGAGTTCGTCCTGGAGGGGCTGCACCTGGGCCGCAAGCTGGCGAAGGACGAGCTGCCCGGCCGGACGGTGTACGGCGGATGAGCCGGTGACCGGCTACCGCTACGGCGCCTGGTCCGGCGGCCGGGACCCGCTGGCCCCGCCGTACGACATCGCCGGCGCGCTCGATGAGATGGGTGACGCCGTCCTCGACGGCATGAGCCCGCGGGAGGCGCTCTCGCAGCTGCTGCGCCGCGGCACCGACGGCCGGCGCGGCCTGGACGAGCTGGCGCGTTCGGTGCGCGCCCGGGTACGTGAGGTCCGCGAGCGCGGCCGGCTCGACGGCACGCTGGAGGAGGTCCGGGAGCTGCTCGACCGGGCGCTGGGGCAGGAGCGGGCGGCCCTGTTCCCGGACCCGGACGACGCCGCCCGGCTGGCCGAGAGCGAGCTGGACGCGCTGCCGCGCGACACCGCCCGAGCGGTCCGGACCCTGGCCGACTACCCGTGGCGCTCCCCGGACGCGCGGGCGTCCTACCAGCAGATCCAGGACCTGCTCCGCCGGGAGGTGCTCGACAGCCAGTTCCGGGGGCTCAAGTCCGCGCTGCAGAACGCCGGCCCGGCCGAGCTGGCCCGGGTCAAGGACATGCTGGCCGAGCTCAACGCGATGCTCGAGGCGGACGCCCGCGGGGAGGACACCGGGCCGGCCTTCGAGCAGTTCATGCAGCGCTACGGCGACCTGTTTCCCGAGCACCCGGCGAACCTCGAGGAGCTCGTCGACGCCCTCGCCCGCCGGGCCGCGGCCGGCCAGCGGCTGATGCAGTCGCTCTCCGGCGAGCAGCGGGAGGAGCTGGCCAACCTGATGGCCGCCGCGATGGCGGACATGGGCCTGACCGGCGAGATGGATCGGCTGGGCGCGGCGCTGCGCTCCCGCCGGCCCGACCTCGACTGGTCCGGCCGGGAACGGATGCGCGGCGAGGGCGGGATGGGTCTCGGCGACGCCACCACCGCGCTGGAGGAGCTCGCCGACCTCGACGAGCTCTCCTCGACGCTCGGGCAGGACTACCCCGGCGCCAGCCTCGACGACGTCGACCAGGACGCCGTCGCCCGGGCGTTGGGCCGGCCCGCGGTGGACGACGTCGCCGCGCTGCGGCAGATCGAACGCGAGCTGGAGCAGCAGGGCTACCTGCAGCGGGTGGCCGGCCGGCTGGAGCTGACCCCGCGGGCGGTTCGCCGGATCGGCGGCACCGCCCTGCGCCGGGTGTTCGCCCGGCTGGCGGCCCACAGCCGCGGCGAGCACGACGTCGCGGACGCCGGCGCGACCGGTGAGCACACCGGCGACAGCCGGCCGTGGGAGTTCGGCGACGAGCAGCCGCTCGACGTCGTCCGCACCGTGCGCAACGCGGTGCTGCGGGCCGGCCCCGGCGCCCGGGTCGCGCTGCGGGTCGAGGACTTCGAGGTGGTGGAGACCGAGCGGCGGACCGCTGCGGCCGTCTGCCTGCTGGTGGACCTGTCCTACTCGATGGCGCTGCGCGGCACCTGGGGGACCGCGAAGTCCACGGCGCTGGCGCTGCACTCGCTGGTCACCACGAGGTACCCGCAGGACGCCATCGAGATCATCGGCTTCAGCGACTACGCCCGGGTGCTGCGGCCGACCGAGCTGGCCGGGCTGTCCTGGGACATGGTGCAGGGCACGAACCTGCAGCACGCCCTGATGATCGCCGGTCGGCACCTGGCCCGGCATCCCGACGCCGAGCCGGTGGTGCTGGTCGTCACCGACGGCGAGCCGACCGCGCACCTGCTGCCGAGCGGGCGGGCCGAGTTCTGCTGGCCGCCGCTGCCCGAGACGATCGAGCGGACCATGGCCGAGGTCGAGAAGATCAGCCGGCGCGGTGCGACGATCAACGTCTTCATGCTCGACGACGAGCCGCGGCTGGTGCGCTTCGTCGACAGCCTGGCCCGGCGCAACGGCGGCCGGGTGTTCGCGCCGTCGCCGGACCGCCTCGGCGAGTACGTCGTCCGGGACTACCTGCGGGCGCGCCGCGGCCGATAGCCGGTGAGCCGCGGGGGGCCACGGTCGCCGTGACCGCCCGCGGCTCCGCGACCGCCGCCTGGCACGGCGGTGACGGTCGCTCCGCCGCGCAGTATCGAGACGGCCTCCCGCGGCCCATCCCGTGACTGCGCGTGCTGATCTTTGTACGCTGGGCGAGAACGGCGCACAAGTAGGCGGGGTGCGAGACTGCGCCCCGTGCGCCTCCCCTCGCTGGCCGGCCTGCCTCGCGAGGTCGGGGTCCTCGTGGCGGTGGCGTTCTCCGTCGCCGTCGGATTCGGCGTGGTCGCGCCGGCGATCCCCGTCTTCGCCCGCGACTTCGGGGTCGGGCGCACCGCCTCCGGGGCGGTGATCAGCGCCTTCGCGCTGATGCGGCTGGTGTCCGTGCTGGGCTGCGGGCGGCTGGTGGACCGCTTCGGCGAACGCCTGGTGCTCGCCGGCGGGATCGCGATCGTGGGGGTGAGCAGCGCGCTGGCCGGGCTGGCGCAGAGCTACCTGCAGCTGCTGCTGCTGCGCGGCGTCGGCGGGATCGGCTCGGCGATGTTCTCGGTCAGCGCGGTCAGCCTGCTGCTGCGGGTCGTCACCGCCGAGCAGCGCGGCCGGGCCTCCGGGCTGTTCTCCGGCGGGTTCCTGCTCGGAGGCGTGACCGGCCCGGCGCTCGGCGGCGTGGTCACGGCCTGGTCGATCCGGGCGCCGTTCTTCCTCTACGCCGCCACGCTGAGCGTGGCCGGCGGCATCGGGGTGTTCGCGCTGCGGCACACCGCCCTGGCCGGTCGGGCCGGCGACGACCCGCGGATGCAGCGGACCGGCCTCGGGGCGGCGCTGCGCCGGCCGGCGTACCGGGCCGCGTTGGCGGCGAACTTCGCCGACACCTGGGCCGTGCTGGGGGTACGCAGCGCGCTGATCCCGCTGTTCGTCGTGGACGTGCTCGGCGTCGGCTTCGTCTGGGTCGGCATCGGCTTCGTGATCGTCGCGGCGGTGAACGCCCTGGTCCTGCTCCCGGCCGGCACGGTCGCCGACACCCGCGGTCGGCGCCCGGTGCTGATCGCCGGCTGCGCCACCTCCGGGCTCGGCATCCTGTTGCTCGCGCTCGCCCCGACGCTGCCGGGCTACCTGGTCGCGATGGTCGTCTTCGGGCTGGGCTCGGGCCTGCTCGACGTGGCCCCGGCGGCCGTCGTCGGGGACGTGGTCGCCGGCCGCGGCGGGACGGTCGTCGCGACGTACCAGATGGCCGGTGACGCCGGCCAGGTGATCGGTCCGCTGGTGACCGGCCGGCTGGCCGACAGCTTCTCCTACGGCGCCGCGTTCGGCGCCACCGCCGGCGTCCTCGGGCTGGCGGCGCTGCTCGCCACGCTCGCGCCGGAGACCCGCGCGTCCCGGCCGGAGCCGGCGGTCCTCGCGGACTAGGGTCCGGCCCATGTCCTTCGTCCTGTTCCTGCACGTCGCCGCGTCGATCTTCCTGATCGGCCCGCTGACCGTCGCGACGTCGGTCTCGCCGCGCTACATCCGGCTCGGGGCCGAGGGCCTGCCGGTGCTGCGCTTCCTGCACCAGACCACCCGGATCTACGGCGGCGCGTCGGTGCTGGTCTTCCTGCTCGGGCTCTGGCTCGGCAGCACCGGCGACAACCACCTCAGCCAACCGTGGTTGACGGTGTCGATGACGTTGTTCATCGTCGCGCTGGGCCTGGTGTTCGGGCTGGTCTACCGCGACCAGGCCCGCGCGGTCGCCCGGATCTCCGCCGGCGAGGCCGCCAGCGTCAAGGCCGGCCGGGTGGCCGGTGTGTCCGCCGCCGTCGCGCTGATCTGGCTGGTGATCCTGCTGCTGATGGTCTTCCAGCCGGGGCAGCCGAGCACCTGACCGGCCGGGCTCAGGCCGTCACGAAGTCGATCAGTCGCTCCACCGCGGCGAGCAGCGGCGGCTCGAGGTCGGCGTAGCTGCGGACGGCGCCGCGGATCCGCGGCCAGGCGGCCCGCGGGTCGCCGAGCCCGAGGGCGGCGCACACGCCGTCCTTCCAGGCCGTCCCGCGCGCGACCACCGGCCAGCCCGGGATGCCGAGAGCGGCGGGTCGCACCGCCTGCCAGATGTCGACGTAGGGGTGGCCGACGACGAGCACGTCCGGGGCGGTGACCGCGGCGGCGAGCCGGCTCTCCTTCGAGCCGGGGACCAGGTGGTCGACCAGCACGCCGAGCCGCCGGCCGGGCCCCGGCCGGAACGCCGCGACGACGGCAGCCAGGCCGTCGACACCTTCCATGTACTCGACGACGACGCCCTCGACCCGCAGGTCCTCCCCCCACACCTGCTCGACCAGCTCGGCGTCGTGCCGCCCCTCGACGTAGATGCGCCCAGCCCGCGCCACCCGGGCCCGCATCGGTGCGGGCGCGACCGAGCCGGACGCGGTGCGGCCGGGTGTCGCGGCCGCCGGTCGCGGCCGGGTCAGCGCGACGGCGGCGTCGTCCACCGCCAGGACGCCGTACGGGCAGAACCGGCGCCGACCGTGCCGGTCCTCGAGCGTGACGCCGTCCCGGTCGATCCCCACCACCGCGCCGACCCAGCCCGAGACCGGGTCCTCCACGACGAGCCCGAGCTCGGCGGCCAGCTCGGGCGGCGCCGGGCGACTCCGGGTCCGTCCGGTGAGCACGTCCGGCCCGTACTCCCTGCTCCGCATGGGCGCCGAACCTACCGGCGACCGCAGCCGCGGTCGGGGACCCGGGGAGGATGGGGGGATGGTCGAGGTGTCCGCGCAGCGGTTCGAGGAGCTCGTCGCCGACGCGCTCGACGCGCTACCGGCGGAGCTGGCGCGGGTGATGGACAACGTCGTCGTGCTCGTCGAGGACGACGCGCCGGAGCCGGGGCTGCTTGGGCTCTACGAGGGGGTGGCGCTGACCTCGCGGGGGTCGGCGTACGCCGGCGTGCTCCCGGACCGGATCACGATCTTCCGGGGTCCGATCCTCGCCCGCTGCCGCACCGAAGCAGAGGCGGTGACTGAGGTACTGGTCACGGTGGTGCACGAGGTCGCGCACCACTTCGGCATCGACGACGAGCGCCTGCACGAGCTCGGTTGGGGCTGACCGGCGCGGCGGCGGGCGGCTTAGAGCGAGCCCAGCGCGCGGGCCAGGTCGGCGACCAGGTCGTCGGCGGACTCGATGCCGACCGAGAGCCGCACCAGGTCGGCCGGCACCTCCAGCGGCGAGCCCGCGACCGAGGCGTGGGTCATCCGGCCCGGGTGCTCGATCAGCGACTCCACCCCGCCGAGGGACTCCGCGAGGGTGAAGACCAGCGTGCGGGTGACGACGTCGAGCGCCGCCGCCTCCCCACCGTGCAGGGTGAACGACACCATCCCGCCGAAGTCGCGCATCTGCTTGGCGGCGACCTCGTGGCCGGGATGCTCGGGCAGCCCCGGGTAGAGCACCCGGTCGACCGCCGGGTGCGCCCGGAGGAGGTCGACGACGCGGCGGGCGTTGGCGCAGTGCCGGTCCATCCGGACGCCGAGGGTCTTCGCGCCGCGCAGCACCAGCCAGGCGCCGAACGGGTCGGGCACCGCACCCATCGCGTTCTGGTTGTAGAGCAGCTCCTCGCCCAGCGCCGGGTCCGTGCAGACCAGCGCGCCGCCGACGACGTCGGAGTGGCCGCCGAGGTACTTCGTGGTGGAGTGCACCACCACGTCGGCGCCGAGCCCGAGCGGCTGCTGGAGGTAGGGCGAGGCGAACGTGTTGTCGACCACCAGCCGGGCCCCGGCGCCGCCGGCGATGCCGGCGAGCCCGGCGATGTCGGCGATGCCGAGCAGCGGGTTCGTCGGCGTCTCGCACCAGATCACCCTGGTCTCCGGCCGGAGCGCCGACTGCACCGCGTCGAGGTCGCCCAGCGCGACCGGCGTGAACGAGAGCCCCCAGTCCCGCAGCACCCGGGCGAACAGGCGGAACGAGCCGCCGTAGGCGTCGTCGGGGATCACCGCGTGGTCACCCGGCCGGCACACGGTCCGCAGCAGGCAGTCCTCGGCGGCCAGCCCGGAGGCGAACGCCAGCCCACGGCTGCCGCCCTCGAGCACGGCCAGGCAGGTCTCCAGCGCCGTGCGGG
Source organism: Mycobacteriales bacterium (assembly GCA_038253225.1). Lineage (GTDB taxonomy): Bacteria > Actinomycetota > Actinomycetes > JALYNC01 > JALYNC01 > JBBSHH01. The sequence continues at coordinate 49,273 of JBBSHH010000001.1, read as the reverse complement.
TCGGGTTCCCCGACCGGCTGTACTCGTAGCCCTTGTGCACACCGACGGCATCCTGGGCGTACGTCGACGTGGCGTAGATGGGCGTGACGACCGCGCCGGTCGCGGGGTCGGGGTCCTGGCCGGCGTGGATCGCCAGCGTCTCGAAGCCGTACGTCGCCGGATCCCAGCCGCCCCGGTCGTGCGGGCCCTCGACCGGCGACCCGTCGAGCCGGCTCACCGGGCGGCCAGGAAGCCGAGGACGTCCTGCCGGGTGATGACACCGCGCGGCTTGCCGTCGTCGAGCACGACCGCGGCATCGGCCTTCTCCAGCGCTCCCATCGCGGCGGACAGCGGCTCCCCGGAGCCGATCATCGGCAACGGTGGCGACATGTGCCGCTCCAGCCGGTCCTGCGGTGCGGCCACCCCCGAGAACAGCAGGTGCAGCAGCTCCCGCTCGATCACCGAGCCGACCACCTCGGCGGCCATCACCGGCGGCTCCTCCTTGACGACCGGCATCTGCGAGACGCCGTACTCGCGCAGGATCGCGACCGCGGAGCCGACGGTCTCGTCCGGATGGACGTGGACGAAGTCCGGCAGCCGCGCGCCCTTGCGGCCCAGCACGTCGCCGACCCGCGGCTCGTTGCTCGCCGAGGTCAAGAAGCCGTAGTCGGCCATCCAGTCGTCGTTGAAGATCTTGGAGAGGTACCCGCGGCCACCGTCGGGCAGCAGCACCACGACGAGGTCCTGCGGGGTCAGCCGGGCGGCGAGACGCAGCGCGGCGGCGGTGGCCATGCCGCAGGAGCCGCCGACCAGCAGCGCCTCCTCGCGGGCCAGCCGGCGGGTGGTCACGAACGAGTCCCGGTCGCTGACCGGCAGGATCTCGTCGCAGACGCTCGGGTCGTACGTCGCCGGCCAGAAGTCCTCCCCGACACCTTCGACGAGGTACGGCCGACCGGTGCCGCCCGAGTACACCGACCCCTCCGGGTCGGCGCCGACGATGCGGACCCGGCCGCCGGAGACCTCCTTGAGGTAGCGCCCGGCGCCGCTGATCGTGCCGCCGGTGCCGATCCCGGCGACGAAGTGGGTGACCCGACCGTCGGTCTGCGCCCAGACCTCCGGCCCGGTCGAGGCGTAGTGGGACTCGGGGTTGTGGACGTTCGCGTACTGGTCGGGCTTCCAGCCGCCCGGGATCTCCCGGGCCAGCCGGTCGGAGACGCTGTAGTAGGAGCCGGGGTGCTCCGGCGCGACAGCGGTCGGGCAGACGACGACCTCGGCGCCGTACGCCCGCAGCACGTTGATCTTGTCGGTGGACACCTTGTCCGGGCAGACGAACACGCACTTGTAGCCGCGGGCCTGGGCGAGGATCGCGAGCCCGACGCCGGTGTTGCCCGACGTCGGCTCGACGATCGTCCCGCCGGCCGCAAGCTCGCCGCTGGCCTCGGCCGCCTCGACCATCGCGAGCGCGATGCGGTCCTTGACCGAGCCGCCCGGGTTGAAGTACTCGACCTTCGCGACGACCGGGGCGGGCAGGCCCGCGCCGAGCCGGTTCAGCCGGACCAACGGGGTGTTGCCGACCAGCTCGGCCAGCGAGTCGTAGACCTGCACGAGTTGCCCTTCGGATCCGCCTCGGCGCGGTCGCCGTCGCCCGCCGCTCCAGGGTAGTGCGACGGGTCGGGTGTGCGGGCTGCGCGCCGCGGCGGCCGCGGCCGGCGCCCCGACGTGCCCCGGTGGTTGGCTGGGAAAACCGGCGCCGGGTCCGGTGGTCAGACCGCACAATGTGGGGGAACGCCGGCGCGCGCCGTAGCGTCTTGAAGGATCATGGGACTGGGGGTGCGGTGACCGGCGGCGACGCGCGCCCAGGCTCGGCACCCCCGGACGTGCTCGGCGGGGTGCCGCGATGAGGCGCCGCCGGATCGCCCGGTACGGCGCGGTCGGCAGCGGCAGCGTCGGACTGCTCGGGGTCTTCGGCTGGACCCTGCTCTGGGGCGAGGCGAAGCTGGCCCGCCGCGCGATCCCGATCCTCGCCGGCGCGCCGTACGCCGACGGCGTGTTCGGTGCCGGCGACGGGCCGCTGACCCGGTTGGCGATGCTGGGCGACTCGAGCGGCTGCGGGGTCGGCGCCGACAGCCCGGCGGAGACCCCGGGGGCGATCCTGGCCGCGACGCTGGCCGGGGACCTTGCGGCGGTGGGCCGCGGGGTGCTGCTGGAGGTCGCGGCGGTCTCCGGCGCCCGCAGTGCGGACCTCTCGGCGCAGGTGACCCGGGTCCTGCTGCAGCCACCGCACGTGGCGGTGATCTCGATCGGCGCGAACGACGTGACGCACTGGGTGCCGCCGGCCACCGCGGCGGCCGAACTGCGCCGGGCCGTCGAGCGGCTGGTCGACGACGGCGTCCGCGTCGTGGTCGGTACCTGCCCCAACCTCGGCGCGGTGCGTCCTATCCCGCAGCCGCTGCGGCTCGTCGCCTACCTGCGCAGCGCCCAGATGGCCGTGGCGCAGCGACGGGCGGCGGCGGGGGCCGGCGCGACAGTGGTGTCGTTCGGCACCGAGCTGGGTCCGGTGTTCTGCGCCGACCCGGGGTTGTTCTGCCCGGACCGGTTCCACCCGTCCGGATCGGGATACGGGCTCATCGCCGCGGCGCTGCTGCCGGCGGTGCGCATCGCCGCCGGCGCCGAGCCGGGCGCCGACTCGGGCGCCGAGGCGGAGCCGGGCGGGGTGACCAGCGCCGACCGGGCGGCGGCGCCGGCCCGGTGAGCGCCCGCCGCCGGCGGGCCGGCCGGCGGGCGGCCACCGCGCTGGCCACGAGCGCCCTCGCCGCCGTACTGCTGCTCGGCGCGGAGGCGGGCTACGTCGCCGGCCGCAGCTACCTGCCGGCCGGCTCGGCCCCGCCGCCCACCGGCGCGTTCGGCACCGAAGCGGGCGCTGGGGCGGGCCGGCCGCTGCGGCTGCTGCTGGTGGGTGACTCCACCGCCGCCGGCGTCGGCGCGTCGAGCACCGCGACCAGCGTCGGGGGCCGCCTCGCCGCGGCGCTGGCCGCCGGCGGTCGGCGGGTCGAGCTGTCCTCGGTAGCGGTGTCCGGCTCCCGAGCGGCGGACCTGCGCGGCCAGCTGACCCGGGCCCTGCACGGCGCCGCCCCGGACGTCGCGGTGGTGCTGATCGGGGCCAACGACGCCACCCACCTCAGTCGGCTCGGCACCGTCCGGCGCGACCTGACCGACGCCGTACGCCGGCTGCGCGGCGCCGGTGTCCGGGTCGTCGTCGGCAGCTGCCCGGACCTCGGCGCGGCCCGGGCGTTCCCGCAGCCGCTGCGCCTCGTCGCGGCCTGGCGGGGCCGCGGGGTGGCGGCCGCGGAGGACGCCGCCGCCGCGACGGCCGGAGCCCGCGTCGTGGACCTCGGTCGGGCGACCGGTCCAGCCTTCCGGGCCGACCCGCGGACGCTGTCCCGGGACCGCTTCCACCCCTCCGACCGTGGCTATCGGCTGTGGGCGCAGGCGCTGGCGCCGGCCGTCCTGGCCGCGGCCGACGGGGTCGCGGCCGGCGCTGTCGCGGCCGGCGGCGCACCGGGGTCGGTGGGATAACGTCGAGCCCGCCGCCGCAGTCCCCGCGGTGCGCACTTTCGTAGGAGCCGACATGCCCGACGCCGTCATCGTCGCCACCGCCCGATCACCCATCGGCCGGGCGTACAAGGGGTCGCTGACGGACCTGCGGCCGGATGACCTCGCCGCCACGATCGTGCGGGCGGCGTTGGACAAGGTCCCGGCGCTCGACCCGACCACGGTCGACGACCTCATGGTCGGCTGCGGCCTGCCGGGCGGGGAGCAGGGGTTCAACCTGGCCCGGGTCGTGGCGGTGCTGCTCGGCTACGACCGGCTGCCGGCCACCACGGTGACCCGGTACTGCAGCTCCTCGCTGCAGACCACCCGGATGGCGATGCACGCGATCCGAGCCGGGGAGGGTGAGGTGTTCATCTCGGCCGGCGTCGAGATGGTCAGCCGCTTCGTCAAGGGCAACAGCGACCAGCTGCCACCGGCCGCCCAGGAGCTGACCGGCCGCTGGACCAACCCGGTTTTCGACGACCCGCGGCAGCGCACCGCCGACCGGGTGCAGGGTGGCGCGCCGGCCTGGCGCGACCCGCGGTCCGACGGCCGGATGCCGGATATCTACGCGGCGATGGGACAGACCGCCGAGAACCTCGCCGGCCAGCGGGGTGTCACCCGCGAGATGCAGGACGAGTTCGGCGCCCGGTCGCAGAACCTCGCCGAGAAGGCCATCGCGGACGGGTTCTACGCCCGCGAGATCACCCCGGTGACCCGGCCGGACGGCACCGTGGTCGGCGCCGACGACGGGCCGCGGCCGGGGGTGACCCCGGCGGGCATGGCCGGGCTGAGGCCGGTGTTCCGGCCGGACGGCACCGTCACCGCCGGAAACGCCTGCCCGCTCAACGACGGCGCCGCGGCGGTGATCGTCATGAGCGACACCAGGGCCCGCGACCTCGGCATCACCCCGCTGGCCCGGATCGTCTCCACCGGGGTGACGGCACTGTCGCCGGAGATCATGGGGCTCGGCCCGGTCGAGGCCTCCCGGCAGGCGCTCGCCCGCGCCGGTCTCGGCATCGCCGACATCGACCTGGTGGAGATCAACGAGGCGTTCGCCGCCCAGGTGATCCCCTCCTACCGCGACCTCGGTATCGACCTGGACCGGCTCAACGTGCACGGCGGCTCGATCGCGCTCGGCCACCCGTTCGGGATGACCGGCGCCCGGATCACGACCACGCTGATCAACGGCCTGCAGACCCGGGACGCCACGTTCGGCCTCGAGGCGATGTGCGTCGGCGGCGGCCAGGGCATGGCGATGGTGCTGGAGCGGCTCTCCTAACCCCCGCCGTACGCCGGACAGCGGCTCCGCGCGAGCGGCACGAACCGCTCCGCGGGCTGGCCGGGCTCGAGGACCGCGAGGGCCGCCGCGGCCAGCCGGCGCGGCGGCGGGGCGCCGTCGAGGTCGCTGCGGTGCAGCAGCAGCTCGGCGACGCTCGCGGCGAACGTCGTCTCCGCCGGGACCCGGCCACCCGGCCGCCAGACCGACCGACCGGTGAGCGGGGCAGCCGAGCCCGCCGCCGCGGCGAGCACGTCGCCGACCGCCACCGCCAGCGCGTCCGCCAGCACCGTCGTCGGCACCCGGGGGAACGGTCGCCACCGCGGCTCGGCGACCGCGTCGGCGGCCTCCAGGCCCTGCGCCGTCACGGCGAGCGTGGCGGCGAGGTGGTGGACGGCGGCGGCCCGGTTGGGGAACGGCCAGGCCGCGGCGGCGTACCAGCCGGGGCCGACGCGCCGGAGCCGGTCCGCGAGCAGCGCACCTTCCCGGTCGAGCAGGCCGAGCAGATCCGCGGGCACCGGCCCGACGCTACCGGCGCCCCGGCCAGGGGTTGTCCTTCCGCGACGTGCTGGTGCACGCTGGTCGGGACTCGGTCACCCGATGCAGGAGGCGCACATGCCGCTCCACCACTCCGAGGAGACTCATCAGAGCCTGCTGGCTCGAATCCCCGAAGTGACCGGGCGACCGCTACCGCAGTGGTTCGAGTGCCTCGAGGCCGGGCCGGGGCTGGTCCGGTTCGACGAGCTGGTCACCTGGCTGCAGCGCGAGCACGACCTCCCGCACGGGTACGCGCGGGCGATCGTGCACGAGCACGACCGCCGGCGGATGGCCGCTCGCGGCTGAAGCCGTGGACCTCGACGTCGCCCGGGACTACGTCCGGGAGAACTCCCACGCCGTGCTGGCGACCCTGCGGCGGGACGGGACGCCGCAGCTGTCCCCGGTCGGTGCCGCCGTCGACGAGGCCGGTCGGGTGGTGGTCAGCAGCCGGGAGACCGCCATCAAGACCAAGAACCTGCGCCGCCGGCCGACCGCCTGGCTGTGCGTGTTCCCGGCCGCGTTCTACGGGCGCTGGGTGCAGGTCGAGGGCGACGTCGAGATCCTCAGCCTGCCTGCGGCGATGGAGCCGCTGGTCGAGTACTACCGGGCCGTCGCCGGTGAGCACCCGGACTGGGACGACTACCGCACGGCCATGCAGCGCGAACAGCGGGTGCTGCTGCGGCTCTCGCTGACCCGGGCCGGCCCGGACGTCAGCGGCTGACCCCGCCGGCGCTCAGCGCTCGCGCAGGTAGCTGAGCAGCCGGAGGATCTCGAGGTAGAGCCAGACCAGCGTGACCAGCAGGCCGAACGCCGCCAGCCACGACTCCCGCTCAGGGGCCCCCCGGGCGATGCCCTTCTCGATGGCGTCGAAGTCGAGCGCGAAGGACAGCGCGGCGACACCGATGCACACCAGGCTGAACACGATCGCGAGCGGACCGCCGCTGCGCAGCCCCAGCCCGCCGCTGACGAAGACGCTCGCGAGCAGGTTGACGACCATCAGCCCGACCAGCCCGAACAGCGCGCCGACGACCATCTTCTGGAACTTCGGGGTGACCCGGATCCGACCGCTCTTGTACGCGATCAGGATCCCCGCGAACGTCGCCACCGTGCCGACGACGGCCTGTACAACGATCCCCGGATAGGCGAGCTCGAAGACCCGGCTGATGGCGCCCAGGAACACACCCTCGAGCGCGGCGTAGGTCAGGATCAACGGCGGGTTGATCGTCCGTCGGACCGTCACGAGCATCGCGATGACGAACCCGGCCAGCGCGGCGATGATCGCCGGGCCGGTGCTCAACCGCAGCGCCCAGGCGCCGCCGCCGGTGACCACCACGATGCCGAGCAGCGTGGCGGTGCGGACCACGACGTCGTCGATCGTCATCCGCCGGGTGATGGTCGGCGTCGCGCCGTACATCGCGTCGAGGGTCTCGGTGGACGGTGTGGCCACGCCCGGGTAGCTCCCGCGGCTGAACACGTCCCGACGCGACAGCACGGGGTTGTTGCTGGTTCTCATCGCTCTCCCTCGAGGGCAACCGTGGCGGACATCCGGGTAGGTCAACACTTAGTAAAGCCGAGAAGTTCCCGGCGCGGACGGACCGGCTCTCGCCCGCGCTGTACGGCGCCCGGTGCCCGGGGCGGGGCTCGAACCCGCACGCCTTGCGGCAGAGGCTTTTAAGGCCCCCGTGTCTGCCATTCCACCACCCGGGCGGAGTCACCATGATGGCCCACCCGACCGGGTGGCGGTCAGAGGTAACGCTTGCGGGTGAAGACCGAATGCGCGCCGGCGACCCGGTCGAGGAACAACTTGCCGTCGAGGTGGTCCAGCTCGTGCAGCACGGCGCGGGCCTCGAAGGCGTCCGCGACGAGCTCGACCGGCGCCCCGCTGCCGGGCACCGCCCCGCGGAGCACGACCCGGCGGGCCCGCAGCACGTCACCGGTGAGGTCCGGCACCGACAGGCACCCCTCGCGGGCCTGCTCCGGGTCCTCGGCGAGCAGCAGCTGCGGGTTGACGACCACCACCGGGCCGGCGCAGGAGCGCGCCTTGCGGTGGCCGGTGACGTCCAGGCAGAACACCCGGGCCGCGACGCCGACCTGCGGCGCGGCCAGCCCGACGCAGCCGAGCGAGGCCCGCATGGTGGCCAGTAGGTCCGCGGCGAGCTCAACCGTCGACGCCGCGCAGGGGTCGACCGGCGCGGCGACGGTGGCCAGCACCGGGTCCGGGGCCAGCCGCACCGGCAGAACTCGGCTCACCGGGAGAGCCCTAGATCAGGTCGGCGTCGGCGGCGTGGAGGCTGGCCCGCACCCCGAGCTCGGCGGCCAGCCGGTCCAGCGCTGCGGTGAGGTCCGCCATGGCGACCCCGGCCGGCAGCTCCACCTCCGCGACCAGCACGTACAACTCGCCGGCCACCCGGGTCGACAGGCTGGTGATGTTGCCCCGCCGGTCGGCCAGCAGGCCGGCGACGGCGGCGACGATGCCCGGCTTGTCCGCGCCGTGCACCGAGAGCACGAAGCTGCTGCCGGTGCCGGGGTGAGAGGTCACCGGTGGCACCGGCCGGACCGCGAGGGTCAGGTCGAGCGCCTCGGCCACCGGCGCCAGCCTGGCCCGGACCTGCTCCGCATCGACCGGCGCGCTGACGATCAGCGTCATCGCGAACTGGCCGCGCAGGATGGACGAGGCGGAGTCCTCGAGGTTGCCGCCCAGCTGGTCCAGTACGCCGGTGACCGCCGCGACGATGCCGGGCCGGTCCACCCCCAGAACCGTGACGGCGAGCGGCGTCACGCGGGCCCCCTTCGCTGGTCGGCGCAGGCGTCCGAGTTGAGCCGGGGCGCCGGATGCGGCGGAGCGGCAGCCGCCGTCTCGCCGACCGACCGGGCCGGCGGCACGAGCCACTGCGCCCGGGTCAGCGGCATACCGCTGGTCCCGCGCACCCCGGGCCGCACGGCCACGGTCTGGTTGACCCCGATCCGGCCCGAGTCGAACGCGACGGCCGCGGCGGCCATGTAGAGCCGCCACACCCGGGCGCGGCCCTCGCTGGTCACCCGCACCGCGGTGTCCCAGTTCGCCTCCAGGTTGCCGATCCACTGCCGCAGCGTGAGCGCGTAGTGCTCCCGCAGCGACTGCACGTCGCGGACCTCGAGCCCGGCGTCCTCCAGCGCGCCGACCGTCTCCGCGACCGGCAGCAGCTCGCCGTCGGGGAAGACGTAGCGCTGCAGAAAGGAGTTTTCCGTGATCGGGTGGGGCCCGGGACGCCGGGAGATCGCGTGGTGCAGCAGCCGACCCTCCGGCCGCAGCAGGGAAGCCAGCCGGGCGGCGTAGGCGCTGGTCTGGGCGGCGCCCACGTGCTCGGCCATGCCGATGCTCGAGATCGCGTCGAAGGGCCCGTCGCTGACCTCGCGGTAGTCCTGCAGCCGGATCTCGACCCGGTCCGCGAGCCCGGCGGCCGCGACCCGCTGCCGCGCCAGCTCGGCCTGCTCGGCGGAGACCGTCACGCCGACCGCCTCCACGCCGTACTCCCGGGCCGCGTGCAGCACCATCGTCCCCCAGCCGCACCCGACGTCGAGCAGCCGCTGGCCGGCGCGCAACCCGAGCTTGCGGGCGACCAGCGAGCACTTGGCCTCCTGCGCGTCCGCCAGCGTGAACGTCGGCCCGGGCGGGGTGGGCCAGAACGCGCAGGAGTAGACCATCGAGGATCCGAGCACGAGCCGGTAGAACTCGTTGCCGACGTCGTAGTGGTGCGCGACCGCGGCGGCGTCACGGCGCTGGCTGTGTCGGGAGCCGGATACCGCGGCCTCCTCCGGCGGCGGCGCCGGACGAGGACCGACGGCGCCCAGCCGCAGTGCGGTCAGCACCAGCCGCAGCCGGCCCGCGGCGCGCAGCGTCATCTCCGGCCGGCGCGGCAGCATGTCCGGCAGCGCCAGCGCGGCGAACAGGTCGCCGTCGATGTCAAGCTCGCCCGCGACGTACGCGCGGCCCAGCCCCAGCTCGTTCGGTGACCACAGCAGCCGGCGCAGCGCGCGCGGGGACCGGACCACCAGCACCACCGGCGCATCCGGGGGGCCGACCTCGCTGCCGTCCCAGGCCCGCAGCCGCAGCGGCAGCGGGCCGACGAAGTCGGTGAGCATCGGCTCCAACGACTCTGCGATCCCCGACACGGGGCACCTCCGGGTGAGCTGGGGACGGATCGGCTTCGCCACCGTGCCACGCGCCGGCCGGCTGCGGTGGGCTTACCGCTCAACCGCGGCGTCCGGGCCGGGTCGGGCCGCGGAGACGAAGTCCGCTCGGGGGTCGGTGAAGCCACCGAGTGAGACGATCTCGCGCTGGAAGAACAGGGCCAGGGTCCAGTCGGCCGCGACCCGCACCTTGCGGTTGAGCGTCGGCACCCGGCTCAGGTGGTAGCTGCGGTGCATCACCCACGCCGGCCAGCCACGCAGCCGAACCCCGTAGATCTCCGCGACGCCCTGGTGCAGGCCCAGGCTGGCGACCGAGCCGGCGTAGGCGTGCTTGTACGGGCGGACCTGCTGGCAGCGTAGCGCGGCGACAACGTTGTCCGCGAGTCGCTTCGCCTGCCGCACGGCGTGCTGCGCGCTCGGTCCGGTGAACTCCCCCGGCGCCCTGGTCAGGTCCGGCACGGCGGCACAGTCGCCGGCGGTCCAGGCGTCCTCGAGCCCCTCGACGGTCAGGAACTCGGTGGCGCGCAGCCGTCCCTTGTCGTCGACCGGAAGGTCCGTGGCGCGGGCCAGCGGGTTGGGCCGGACACCCGCCGTCCACACGACGGTCTCCGCGTCGAAGGCCGCACCGCTGTCCAGAACGACGTGGCCGCCGGTGAGCGAGCTGACCCGGGCGTTCAGCAGCACTTCGATGCCGTGCCGGCGCAGCTCCTCGACGGTGTAGCTGCCGAGGCCGGCGCTGACCTCGGGCAGGATGCGCGCCGCGGCCTCCACCAGCACCCAGCGCATGTCCGAGGCGCGTAGCCCGTCGTAGTAGCGCAGCGCGTCGACCGCCATGTCCTGCAGCTCGGCGAGCGCCTCCACGCCGGCGTAGCCACCGCCGATGACCAGGAACGTCAGCGCCCGTCGGCGCAGCTGCGGGTCGGGGCTGGAGGCGGCGAGGTCGAGTTTCGCCAGCACGTGGTTGCGGAGGTAGATCGCCTCGGCGACGGTCCGGAACCCGATGCCGACGTCGGCGAGGCCGGGGATCGGCAGCGTGCGCGCCACCGAGCCGGCGGCGTAGACGAGGATGTCGTAGGAAAGGTCGACCGGGTCTCCCGCCAGTGGATGGAACGTCGCCACCCGACGCTGGTGGTCGATGCGCCGGACGAAGCCGCTGAGGACCTGGCAGCGGCGCAGCACCCGACGCAGCGACACCACGACGTGGCGGGGCTCGAGGTTGCCGGCGGCCGCCTCCGGTAGGAACGGCTGGTAGGTCATGTAGGAGTTCGGGTCGACCACCGTGATGCTCGCCTCACCGGCCCGCAGCCGTCGCTGGAGCCGCAACGCGGCGTACATGCCGACGTAGCCACCGCCGACCACGAGGATGTGCGGGCGCTGCTGAAACGTCATGCCGTGATGCTCCCACCAGGCCCTTCCCGGGCTCCGCGACGGTTGGTCAGCGGCGTCGGGCCAGCAGGCCGATCGGTACGGCGAGCGCCAGCAGGGTGGCCGCCATGCCGGCGGCCCGGACCGCGGGAGCCGCCGGCCCGGGCGAGCCGAGCACCAGCATGACCGTGGCCAGCGGGGCCGACAGCGCCAGGGTCGAGCCGGTGCCGGTCGCCCACCGGACCAGCACCGCCGGCTCCACTCCCGCGCCGGTCGGGACCACCGCGACCAGCGACAGCACGGCGTGCAGCAGGTAGAGCCCGGCGCCGAACGCGAGGACGGCGGGGACCGCTGGGCGCGCACCACCGGCCAGCAGCACCGCCAGCGTGTAGCTGGCGACCAGCCCCAGCACGGCGGCGGTCGGGAAGCCGCCGCCCGGGCGGACCAGGGCGCCGAGCAGCAGCAGCGCCACCAACCCGGCCAGGCCGCGCACCGGGTTGGCGCCCCCGGCGACGAGCACCGTGGCGATGTCGAGCCCGACGCCGAGGACGGCGGCGGCGAGCAGCGCCGGAGTCCGCACCGGCACGCCCCACCGCCGGGGTCGGCCGGGTCGCTCGGCGGTCACCGCAGCGCCCTCGGGGCGGCGGACATCCGGGCCACGTCGGCGAGTACGGCGTCGAGGCTGCCGGCGCCCGACCAGCCGGCCACCGGCACGCCGATCTCCGCCAGCCGGGCCAGTAGCTCCTCCCGCTCCAGCCGCCACAGCCGCTCGGCGAGCCCGCGCAACGGCCGCCGGGACGGTTCCACCGCGGCGGCGGGCAGCGTGTCGACGACCAGCACCGCCTGACCGCGGCGCCGCAGCTCGGCGAGCAGGTTCGCCGCCCGCGGGTCCAGCAGCGGCGTCAACGCGAGCACCAGGGCGCGCGGGGGGATGACCCGCGGGCCGAGCAGCCGGGTCGGTGTCTCGGCGCCGCGGGTGTCCACCGCCGTGTCGAGCAGCCAGTCCAGGATCCGGGTGCGGTGCGCTCGGCCGGCGGCGGGTGGCAGCACCCGGAACCGGCCGCCGTAGTCGACCAGCCCGACCCGGTCGCCGCGGGCGAGGTAGTGCTCCGCGATGCCGGCCGCGGCCCGGACCGTGACGTCGAGGCTGCTCGCCACCCCGTCGACACCGCCGGACCGACCGGCGTCGTGCAGGGAGTCGAGCAGCACCAGCACATCGGTGCTGCGCTCGGTTCGGGTGCTGGTCACGTGCAGCTCGCGGGCCCGCAGGCTCACCCGCCAGTTCACCCGGCGTGGCCGGTCACCGCGGTCGAAGGGCCGGATACCGGCGAACTCGGCGCCCTCCCCGGGGCGAGGGGACAGGTGCGAGCCGGCGTGCGCCAGCGCCTGCGGCATCGGGCTCTCGGCGGCGAAGCGCTCCCCGACCGGGACGGCCCGGACACCGACCGCGGCGACCGTCACCGGCTCCGGCCCGAGCAGCAGCCCGGTGCCGACGGCGCGCACCGTGACCGGACCGACCGCCCGCCGGCCCCAGCGCAGCACCCGCACCCGGACCGACAGGCTGACCTCCTCGCCGGCCCGCAGCGCGACGACCCGCTGCCGGGGACCGTCGACCACCGCGACGCCCGGCGCGGTGGTGACGCTGACCAGCACGGCGTCGAGCGCGGTGTCGGCGGCCACCCGCACCACCGCCTCCACCGCCAACCCCTCCGGCAGCGTGGTGACCGGCAGCTCGAGCCGGGCCTGCACCCCGGCCGGCCCGCGGCGCCCGACAGCCAGCGTGGTGCCGACCAGGAACGGCACCGCGATCACCACCAGGTCCACCCGGCCCAGGACCAGCCCGCCGACCAGCAGGGTGGCCGCGGTGGCGGCGGCCCGACCCAGCGCCCGGGTGGCGTACCAACCGGCAAAGGACCGCCGCGGCCAACCGCGGTCCCGGCCGGTGGTGGCGAGGATGCTCAGCGTGACCCGCCGGCGCCGTACGACGGCAGCGCGCCGCTGACCGGCACCGGCACGTCGGCCAGCAGGCCGCCGATGACGTCCTCGGCGGTGACCCGGCGCAGCCACAGCTCCGGCCGCAGCGTCACCCGGTGGGACAGCGCGGGTACGGCCACCTCCTTGACGTCGTCGGGGGTGACGAAGTCGCGGCCCCGCAGCACGGCCAGCGCGCGGGCGCACAGCAGCATCGCGAGCGCACCGCGCGGGGAGGCCCCGACGAGGATCTGCGGGTGCGATCGGGTCGCCGCGGTCAGCTCGACGATGTAGCGACCGACGCTCTCCTCCACCGGCACCGACTCGACGGTCCGCTGCAGGTCGAGCAGGCCGGCGGCGTCGACGGCCGCCGGCACCGTCTGGTCCTCCCGGCGCCGGGCGACCCGGCGTTCGAGCACCTGCCACTCCTCGTCCGCAGACGGGTAGCCCAGGGACACCCGCAGCAGGAAGCGGTCGAGTTGCGCCTCGGGCAACGGGTAGGTGCCCTCGTACTCGATCGGGTTCGCGGTAGCCAGCACGTGGAACGGGGGCTCGAGCGGGTAGGTGGTGCCCTCGACACTGACCTGCGCCTCCTGCATCGCCTCCAGCAGCGCGGCCTGCGTCTTCGGCGGCGTGCGGTTGACCTCGTCGGCGAGCAGCAGCGAGGTGAAGATCGGCCCGGGCCGGAAGTCGAACTCCGACGTCCGCTGGTCGTAGATGAACGAGCCGGTGATGTCGGCGGGCAGCAGGTCGGGGGTGAACTGGATCCGCCGGAACCGGATCCCGAGCGCCTGCGCGAACGATCGGGCGATCAGCGTCTTGCCCAGACCGGGGTAGTCCTCGAGCAGCACATGGCCGCCGGCGAGGATCCCGGCCAGGACCAGCTCGAGCGCCGGCCGCTTCCCGACCACCGCGCGCGCCACCATCTCGAACACCCGGTCGCAGCTCCGCCCGGCGGCGGCGGCGTCGCGCGGGGGGACCGGCGTCGCTACAGCGACTCGAGCCGACTCACCCAGCCCGCCAGCTCCTGCGGTGCCGGCGGGCGGACGGGTCCAGGCTGCGCCGGCGTCACCAGTCGCCACAGGTCGTCTCCGAGGAGGTGTCGGGCCCGCTCGGGTTCACGGGCGAGGTCGATGCCGTGCCGGCGGCGGAGCCGGTCGGCGGCGATGCCGGTCAGCACCGGTCGGACGCCGCTGTCGAAGTGGTGCGCCGTCCGAATCCCCCAGGACAGCCGGTCCTCGAGCCGGTCCAGCCGTTCGAACGGTCGGTCCGGCGGCGGGCCGCCGACGGTGCGCGGCAGGGGCAGCGGGCCGGCACCCTCCCGGGTCAGCGCGATCAGCCGGTAGAGGGCGGCGACGAGGATGCCCAGCGCGACCAGGCCGCGGCCGTCGACGGCGAGGCCGAGCCGCAGCGCGCCCAGGGCCGCACCCAGACCGGTGGCACCGCCCCACACCAGGCTGCGGACCACGCCGCGGACGAACCCGGTCACCGTGGCGTCCCGATCAGGTCCCGGCGGACTTCGTCGAGGGCCGCCCGGGCGGCCCGGCGCCGGTCCTCGCCGATCGGGTGGCCGGAGTAGCGGGCCTCCCGGTAGAGCGCGCCGAGCTGCTCCAGCGGCGGCGGCCGGACGTCGTGCGCCCGGAGCACCCGGCGGACGAGCTCACCCGGTGCCTCGGCGGCGAGGCGGGCCGTGCCCGCCGCCGCTGCGGCCGCCTCCAGCCGCAGCCAGCAGCCGATGACCGCCCGCCTCGGGTCGGCGGTGTTCTCGAGCTCCTCCAGCCCGGCGACGACCTCACCGTGCAGCCGCCCGCGGTCGACCACGGGCGCCACCGCGGCGTCCCCCGTCGGTGGTGCGTCGTCGGCGTCCCGCGGACCCCGGCGCAGACCGGCCGGGACGGCGATCATCCGCAGCAGCCAGCCGACCAGCACGACGAGCAGCACGATGCCGACCAGCACCAGGGCCATCGCGACGTAGAACAGCAGGCTGAAGTGGGTGTTCTGCTCTCGGACCGGGATGATCGGGCCGAAGCTGGCGGGCGGGTCGGACCCGGCCCCGGCCGCCGGTCGCCGGCCCAGCGGCAGTGGCCGTCCCGTCACCGGGGAGCCGCTGCGCGCCGCCCAGGCGATCAGCAGCAGCAGCGGCACCAGCCCGGCGAGCGCCATCGCCGAGACCGCCGAGCGCGCTGCCGGCCGGGCCCGCGGTCGTGGCGGCCGCGCGGGCGTGGGCGGCCCGGACGCCTCAGCCATCAGCCCGGGCCGGCGATGGCGATGGCACGGGCGAACACGTCGTCGAGCATGGCTGCCGTCAGCCGGCCCGTGAAGGTGTTCTGCTGGCTGGGGTGGTAACAACCGAGCAACGACACGTGGCCCAGATCGACCTCCGCGCGGTGCCCGAAGGCCGGCCGCGGCACGGGCAGCCGGTGCCCGAGCCGCCGCAGCACCGGCCACAGCGCCGTCCAGGCGAAGCCGCCGAGAGCGACGACGACCCGCAGCGACGGCGTCAGCAGCGCCAGCTCCCGCTCCAGCCACGGTCGGCAGGTGTCCCGCTCCGCCGGCGTCGGCCGGTTCGCTGGCGGGGCGCAACGAACCGCCGCCGCCAGCCAGGTGGAGATCAGTCGCTGCCCGTCGTCGGCGGCGGTGCTAGCCGGGCTCGCCGCCAGCCCGGCGCGGTGCAGGGCCGCGAACAGCCAGTCCCCGCTGCGGTCCCCGGTGAAGATGCGCCCGGTCCGGTTGCCGCCGTGGGCCGCCGGGGCGAGCCCGACGACCGCGATCGTGGCCGCCGGGTCGCCCCAGCCGGGGATCGGCCGGCCCCAGTAGACCTGGTCGGCGTACGCCGCGCGGCGCTCGACCGCCACCTGCTCCCGCCATCGCAGCAGGCGGGGGCAGGCCCGGCAGACCGAGCTGCGGGCCCGGACGTCGGCGAGGCTCCCGGCCGTGGCGGCGAGCTCGACCACCTCGGCCGAGCCGCCGGCCACCGGGGTGCGCGGCGTCGCCGGATCCCCCGGCCACCCCGAGCCGGGCGGCACACCGCTCACCGGCCGACCGGGCTCACGTGACGTCGCGGCGGCGCAGCACCACCGCCGAGACGGCGACCAGCACCACCACGCCGAGGCCGAGATAGACCGCGGCGCGACCCGCGTGCAGGGTGTAGAGGGTCGTCATCCCGGTGCGGAAACGCCTGCCGACGACCTGGACCCGGCCGGTGACGATCGCACCGGCGTTGCTGGTCAGCAGCCAGCGCTCCCAGCCCGGCCGCAGCCCGCGCAGCACCAGCTCGCCGCCGACGAGGTAGGCCGCGGCCACCCCGAGCGCGCCCGCGGTCGAGCGCAGCAGCCCGGCGACCGAGGCGGCCGCGACCGAGAGCAGCGCGACCAGCCCGAGCCCGCGCCCGCAGCGCAGCAGGACCTCGCTGACCACCGCGCCGGTGGTGCCCGCCGTCGTACCGCGGGTCGCAGCCACCACCCAGCCGAGCAGTGTCTCGAGGCCGAGCGCCACGACGCCGACGACGCCGAGCACGGCCAGGATCGCCAGCAGCTTGGCCGTGAGCACGCGGACCCGGCGCGGCTCCCAGGCGAGGAGTCCGGCGTAGGTGCCGGCCGACCATTCGGCGCCGATCGCGCTCGCGCCGACCACGACACCGAGCAGCCCGACGCCCACCAGCACCCCACCGACCGCGTTCGGGAGCTGGGTGGCCAGTCGGTACCGGGGGTCGGCGAAGAAGTCCGCCGCGGTGGGTGCCTTGACCTCGCAGTTCGCGTCCGGCGGGGCCTCCCCGCGGGCCTTGGCGTCCTCGCAGAGCTGCTGCTGCTCCGCCGGCGGCGGCGCCTGCCGGGCGTACTGCGCCGCCTGCGCCGCGGCGGCGGCCCGGGCTGCCGCGACGTCCCGGTGGGAGCGCACCCCGTCGACCACCGCCACCACGACGATCGTGGCGAGCAGCAGCAGCACGAGCAGCCGGAGCAGCCGTCGGGAGGTGAGCCGGCGGATCTCGACACCGAGCAGCCGGCTCACCGCACCCCCTCGGTCGCCGCCCCGGTCAGGGCCAGGAACGCGTCCTCGAGGTCGACGTGCTCGGGCTGGAGCTCCCGCAGCCACAGCCCCTGCTCGCCGAGCAGCCGGCTGACCGTGGCCGGGTCCTCCGCGCCGGTGACCAGCAGCGCACCGGCGTCCTCGGTCACCGCAAGGCCACCGGCGCGCAGCACGGCCGCCGCCTGGGCGGCGTGCTCGACGACGACGCGCAGCCGGCCGCCGCCGGACGCGCTGGCGAGCACCTCGCGGACCGAGCCGGAGACCACCGTCCGGCCGTTCGCGACGATCGTGACCGCGTCGCAGACCTGCTCGACCTCGGCGAGCAGATGCGAGGAGAGCAGGACCGTGACCCCGCGGCGGCCGAGCGAGCGCAGCAGCTCGCGGACCTCCCGCATACCGGCCGGGTCCAGCCCGTTCGTCGGCTCGTCGAGCACGAGCAGCCGCGGCCGCTTGAGCAGCGCGGCGGCGATGCCGAGCCGCTGCCGCATGCCGAGCGAGTAGGCCTTCACCCGGTCGTCGGCCCGACCGGCCAGCCCGACCTGGCTGAGCACCTCCGCGACCCGCTGCCTGGGGAGCCCGGCGACACCGGCCAGCAGCTCCAGGTTGCGGCGGCCGGTGAAGACCGGGAAGAACTGCGGGGCCTCGATCAGCGCGCCGACCCCGCCGACGACCCGGTCGAGTCCGGCTGGCACCGCGTTGTCGAGCAGCCGGACCTCGCCGGCGTCGGCGCGCACCAGCCCCAGCAGGATCCGCAGCGTGGTGGTCTTGCCGGACCCGTTCGGCCCGAGGAAGCCGTGCACGCCGCCGTCGGCGACGACCAGGTCGAGGCCGTCCAGCGCCGACCGGCGCTCCCGGCTGGGCAGCCCGCGCCGGCCGCGCCGCCGGTAGGCCTTGCGCAGCTGGTGCACTTCCACGACAGGCACCCGGGCATGATGACCTACCGCGGCCCGGCCCGGTACCGCCGGCTGGCAGGGTGGGGACCGTGAGATCGGTCGCGCTGGTCACGGCGTACGGCGCCGTCGGGCTGGACGAGGACGAGCCGCTGCTGCTCGCGGCGCTGCGCCGCGCCGGGGCGGCGCCCACCATGGTGGCCTGGGACGACCCGACGACGGACTGGTCGGCCTACGACATCGCGGTCATCCGCTCCACCTGGGACTACGCCCGACGGCACGCGGAGTTCCTGGCCTGGGCGGCGGCGACGTCGGAGCGGACCCGGCTGCACAACCCGTTGCCGGTGCTGCGCTGGAACACCGACAAGCGCTACCTGCGCGAGCTGGCCGCGGCGGGGGTCCCGGTGGTCCCCACCGACTGGCTGGAGCCCGGTGAGCGCGTCGAGCTGCCGTCGACCGGCGAGTACGTCGTCAAGCCGGCGGTCTCGGCCGGAGCCAGGGACACCGCCCGCTACACCACCGCCGACCGGAAGCAGGCGCACGCGCACGCCGCCGGCCTGCTCGACGCCGGGCGGACCGTGATGGTGCAGCCCTACCTGACCGGCGTGGACGACGCCGGGGAGACCGCGCTGCTCTTCCTCGACGGGCAGCTCAGCCACGCGGTCCGCAAGGGGGCGCTGCTCGCCCGTGGCCGCCCGGTCCCGGCGGTACTGTTCACCGCCGAGTCCATCCAGCCGCGGACGCCCTCCGCCGCGCAGCGCGAGGTGGCCGCCGCCGCGCTGGCGGCGACGCCAGCCGGCGACCGCCCGCTGCTCTACGCCCGGGTCGACCTGGTCCCCGGCCGGGACGGGCGGCCGCTGCTGCTCGAGCTCGAGGTGACCGAGCCGTCGATGTTCCTCACCACGAGCGCGGGTGCGGCGCAGCGGTTCGCGGCCGCCATCGTCGCGGCCACGGCCGACCCTGCGGCGCGCTAGCTCGCCGGAGGGTCCGCGGCGGCGCCGAGACTCCAGGCGATGCCGTCCAGGATGTCGTGCTCGCTGGCGACGACATCGGCGAAGCCGAACCGTTCGACGACCCGCCGCAGGATCAGCGCACCGGCGCCGATGATGTCCACCCGACCCGGGTGCATGACCGGCAGCGCGGCCCGCTCGGCCGCGGTCGTGGTGAGCAACCGGTCGGCGACCGCGGCGACCGCGGCGGCCGGGATCCGGGCGTGGTGGATCCGCTCCGGGTCGTACGCCGGCAGGTCCAGGGCCAGGCCGGCGACGGTCGTGACGGTCCCGGCCAGCCCGATCAACGTCCGGGCGCGCGCGCCCGGCACGCTGCGACCGACCGTCACCAGCGCCGCGTCGACGTCCGCGGTGGCGGCGGCGACCTCGGCGACGGTCGGCGGGTCGGTGTGCAGGTGCCGCTCGGTGAGCCGCACGCAGCCGATGTCGACCGAGCGAGCCGCCCGCACCTCGGTGTCACCCAGCACGAACTCGGTGGAGCCGCCGCCGATGTCCACGACCAGGTAGGGCCGGATCAGGGAGTCGCCGAGGTCGGCGGTGGCGCCGGCGAAGGACAGCGCGGCCTCCTCCTCGCCGCTGACCACCTCGGGCTCGACACCGAGGATCTCGACGACCCCGCGGACGAAGCGGTCCCGGTTGGCGGCGTCCCGGGTGGCGCTGGTGGCGCACATCCTGACCGTCTCTGCGCCGTACCGCTCGATGTCTGCGGCGTAGCCGCGCAGCGCCGTGAACGTGCGTTGCAGGGCATCCGGGGCGAGTCGGCCGGTGCGGTCGACGCCCTGACCGAGCCGGACGATCTCCATCCGGCGTACGACGTCGCGCAGCCCACCTGCTCCGGTGTCGGCGATGAGCAGCCGGATGGAGTTCGTCCCGCAGTCGATCGCCGCGACCCGCCGCGACTCCCCGGTCCTCACGCCGGGTTCGGGACGCAGCGGCCCCGCTCGCCCCAGCCCGCTATCCGGTCCAGCGCCTCCCGGCCGAGCGGGTTGCTGCCGGGAACCGCCAGCTCCTGCGCGACGAGCGCGTGCAGGCATTTCACCCGCTCCGGCATCCCACCGGCGCTCACCCGGCCGGGCAGCGCCTCGATGGCGTCCCGCCGGCGTAGGTAGTCCTCGTGCGCGGCGCGGTAGGCCGCCGCGAGGGCCGGGTCCCGGCCTAGCCGAGCCGTCATCTCCCGCATCACCCCGGCGGCCTCCAGCCGGCCGACCGCCGCGCTGGCCCGCGGGCAGCTGAGGTAGTACAGCGTCGGGAACGGGGTGCCGTCCGGCAACCGGGGCGCGGTCTCCACCACGTCCGGCAGCCGGCACACGCAGCGATGCGCGACCGACCGCAGGGCGCGGGGCGGGCGACCGAGCTGCGCGGCGACCGCGGCCCTGTCGGCGGGGTTCACCGGCTCGAGCGGTGCGCTGCCGCCGGCTGCGCGGCGACCTGCGCGGTGGCCCAGAGCCTGGCGTACCAGGGGCCCGGCGTGGCGGCGACCCCGGCGTCGGGATGCTGCGCCGGCCGGCCGGCGGCCGTCGGCGGGCCGAGCAGCAGCAACGTCGTCTCCCCCGGTGCGACGAAGTGCAGCCGCTGCCGCGCCTGCGAGCGGATGTAGGCGGGGTCGGCGAGCCGGTCCCGCTGCCGCTGCAGGGCGGCGACCCGCTGCTGCTGCCCGCGCTGGTGCTGCTGCATGGCGGAGATCTCGCCCCGCTGCGAGACGAACGCGCGCAGCGGATAGGCCACCGAGAGCACCACCGCGCAGACCGCGACCGCGAGGATCGCCGCCCGCGTCGTCAGCCCGGTACGCCGACGCGCCGACCGGCGCTGCGGCCCCCCGGCCGGGCTCGCTCCGGCGCCGGTCCGGGGTGCGGCCGCCCCGGCGCCGGGACGGGTGGGCCGGCGCACCGTCGCGCGGCGCGGCGGCGCGGCCGGCCGGCTGGCCGGCCCCCCGCCCGCCGCCGGCAGCCCGGTCCGGTGAGCGGTCGGGTGGCGCGGTCGCCGCCGTCGCGGCATCTGCACCGGCTAGCCCGCCAGCCCGGCGGCGGAGAAGCGGGGAAACGCGCCGGCGCCGGCGTAGCGGGCCGCGTCGTCGAGCTCCTCCTCGATGCGCAGCAGCTGGTTGTACTTGGCCACCCGTTCGCTGCGGGCCGGAGCGCCGGTCTTGATCTGTCCGCAGTCGGTCGCCACCGCCAGATCGGCGATCGTGGTGTCCTCCGTCTCGCCGGAGCGGTGGCTGATCATGCACCGGTACCCGGACCGGTGCGCGAGCGCCACCGCGTCCAGCGTCTCGGTCAGCGTGCCGATCTGGTTCACCTTCACCAGCAACGCGTTCGCGGCGCCGTCCCGGATGCCGCGGACCAGCCGCTGCGGGTTGGTCACGAACAGGTCGTCGCCCACGATCTGCACCCGGCCGCCCAGAACGGCGGTCAGCTGCCGCCAACCGTCCCAGTCGTCCTCCGCGAGCGGGTCCTCGATCGAGACGAGCGGGTAGGCGCCGACGAGCTGGTCGTAGTAGCCGGTCATCTCCTCGGCGGTGCGGCCGGTCCCTTCGAAGCGGTACACCCCGGCCTCGGCGTCGTAGAACTCGGTCGCGGCCACGTCGAAGGCCAGGGCGATGTCGGTGCCGGCGACGAACCCCGCCTTGCCGATGGCCTCGACCAGCAGGTCGAGCGCCTCCCGGTTGGCCGGCAGCTCCGGGGCGAAGCCGCCCTCGTCACCGAGGCCGATGGACAGCCCGCGGCTCTTGAGCACCGCCGCCAGCGCGTGATAGGTCTCGGCCCCCCACCGCAGCCCCTCCGCGAACGTCGCGGCGCCGATAGGGACGATCATGAACTCCTGGATGTCGACCTTGGTGTCGGCGTGCGCCCCGCCGTTGAGCACGTTCATCATCGGCACCGGCAGCACGTGCGCGTTCACTCCGCCGACGTAGCGGAACAGTGGCAGCCCGAGGGAGTCCGCGGCCGCCCGGGCGACGGCGAGCGACACCCCCAGGATCGCGTTGGCCCCGAACCGCGACTTCTCCGGGGTGCCGTCGAGGTCGATCATGACCTGGTCGACCAGCCGCTGCTCGCTGGCCTCGTAGCCGACGAGCTCGGGCCCGATCTCGTCGAGCACCGCGCCGACGGCGCCGGCCACACCCTTGCCGCCGTACCTGTCGTCCCCGTCGCGTCGCTCGACCGCCTCGAACGCCCCGGTGGAGGCACCGCTCGGCACCGCGGCCCGGGCGATCGTGCCGTCGTCGAGGCCGACCTCGACCTCGACGGTCGGGTTGCCGCGGGAGTCGAGGATCTCGCGGGCGCCGACGGCCTCGATGGACGGCATGGTCGACTCCCCGGATCGTCGGCGTAGGGCTCTAGGCGAGCCTACCGCCGGGTCGGCGCGGGCCGGGGAGCCCGCGCCGGGTCCCGGCCGTTACGGCAGCAGCTCGAGGGTCAGCGGGGTGTCGTCGCCGGAACTGCGGCCGACGACCAGCTGGCCGCGGGCACCGACGAAGTTGTTGGTACCGCCGGTGACGGCGAGCGTCGAGCCGTACCGGCTTAACGAGCCGGCGACGTCGACCTGGCCCTTGCCGTTGAGGATGAGCGCGCCTTCGCAGCGGAAGGTCGTGTACATGACCATGCAGCGGACCTCGTCCCGGCCGACGACCTTGCCGCCGGAGCTCAGCGTCTCCGCGAACACGAAGTAGTCGCCGGCGCTGAAGCCGGCCGGCTTGACGTCGACGTCCTGGTTGAAGATCTGGTGGGCGACCAGGCTGATGCTGCGGGCGTTCGCGGCCCGTTGGGCGGCGGCTGGCGCCGTCCCGACCGCGCCGGCCCAGCCGTGCGGGCGGGCCGAGCTCGCGGCCGTCGCCGGGCCGAGCGCCGCGACGAGCAGCGCACCGCCGGCGAGACAGGTGGCGGCGCTGACCGCCCAGATCCGGGTTCTCATGACGATCTCCTCGAGCTGCGGTGAGGACGGTCGGTCGGGCCGTCCTAGGCCGGACACTAGGACCGCGGCGGAGTTGTTCGCAGGGCTATCGAGAAAAATCCAGCCGGGCAACTCGGGGCGCGTGCGGCCGGCTACGGCTCGTGGTGCGACTCGTCGCCGAGGCCGGCATCAGCAGCGGCCCCGTCCGCATCGAGATCGTCGCCGGCCTCGGTGTCCTCGGCGCTGGCTGCCCACCGCTCGTGCCAGTCCAGCGGCTGCAGCTGCGCCGGGTCCAGCCCGTCGGCCCGGGCGGCGCGTTCGACGGTGGCCAGGCGGTCCCGGAACCGCCGGGCGGTGCCGCGCAACGCCGCCTCAGGCTCGACGCCCTGCGCCACGGCCAGCGCCGCCGCCGCAAACAGCAGCTCCCCGACGGCCGTGACCGAACCGGCGGCGGCGGCGCTCGTGGCCGCCGCCGCGACCGACTGGGGCAGCGTCTCGGCGGCACCGCCGACCAACGCCACCGGCAGGCCGAGCCGGCCGGCCCGCGACTGCAGCTTGGCGGCCAGCGCCAGCGCCGGCTGGCCGAGCGGGACGCCCTCGGTCACCGAGCTGCGGCCCTTCTCCGCCTCCTTGATCGTCTCCCAGTTGGCGAGGACCTCCGGGACGCCGTCGACCGACCGGCCGGCGAAGACGTGCGGGTGCCGGCGGACCAGCTTGGCCACCAGGTCACCGGCGACGTCGTCGATGGACCACCGCTGCGGCGACGGCAGCTCCTCGGCGAGCCGGGCGTGGAAGGCGACCTGCAGCAGAACGTCCCCGAGCTCCTCCCGGAGCGCCCGCGGGTCGCCGGACTCGATCGCCTCGACCGCCTCGTAGGCCTCCTCGATGAGGTAGTGAGCGAGCGAGGCGTGGGTCTGCTCGGCGTCCCAGGGGCAGCCGTCGGGCGAGCGCAGCCGGTCCATGGTGGCGACGACATCGAGCAGCCGCGCCCCGGGCAGGTCGTAGGACCCGTAGACCACCTCGAGAAGCAGGTCCCCGCGGCGAGCCAGCTCGCCCAGCTCGCGGGCGATGTCCTGGTCGCCGCCCGGGTCGGCCAGCCACACCGCGCTTCGCCCGTCGGCCGTCCGGGCGCGCACCGCCCGGGCCAGCGCCACCGGGTCGGCCGCGGTCAGCACCTCGGCCGCGACCCCGGCGGCCGCGAGCGCCTCGAGCTGCGGGTGGTCCGCGGAGGCCGTGCAGACGTGTCCCCCGTGCAGCTCCTGCCATGCCGGCCAGGACAGCAGCCCGGGGGCGACCCGGGCGGTGCTGACGAGCAGCACCACCCGGTCGGTCACCCGGTGGGTGACGACGACGGCTGGCCGCCGCCGGAGCCGCTCTGCTGCGGCGCGCCGGTGGGGCTCGACAGCTTGTTCTTCGGCGGGTCCACCTGCCCGGTCTTGGCGTTCCAGCTGCCGTACCGGGGACTGACGCTCACGCCGAGCTTCTTCGCGGTGGAGCTGAACAGCTCGCGCAGCTTGGTCGCCCGCACGTCCTTGAGCGCCTGCTGGCGCAGCTGCGGGGTGGCCTCGGCCAGCGTGGTGGTCTTGCGCTCCAACACGTGGATGACGTGCCAGCCGAACTGGGTCTGCACCTCGACGAAGCTGCCGGGCTTCGCCGCGAAAATCGCGTCGGCGAAGGGCTTCACGAACTGGCTGCGCGGGGCGAAGCCGAGGTCACCGCCCTTGGCCTTGTTCGAGGTGTCGATCGAGTACTGCGCGGCGAGGGCGGCGAACCGGCTCGGGGCGGCCTTGACCTGCGCGAGGATCGTGTCGGCGGTGGCCTTGACCTTGACCAGGATGTGCGCCGAGTGCACCTGGTTGAACGCGTCGGCGTTCTGCTTGTACAACGCCTCCAACTTGGCCGTCGGGACCGGCTGGTCCTTGATCAGCTTGTCGGCAATCTTGTCGGAGAGCACGAGGTCACGGACGAACGCCGTGATGTCCCGCTTGGCGACGCCGCTCTGCTCCGCCTGCTGCTCGAGCGCCTGCCGGCTACCGGCCTGCTGCACGAACTGCTGGATCCGCGCGTCCACCTCGCCCGCGGTCACCGACACCCTCAGCTTTCTCGCCGCCGCCGCCACGATCGCCCGGTCGATGAGCTGGCCGAGCTCCCGGCGCTCGAAGGTGGCTCGGTCCGCGCCGAGGCGCTGCTTGGCCTGCGGGTTGGCCAGCGATCGGTCGACCAGCGCCCGCAGCTGGTCGCTGCTGATCCGGGTGTCGCCGACCGTGGCGGCCGCGCCGGCGTGCTGCTGGGCGCCGCACGCCGACAGCCCGAGCGCACCGGCGAGCGCCAGCGCGCCGAGCGCGTGCCGTCGGGATGTGCGTGTCACAGGAGTCCTTCCGATCGTCCGAGTCGAGTGCTCCGGTGCCGTGCGAGTCCTCACGCCGGCCGGCTCGCCGCCGCCGGATCGGTCAGGACCGCGTCGAGGAGCTGTCGGCACCAGTCCAGCAGCGCCACGTCGCGAAGGGGCTGCCCGCCGATTCTCGCAGTAGTCGGCTTCGGAACCAGAATCGTCCGCAGCTGCCCCTTGACCACGGACCTCGGGTAGAGCCGCTGGAGCCGGAGCACCTGCGACTCGCGGAGCTCCACCGGCGCGAACCGGACCACGTTCCCCTGCGCGGCCACGTCCGTCAGCCCGAACCGCCTCGCGTAGGCGCGGAAGTCGGCGACCGCGAGCAGGTTCTCCACCGCCACCGGCAGCGCGCCGTACCGGTCGGTGAGCTCGGCCCGCACCTCGGCGATCGCCGCGTCGTCGACGGCGGTGGCGATCCGCCGGTAGGCCTCGAGCCGCAGTCGTTCGCCGGGGATGTAGTCGTGCGGCAGGTGCGCGTCCACCGGCAGGTCGACCTTGACCTCCGGCAGCTCCGCCTCGCCCTCCCCCTTGAACTCCGCCACCGCCTCGCCGACCAGCCGGACGTAGAGGTCGAAGCCCACCGCCGCGATGTGACCGGACTGCTCGCCGCCGAGCAGGTTGCCGGCCCCCCGGATCTCCAGATCCTTCATCGCCACCGCCATGCCGGCGCCGAGGTCGGTGTTCTGGGCGATCGTGACCAGCCGGTCGTGCGCGGTCTCGGTCAGCGGCTTCTCCGGGGGATAGAGGAAGTAGGAGTACGCCCGTTCCCGGCCGCGGCCGACCCGGCCGCGCAGCTGGTGCAGCTGCGAGAGCCCCAGCACGTCGGCCCGCTCGACGACGAGCGTGTTCGCGTTGGAGATGTCGAGCCCGCTCTCCACGATCGTGGTGCAGACGAGGACGTCGAACTCCTTCTCCCAGAACCGCACCATGATGTGCTCGAGCGCGTCCTCGTTCATCTGCCCGTGCGCGACGGCGATGCGCGCCTCCGGGACCAGCTCGGCCAGCCGCTTGGTGGCTCGCTCGATCGAGTCGACCCGGTTGTGGATGTAGAACACCTGACCTTCGCGCAGCAGCTCCCTACGGATGGCGGCGGTGATCTGCCTTTCGTCGTAAGGCCCGACGAAGGTCAGGACCGGGTGTCGTTCCTCGGGCGGAGTGAGGATCGTCGACATCTCCCGGATACCGGTGATCGACATCTCGAGCGTGCGCGGGATCGGTGTCGCCGACATCGTCAGCACGTCCACCGACGTCCGCAGCCGCTTGAGAAATTCCTTGTGCTCAACCCCGAAGCGCTGCTCTTCGTCGACGACGACCAGCCCCAGATCGTGGAACCGGGTGCTCGAGGACAGCAGCCGGTGGGTGCCGATGACGACGTCGACGGTGCCGTCGGCGACCCCGGCCAGCACCGCCGCCTGCTCCTTGCCGGAGTTGAAGCGGCTGACCATCCGCACCGTCACCGGGAACTGCGCGAACCGCTCGGAGAACGTCGAGTAGTGCTGCTGCGCCAGCAGCGTCGTCGGCACCAGCACCGCGGCCTGCTTGCCGTCCATGACCGCCTTGAACGCGGCCCGCACCGCGATCTCGGTCTTGCCGTAGCCGACGTCGCCGCAGACGACCCGGTCCATCGGCACCACCGACTCCATGTCGGCCTTGACCTCGTTGATCGCGGCCAGCTGGTCGGGCGTCTCGACGTAGGCGAACGCGTCTTCGAGCTCCCGCTGCCAGGGCGTATCCGGGCCGAACGGGTGGCCCGGGCTCGCCATCCGGGCGCTGTAGAGACGAATCAGTTCGGCGGCGATCTCCCGGACGGCCTTGCGGGCCCGGCCCTTGGCCTTGGCCCAGTCGCTGCCGCCGAGCCGGTGCAGGGTCGGTGCCTCGCCACCGGCGTACCGGGTGACCTGCTCGAGTGAGTCGGTGGGGACGAACAGCCGGTCGCCCCTGGCGTACTCGAGGACCAGGTACTCGCGGGTGGCGCCGGCGACCGTGCGCTGGATCATCTCGATGAACCGGCCGACGCCGTGCTGCTCGTGGACGACGAGATCGCCGGGGCGCAGCTGCAGCGGGTCGACCATGTTGCGCCGCCGGCTGGGCAGCCGGCGCATGTCCTTGGTGCTGCTGCGCTGGCCGACCAGGTCGGTCTCGGTCAGCACCGCCAGGCGCAGCCGTTCCGAGACGAAGCCGGTGCCGATCGCACCGGTGCCGACCGAGGCCACGCCGGGTTCGGGGGCGGAGTCGAGGTCGACCTCGAGGCGGGCGCCGATGCCGGCGCCGCGCAGCACCTCGGTGAGCCGCTCCGCCGGGCCGTGCCCCTCGGTGACGAGCAGCACCCGCCAGGACGCCGCCAACCAGCCGCGGACGTCCTCGACGGCCCGGTCGGTATCCCCGCGGTAGGGCTCGACCGCACGGGCGCCGACCACCCGGGCGTCCTCGTCGAGCTCCTCGTCGGTGCCGAACGGCGTCACCGACCACCACGGGATGCCCATGGCGAGCGCGTCCCGGCGGATCTCCGCCAGTCCCTTGTACGCCGCCGCGCCGAGGTCGATCGGCGCCCGTCCGCCGGTCGCCGCCGCCGCCCAGGACGCCTCCAGGAACTCCTGGCTGGTGCGGACCAGGTCGGCGGCCCGCAACCGGATCCGCTCCGGGTCGCAGAGCACCACGTGCGCGCCGGCGGGCAGCTCGTCGAGCAGCAGGGTCATCGTCTCGACCAGGACCGGCGCGAGCGCCTCCATGCCCTCGACCGGGGTGCCGTCGGCGATCCGGTCGAGGATGTCGACGAGCCCGGGATGCTCGGCGGCCAGCGCCTTCGCCCGGGCCCGGACGTCGGGGGTCAGCAGCAGCTCGCGGCACGGCGGTGCCCACAGACCCTCGGCGCTGACCTCGAGGCTGCGTTGGTCGGCGACCTTGAAGTAGCGGACCTCCTCCACGGTGTCGCCCCAGAACTCCACCCGCAGCGGGTGCTCCTCGGTGGGCGGGAAGACGTCGAGGATGCCACCGCGAACGGCGAACTCGCCGCGCTTCTCGACCAGCTCCACCCGGCTGTAGGCGATGTCGACGAGCCGCTGCACCACGTTCTCGAACGGCATCTCGTCGCCGGCCCGCAGCGCCACCGGTTCGAGGTCGCCGAGCCCCGGAACCTGCGGCTGGAGCAGGCTGCGCACCGGCGCGACGACGACCCGCAGGGCTCCGGTCGGGCCGTGGCCGGGCTGGGGGTGGCGCAACCGACGGAGCACCGCAAGCCGGCGGCCGACCGTGTCGGCGCGCGGCGAGAGCCGCTCGTGCGGCAGCGTCTCCCAGGCGGGGTACTCCGCAACGCTCTCCGGTGGCAGCAGCGAGCGCAGTGCGGCGACGAGGTCCTCGGTCTCCCGACCGGTGCTGGTGACGGCGAGAACGGGGCGGTCGGCGCCCCGAGGGGGCGCCGCCGCGAGCACGGCGATCACGAACGGTCGCAGCGCGGGTGGGGCGCTGAGATCGAGCTCGGGCCGACCGGCGGCCGCGACCGTGGCGGCGACCGCCGGGTCGTGGACCACGACGTCGAGCAGTCCGGCAAGGGTCATGAGAGCGAGGGAGACTTCTTTCCGGGCGGTTCCGGGAGCGGGGTTCCGGGCGGGTTCCGGGCGCGGCGAATCCGCAGCGCGCCGTACGGGGTCGGTGTCCAGACTAACCCGCCCGGCGCGGGCCTCTAGTGGTAGGCGTTCTGGGCCCGGTCGAGACCCTCGACGAGCAGCGCCTCGACGGCGTCCGCGGCCCGGTCGACGTGCAAGGGCAGCTCCTTGCGCTCGGCGCCGGCGAAGTCCCGGAGCACGAAGTCGGCGGGGTCCATCCGCCCCGGCGGCCGGCCGATCCCGAACCGGACCCGCAGGTACTCGCGGGTCCCGACAGCCTTGGTCACCGAGCGCAGCCCGTTGTGCCCGTTGTCGCCGCCGCCGAGCTTGAGCCGGATGTCTCCGTAGGGGATGTCCAGCTCGTCGTGGATGACGACCAGACGGTCAGGCGGGATCTTGAAGAAGTTCGCCAGGGACGCGACCGGACCGCCGGAGTCGTTCATGTAGCACTTGGGCTTGACCAGCATCGTCCGGACACCGTCGAGCCGCCCCTCGACCAGGTCGGCGCGGCCCTTGTGGGCCTTGAACCGCCCGCCGGCCCGACCGGCGAGGACGTCGGCGACGAGGAAGCCGGCGTTGTGCCGGTTGCCGGCGTAGGAGGGCCCCGGGTTGCCGAGCCCGACGACCAGCCACGCGTCGTCGCTCATCGGCGCTCCCGGTCCCGCGGTCAGGTCGTGGAGGTCCGCTCGGCGGGCGCGCCCGGCCCGCCGGAGCCGGCCTCGGTGTCGGCGACCACGTCCCCCTCGCCGGTCCCGGGCTCGGCCGGCTCGGCGACCGTGCCGGCCGCACCCGCACCGAGCTCCGCCTCGGCCTCGGCCAGCTCCGCCTCGAGCTGCTCGGCCGACGGGGCGCCGAGGATGTGCACGACCACCGCGTCGGGGTCGCCCTGCAGCGTGGTGCCGCTGGGCAGCTTGACCGCCCGGGCGGGCACGGAGTCGCCGACCTGCAGCCCTTCGATGCTCACCTCGAAGGACTGCGGGATGTGGGTGGCCTCGGCCTCCACCGACAGCGTCGTGAGCTGCTGGTCGACCATGCCGTCGCGGGTGGCCTCGCCGGTCAGCGTGACGGCGACCTCCACGGTCACCTTCTCGCCCCGCCGGACCAGGATCAGGTCGACGTGCTCGATGTCACCGCGCAGCGGGTCCCGCTGGATGGCCTTGGGCAGCGCCAGCTCGACGCCGCCGTCGAGCTGGAGCTCGAGCAGCACGTTCGCGCCGGCGTCGGTCTTCATCGCCTGCCAGAGGTCCCGGGCGGGCAGCGCGATGTGGCGAGGTGCCTCACCGTGGCCGTAGAGCACCGCCGGCACCTGACCGGCCCGCCGGGTGCGCCGAGCCCCTCCCTTGCCGAACTGGGTACGCGGCGCGGCGGTGATGCGGACTTCGGACACGGCGCAGATCTCCTCGAGGAACAGCAGCGAAGCAGGGGCGCGCGCACGGCGCGGTAGGCACGGCGGCCGCCCGGCCGAGGCCGGTGGCGCGCGGAGCCGCCAGTCTACCCGGTCGGTCAGGCGTTCCCGCCGAACAGGCTGGTCACCGAACCGTCCTCGAAGACCTCCCGGATGGCCCGGGCGATGAGCGGCGCGATGGAGAGCACGGTCAGCTTGTCGATGCGCCGGTCGTCGTTGATCGGGAGCGTGTTCGTCACGATGATCTCGCTGATCCGGGAGTTCTTGAGCCGGTCGACGGCCGGCCCCGAGAGGATGGCGTGGGTGGCCGCGGCGATGACGTCCGCCGCTCCGGCGTCGAAGAGCACCTCCGACGCCTTCACCGTCGTACTACCGGTGTCGATCATGTCGTCGACGATGATGCAGGTGCGCCCGGCGACGTCGCCCACGACGCGGTTGGCCCGGACCTGGTTGGGGCTCATCGGATCGCGGGTCTTGTGGATGAAGGCCAACGGACAGCCGCCCAGCCGGTCGGTCCACCGCTCGGCGACCCGGACCCGGCCCGCGTCCGGGGAGACCATCGTCAGGTCCGCGCCGGCGTAGCGCTGCGCGACGTAGTCGGCGAGCAGCGGCAGCGCGAACAGGTGGTCAACCGGCCCGTCGAAGAACCCTTGGATCTGCGCGGTGTGCAGATCGACGGACATCAACCGGTGCGCCCCGGCGGTGCGGAACAGGTCGGCGATCAGCCGGGCGGAGATCGGTTCGCGGCCGCGGTGCTTCTTGTCCTGTCGCGAGTAGGGGTAGAACGGCGCGACCACCGTGATGCGCTTGGCGCTCGCCCGCTTGAGCGCATCCACCATGAGCAGATGTTCCATCAGCCACTGGTTGATCGGGGCGGTGTGGCTCTGCAGCACGAACGCGTCGCAGCCGCGCACCGACTCTTCGAACCGTACGTAGATCTCACCGTTGGCGAAGTCGTATGCCGAGGTGACCACCGGCGCGACACCGAGCTCGCTGGCGACCTCCTCGACCAGGTCGGGGAAGGCCCGGCCGGAGAAGAGCATCAACGTCTTCCGGCTCTTGCTGCGAATGCCGCTCACGCTGCCGCTCCCTGGTGTGCGCGTCATGCCGGCTCGACGCCGAGCCGCTCCGGCGGGGTCGGCGGCTGCGTCCCGGTCGGGGTGTCCTCCGAGCCGCGGGTCGCGAGCCGGGCGCGCCGGGCGGCGGCCGCGGCCGGGGTCCCGGCGCGCCGACGCTCCACCCAGCCCTCGACGTTGCGCTGCCGGGTTCGCCCGATCCCGATGGCGCCCGGTGGCACGTCGTCGACGATGACCGAACCGGCGGCGGTGTAGGCGCCGTCCCCGATGTGCACCGGCGCAACGAGCATCGTGTCGCTGCCGACCCGGGCGTCCTCCCCCACCGTACTGCGGAACTTCTCCTGGCCGTCGTAGTTGACGAAGACCGTCGCCGCACCGATGTTGCTGCGGGCGCCGATCGTCGCGTCCCCGACGTAGGACAGGTGCGGCACCTTCGCCTCCGGGCCGAGCTCGGCGGCCTTCATCTCGACGAAACCGCCGGCCCTGGCGCCGGCACCGAGCTTGGTGCCGGGCCGCAGGAACGTGTACGGCCCGACGGTGGCGCCCGGGCCGATCACCGCTCCCTCGCAGGTGGCGTTGGTGATCTGCGCCCGCCCGTCGACCAGGCAGTCGGTCAGCGTCACGTTGGGCCCGACCACAGCGCCGGTGGCGATCCGGGTCGTGCCGTGCAGCTGGGTGTTCTGGTGCACGGTGACGTCCGGCTCGAGCGTCACCCCGACCCCGAGCCAGGTGGTTTCCGGGTCGGTGACCGTGACACCAGCGAGCATCCAGCGTCGCAACAGCCGGTCCCGCAGCAGCCGGCGGGCGGCGGCCAACTGCACCCGGTCGTTGACCCCCAGCGTCTCCCGCCAGTCGGCCACCGGCAGCGCGCCGACCGGCCGGCCGGCGGCGGCCAGGATCCCGACGACGTCGGTGAGGTACTCCTCGCCCTGGCTGTTCTCGGTGCCGAGCCGGTCGAGGGAGCCGCGCAGCTCGGCGGCGTCAAAGGCATAGACCGACGTGGCGACCTCCCGGATCGCCAGCGTGGCCTCGTCGGCGTCCCGCTGCTCGACGACCGCCGTCACACCGCCGCCGGCGCGCACCACCCGGCCGTAGCCGCTCGGGTCGGGCGGCTCCGCGGTCAGCAGCGTGGCGGCGTTGTGCCGGGTCACGTGCTGCTCCAGCAGCTCGGTCAGCGTCTCGGTGGTGAGCAGCGGGGCGTCACCCGGGACGACGAGGACCGCTCCGACGAGGTCCGGCACCGCCGCCAACGCCAGCCGCACCGCATGCCCGGTCCCGCGCTGGTCTGCCTGCACCACCGGCGTCAGCCGGCGCCCCTCGGTCCCGGCCGGCTGGTCGTCGGCCAGCTGCGCGGACACCGCCTCCCGACCGTGCCCGACGACGACCAGGGTGTGCTCGGCTCCCAGCCCGGCGGTGGCGGCCAGCACATGACCGAGCAGGGTCCGCCCGCACATCTGGTGCAGGACCTTCGGTGTCGCCGAACGCATCCGGGTGCCCTCGCCGGCGGCCAGCACCACGACCGCCGCCGCCCGTACGTCGGTCACGGGTGCACTCCTCCCACCTGGGGACCGGCAGCGGCAGCGAGCGGGACGCCGGACGACGCCGGCCAGGGTACCGCCGTGCCCACGAGCCGACTCCGCTCCGCCGCCACGATTCGAACGTGGACCTACCGACACCAAAAATCGGCGTGCTGCCTGGTTACACCACGGCGGAATGCACGTTCACGCGATACAGCCGCCAGTCTCCCACCCCCCGGGCCGAGCCCGACGGATCCGACTCCGTCGCCGGGTGACGGAGCCCGCCACCGGTCGGCGTCGGCCTCCCCATCCTTCTTACCGAAGCGTAGGTTACGGTGCCGTAACCCAAGAGCACCGGACAGATTCGAGGACCGCCGTGACGCCACCCGCCACCACCGCCACCACCGCCCCGCCCCGGCGGCCCGGCGAGCCGGCGGTGGCGCCGCGACGGGCGCTCCAGCAGGTGCCCGGAGCCGAGGTCAAGGCCCGCTGGGAGCAGGTGGCCCTGTTCGTGTTCGTCGTCGTACCGCTGCTGGCCGTCGCCGGTGCCGTCCCGCTGCTGTGGGGCTCGGGAATCGGCTGGCACGATGTGGTGATCTCCGCGGTGATGTACGCGGTCACCGGCCACGGCATCACGATCGGGTTCCACCGGTACTTCACGCACGGCAGCTTCAAGGCCAGCCGACCGCTGCGGATCGCGTTGGCACTCGCCGGTTCGATGGCCATCGAGGGACCGGTGCTGCGCTGGGTCGCCGACCACCGGCGGCACCACGCCTACAGCGACCGGGACGGCGACCCGCACTCGCCGTGGCGCTACGGCGAGACCCTCGGGGCATTGTGCAAGGGGCTGTTCCATGCCCACGTCGGTTGGCTGTTCGACGTCGAGCAGACCGACCAGCGCCGGTTCGTCCCGGATCTGGCGAAGGACCGTGACATCGCGCGGGTGTCCCGGGCGTTCCCGCTCCTGGTCGCGGTCTCGCTGCTGCTGCCTGCCGTCGTCGGCGGCTTGTGGTCGATGTCGTGGGCGGGTGCTGCGAGCGCCTTCTTCTGGGGCAGCCTGGTCCGCATCTGCGTCCTGCACCACGTCACCTGGTCGATCAACTCGGTGTGCCACACCGTCGGGACCAAGCCGTTCGCCACCCGGGACCGCTCCGGCAACGTTTGGGCCCTCGCGTTCATCTCCATGGGCGAGTCCTGGCACAACCTGCACCATGCCGATCCCACCGCGGCTCGGCACGGCGTCCTCCCGGGCCAGCTCGACAGCAGCGCGGAGCTGATCCGGCTGTTCGAGAAGCTGGGCTGGGCCACCGACGTGCGCTGGCCGTCCCGGGAGCGGATCGAGGCGCGCCGAACGGTGAGAATGCGGGTATGACGGCCGGCCCGAACGGCAGCGCACGCCCCGGCCGGGTCCGGATGAGCGGTAAGGAGCGCCGCGAGCAGCTGCTCGACGTGGGGCGTGCGCTGTTCGCGGAGCGGGGTTTCGAGGCCACCTCGATCGAGGAGATCGCCAGCCGCGCGGGGGTGTCCAAGCCGGTGGTCTACGAGCATTTCGGCGGCAAGGAAGGGCTCTACGCCGTCGTCGTCGACCGGGAGATGCAGCGGCTGCTGGACAAGATCACCGGCGCGCTGGTCGGTGGGCACCCCCGCGAGCTCCTCGAGGAGGCGGCCACCGCGCTGCTGTGCTACATCGAGGAGGACACCGACGGCTTCCGGGTCCTGGTCCGTGACTCGCCGGTCGCCGCCTCCACCGGCACCTTCGCCAGCCTCATCAACGACATCGCCAGCCAGGTCGAGCACATCCTCGGCCAGGAGTTCACCAGCCGGGGGTACGACGCGATGCTGGCGCCGCTGTACAGCCAGGCGCTGGTCGGCATGGTGGCCCTGACCGGCCAGTGGTGGCTCGACGCTGCGCGCCCCGAGCGCGACGAGGTCGCGGCGCACCTGGTCAACCTGGCGTGGAACGGGCTCTCCGGGTTGGATCCGCGGCCGCGCATCGGGGGACGGCCGGCGGCGGCCGGCGGGAGCTAGCCGTCCCGCGTTACGAGGAGACGTCGCGGGTGGAGAACCGCGCCCACGCCAGGGAGAAGAACACCGCGATGTACGCCGCCTGGACGAGCAACCCCTGCAGCATGTCGTGGAGCTGCACCGGGGAGCGGAGCAGGTCACCGAACTGGAGCCACCAGTGGGTGAACAGGTACGGATGGATGGCCGCGACCTGGGGGATGGAGTCGAGGATCTCGCACAGGATGGTCAATACGACCGTGGCAGCCATGGCGCCGACCGGCACCTCGGTCAGCGTCGAGAGGAACAGCCCGATCGCCGCGACACCGGCCAGCATCGCCGCGACGTACAGCACGACCAGCGGCACCCGGACCAGCGCGGCGGAGAACGGGATCGCGCCGCCGGAGAGCAGCGTCACCGGTCCGGCCGGAAAGAGGAGCAGGCCGACCACGACGCCCGCGGCGCCGACGGTCAGCCCCGCGACGAGCCCGTAGGCCACGGTCGCCGTGTACTTCACGGCGAGCAGACGGGTCCGGTTGACCGGCACGACCAGCAGGTAGCGCAGGGTGCCTTGGTTGGCCTCCCCGGCCACCGCGTCGCCGGACACGACCGACACGGCGAGCGGCATGAACAACGGCAGCACCACGACGAGCGCGGTGAAGGCGAGGAACAGGCCGTTGTCGGTGATCTGGCCGAGGAACGCCGGCCCGTCGCCGGGCTTCGGGGCGGAGAGCTTGACCGCCACCCCGATCAGCGTCGGGATGACGGCCAGCACCGCGAGCATCGCGAGGTTGCGCGGTCGGCGGAACACCATCGACAGCTCCGAGCGGAGCAACCGGCTGCTGACCGGCCGGCGTACCAGCGGCAGCGGCCGGGTGGCGAGCACGCTACTGGTCGACATCGAAGCCCTCCCCGGTGAGCGAGACGAACAGCTCCTCGAGGCCCGGTCGCTCGACGGCGAAGCGGCGCAGCGGTACGCCGGCCGCCGCCAGCGCCGCGCTCACGGTCTCCGGCTCCGCCGCCCCGATCCGCGCGATCGCCTCCTCCTCGCGCACCGCGACGTCCGCCAGCCCCAGCCGCGCCAGCACCTCGGCGGCGGCCGCCGGCGCGGTCGTGCCGACGTGGACCAGCGCCGGCGCGGCGTTGCGCAGCTCGGCCAGCGGCCCCTGCGCCACCAGCCGGCCGACCCGCATCACCCCGACATGGGTGCAGACCTGTTCGACCTCGCCGAGCAGGTGCGAGGACAGCACGACCGTGGCGCCTTCGGCGGCCAGGTCGCGCACCAGCGCGCGGACCTCACGGGTGCCCTGCGGGTCCAGGCCGTTGGTCGGCTCGTCGAGCACCAGCAGCTCCCGCGGCTGGAGCAGCGCGGCCGCGATCCCGAGCCGCTGTCGCATGCCCAGGGAGTAGTTGCGGTACCGCTTGCCGGCGGCGGCGGAGAGCCCGACCCGCTCCAGCGCGGTGCCGGTGCGGGCCCGACAGGTGCGCGGGTCGGCGCTGCGGTCCGCCGCGTCGAGCCGCTCGAGGTTGGCCCGGCCGGAGAGGTAGGGATGAAAGGCCGGCCCCTCGACCAGCGCCCCGACCCGGGGCAGCACCGCCGCGGCGGAGCCGGGCATCGGCGCACCGAGCAGGTCATGGTCCCCGGCGGTCGGGGCCACCAGGCCCAGCAGCATGCGGATCGTCGTGGTCTTCCCGGAACCGTTGGGCCCGAGGAAGCCGAACACCGAGCCGCGCGGTACCTCGAGGTCCAACCGGTCGACCGCGACCTGTCCACCCCGGAACCGCTTGGTCAGGCCGCGGGTGACCAGCGCGTAGGTCACCGCCGGTTGCGCCGGCGGTCGGCGTACGACGGGCGCGGTGGTGGCGGTGCCGGCAGTCACCGGGCCGTCCCGGCCGCCGGTGGGCGGAGGGCGGCAGCCGGCTGCGCGGCGGCGGCGGTGAGCAGCGCCGGCCGGACCGCACCGACCAGCAGCCGCCCGTCGTCGAGGAGCAGCGCGGAGACCAGCGTGGTGCGCAGCAGTCGGCCGCTGCCGTAGCTGCCGCGAACCGGGGTGCTGGCCTTGAGCAGTGCGTTGGCCTGCGAGTTGTCTCCGGCCGAGCTCAGGTCCACGCCGCGCAGGACGAGAACCGCCGTCCAGCCCCGTCCGATCACGGTGGGCGCACCGGTGGCCGCAAGGCCCGCACCGGGGCCGGCCGGCGCCGGGCCGGCCGGCGCGCCGGTGCCACTGACCTTGGCGCCGGGCGGCGGGACGAACCGGAAGGTCGAGCTCGCCGGGGTGGTGAAGCGGATCGAGGTGAAGGCGGTCTCGAACGCCGGCGTGGTGCGGTTGCGGGCGTAGACCCGGACCCGGAGCGGGACAGAGGTCGCGCTATCGACCGCGAGCCGCACCTGACCGATCAGCGATCGGGGGTCCCTGGGCGCCAGGACGAGCTCGTACGCCGCCCGTCCGGCGACCTCGGCGGTGCCCTCCACCGTGACCGCGGTGGACGGGTCGACCGCCGCCAGCGCCTGCTGCGCCGCCTGCTGCGGTGTCATTGCGGTGGCTGGCGTCTCCGGCGCCGCGCCGTTCGTGCCCGCACCGGCCGGGAGCACCTGATGCCGGGCCGTGTTGACCCCGCTGGTCCAGAACCACAGGTCACGGCCGTTGCGGATCACGTCGGTCTCGGCCAGCGTCCCCACCAGCGCGAACCGGACCCGGTCGGGGGCGGCGTACCAGATCCGGGCGGTGTGCGATCCGGTCACCAGCGAGCTCAGCGACGTCGGGGCGCCGGCGACGCTGGGCAGCGCCGGCAGCCCCAGCCGCGCGGTCTCCACGATCGTGCCCGCGAACGGGTGCTGGTTGGCGGCCGTGACCCCGGCCAGCAGCTGGGCCGCCGACCGGTGCGGCAGCGGCGAGCTGGCCCCGGCGACCACCGGCACGAGCCCGACCGCCAGGCCGATGGTCGTGGCGACGCCGATCGGGACCGCCCAGCGGGCGGGTGGGCCGGACAGGAACCTAGGCCGAGTCATCGGGTGACCTTCTCCGTACGAGGGACAGCGAGAGAGCGGCCAGACTGACCGACGCCGGCTGTGACCAGGCTGAGAGCGCCTGGTGCCGCGCCGGGCGGCGCGGCAGGCTCGGCGTCGGAGAGGCGTGCGGGAGGTGACCGGTGCGGGTGCTGGTGGTCGACGACGAGGTGCGCTTCGCCGACGCGCTGCAGCGGGGGCTGCGTGCCGACGGGTTCGCGGTCGACGTCGCGCACGACGGGGAGGACGGCCTGCACCTGGCCCGGGAGGGCAGCTACGACGCGGTGGTGCTCGACGTCATGCTGCCCAAGCTGTCCGGGTATCGGGTGTGCGAGGCGCTGCGGGCCGAGGGCAACTGGGTGCCGGTGCTGATGCTCTCCGCCAAGGACGGGGAGTACGACCAGGCGGACGGGCTCGACGTCGGCGCCGACGACTACCTCACCAAGCCGTTCTCCTACGTCGTCCTGCTCGCCCGGCTGCGGGCGCTGGTCCGTCGCGGCGCGCCGCCCCGGCCGGCGGTCCTACGGACCGGGGACCTGGCGCTCGACCCGGCCCGGCGGCGGGTGACCCGGGGCCGCACCGAGATCGGTCTGACCCCGCGCGAGTTCGCCGTCCTCGAGTACCTCATGCGCCACCCGGACGAGGTGGTGTCGAAGACCCAGCTGCTCGAGCACGTCTGGGACGCGAACTTCGACGGTGACGTCAACGTGGTGGAGGTCTACGTCGGCTACCTCCGGCGCAAGATCGACGAGCCGTTCGGCCGCCGGACGCTCCAGACCGTGCGGGGGGCCGGTTACCGGTTGGTCGACGCTGAGCGCTGACCGAGCCGGCTGGTGGCGGCGTCGAAGCCTGCGGGCCCGGCTGACGCTGGTGTCCACCGGCCTGTTGGCGCTCGGCCTCGGCCTGGGCGCGCTGCTGCTGGTCGGCGCGCTCGACCGCACGCTGCTACGGGCGGTGGACGACTCGGCCCGGCAGCAGGCCCGCGACGTCGCGGCGCTGGTCGACGCGGGCCGGCTGCCCGACCCGGTGCCGGCGTCGGGCGGCACGGCCGTGGTGCAGGTGGTGGACACCCACGGGCGGGTCCGCGCCGCCTCGCCGGGCGGTGACCGGCTGGTCCCGCTGCTCGAACCGGGACCGCTGGCCCGCGCCCGCCGCGGCCGGCCGGTCGGCCTCGACGGCGCCCGGATCGGGATCGTCGACCGGCTGCGGGTTCTCGGCGTGCCGGCCGGACCCGCCCGCGACCCGCAGACCGTTCTGGTCGCGGTCAGCCTGGTGGACCTGCGGCGCAGCCTGCGGGTCGTGGAGCTCGCGGTGGTGCTCGGGCTGCCGGTGCTGCTGGCCGGCCTGGCCGGGCTGAGCTGGGTGACCGCGGGCTCCGCCCTGCGCCCGGTGGCGGCGCTGCGCATCGGCGCGGAGGAGATCAGCGGCACCGGCGGCTCCCGGCGGCTTCCGGTACCGGTCGCCGCCGACGAGGTGCACCGGCTCGCGGTCACGCTGAACCGGATGCTCGAACGGCTGGAGGCTGCCGGCGTCCGGCAGCGCGGGTTCGTCGCGGACGCCGCGCACGAGCTGCGCAGCCCGCTGGCCTCGCTGCGAACCCAGCTGGAGGTCGCGCTGCGGCATCCGGCCGACGCCGAGTGGCCGACGACCGCGGCCGGCGTGCTGGTCGAGGCGGAGCGGATGAGCCGGCTGGTGGACGACCTGCTCGTGCTGGCCCGGCTCGACGACGCGGTCGCCGCCGCCGGCCCAGCCCTGGGCGAGCTGGTCGGAGTGGTCGACCTGGTCGGAGTGGTCGACCTGGTCGGCGTCGTCGACGCCGTGCTCGCCGGGATCGGCGACTTTGCCGGTGCCGGTGCCGGTACCGGTGCCGGTACCGGGCCGGTACGGGTCGAGCGCACCGGCGCCGCGCGGGCGCCGGTCCGCGGCGACGCCGACGCGCTGCGCCGGGTGGTGGCCAACGTCGTCGACAACGCGCTGCGCTACGCCCGCCGGCAGGTCACGGTCGACGTCGCGCCGGCTGCGGGCGGGGTCCGGCTCGTGGTCGTCGACGACGGGCCGGGCATCCCGGCCGACCAGCGGCAACGGGTGTTCGAGCGGTTCGCGAGGGTGGACGAGGCCCGCGGCCGGGACACCGGCGGCGCCGGCCTCGGGTTGTCCATCGTGCGGGAGATCGTGCTCCGGCACGGCGGCAGCATCGAGCTGTCCGACCCGGACACCCGCGGCGGTGCCGGGCTACGCGTGACCGTCTGGCTGCCGGCCACCCGGACGGCGCGCGGCCGGCCCTAGGTCGCTTCGCGGAACGCCCCGCCGGTCAGCACCGGCACCACCGCGTCGACGTCCTCCGCCGCCGCCATCACCACGTCGGCGCGAAAGCCGCGGCCGACCAGCTCCCGGCCGGACCGGCAGGCCAGCAGCCGGTCCGGCGACCACCCCCGGTACGCCGCGAGTGCCACCTCGGCGTCCGCGCCGGGCCGGCCGCCGATCCGGGCGATCACCGCGCCGGCGCCGACGAGATCCTCGTAGGCCGGTCGCAACGACCCGTCCGGCCAGCGCTCCCCGGCCGGGACCAGCCCCACCCGCTCGAACCGACCCGCCAGCCAGCCGCCGACGGCGGCGGCGTTGCGCAGGCTCGCCGCGAGCACCAGCCCCCCGGAGCCGCCGGCTGCAGCGGCGATCTGCGAACCGTTCGGGGAGGGCAGCACCAGCCGGCCCCCCGACGCCAGCCCGCTCAGCGACACCGGGGACAGGCTCGGGCCCGGTCCGCCCCGGGGTGCTGCGAGCACCGCGCCGAGCTCGGCGGCCCGGGTCGCGGCCGACCCGTCCCGCCACGGGTGCGGCCACACGCTCACCCCCCGGTCAACCGCGACCGACACGCAGGTGGTGAACGAGAGCACATCGACGACGACGAGGGCGGCGCAGTCGAGCGCCAGCGCGGCGGCACCCGCCGGTCCCCACTCCAGCTCGATCACCGTCACTCGGCGTCCTCGGCCACCGCCAGCCACGCCTCCTCGACGGTGGCCTTCTCGGCCAGCAGGGCGCGCAGGTCGGCGTCGAGCGCGCTGACCGAGCTGTAGTCGGTGGCCGCCTCGGCCAACCGCTGGTGCAGCCGCGCCTCCGACCGGGTCAGCCGCTCCAGCGACCGCTCCAGGCGCACCATTTCCCTCGAGGCGGCCCGGGAGTCGCCGCTGCGCCGCCGCGGCGGGGCCGGGGCGAGGGGCACCGCGCCGGTGCGACGTCGCTCGAGGTACTCCTCCACCCCACCGGGCAGCGCGGCGATCATGCCGTCGCCGACCAGCGCCACCACGGTGTCGGTGACCCGTTCCAGGAAGTACCGGTCGTGGCTGACCGCCACCAACGTGCCGGGCCAACCGTCGAGGAGGTCCTCCAGCGCGGTGAGCGTCTCGATGTCCAGGTCGTTGGTCGGCTCGTCGAGGAGCAGCACGTTCGGCTCGGTCATCAGCAGCCGGAGCAGCTGCAACCGGCGGCGCTCACCGCCGGAGAGCTCGCCGACCGGGGTCCACTGCGCCGGGCCGGAGAACCCGAAACGCTCGAGCAGCTGCCCCGCGGTCAACTCCCGGCCGGCACCGAGGTCGACGACCCGGGCCACCTCCTCGACCGAGGACAGCACCCGCAGCCCCGGGTCGAGCTCGGTGACCTCCTGGGACAGGTACGCCGCCCGCACCGTGCGACCGACGACGACCCGCCCGGCGGCCGGGCGAAGCTCCCCGGCCAGCAGCCGGAGCAGCGAGGTCTTGCCGCTGCCGTTGACCCCGACCAGCCCGACCCGGTCGCCGGGTCCCAGCCGCCAGGTGGCGTCCGTCAGCAGCCGGCGGCCCCCGAGGACCAGCGCCACGTCCTCGACGTCGTACACGCTGCGCCCGAGCCGGGCGGTGGCGAAGCGCAGCAGGCTGGTGCGGTCCCGCGCCGGCGGCTCGGCGTCGATGAGCGCGTTCGCCGCGTCGATCCGGAACCGTGGCTTGGAGGTGCGCGCCGGCGGCCCGCGTCGCAGCCAGGCCAGCTCCTTGCGGAGCAGGTTCGCCCGCCGGGCCTCGGTGGCGGCCGCCAGCCGGTCCCGCTCCGCCCGGGCCAGCACGTACGCCGAGTAGCCGCCGTCGTAGGCGTGCACCCGGCCGCCGTCGACCTCCCAGGTCGCTGCGCACACGGCGTCGAGGAACCAGCGGTCGTGGGTGACGATCACCAGCGCGCACCGGCGGCCGGCGAGGTGGTGCGCCAACCAGTCGACCGCCTCGACGTCGAGATGGTTGGTGGGCTCATCGAGCAGCATCAGGTCCGGGTCATCGGTGAGCAGCGCGGCGAGCGCGACCCGGCGCCGCTCGCCGCCGGACAGCGGCCCGACGACGGCGTCCAGGCCGCCGCCCAGCGCCGGTGCGGCCAGTCCGCCGAGCAGCCCGCCGAGGATCTCCCGGGTGCGGGCGTCGCCGGCCCACTCGTGCTCGCGGCGGTCCCCGACCACCACTGTCCGGACGGTGCTGGCCGGGTCGAGGGTGTCGAGCTGGCCGAGCACGGCCAGCCGGAGGCCGGCGGCGTGGGTCACCCGACCGGCGTCGGGCGGCCTCCGCCCGGCCAGGGTCGCGAGCAGCGTCGACTTGCCGCTGCCGTTGCGCCCGACCACACCGACCCGGTCGCCGGTGCCGACCCCGAGCGAGACCCCGTCGAGAACGCTGGTGGTGCCGAACGACGTGGAGACCGCCTCGAGGTTGACGAGGTTGGCCACCGGCTAGCCGCCGGAGCCGGTCAGCACGTGCGCGCCGCCGACCGGACCGGACGCCCGGCGCACGGTCCGGCAGACGTCGAGCCCGGCCAGCGCCGCGGCCAGCCGTACCGAGTGCGCCGCGGACCGAGCCAAAAAGGCACACGTCGGGCCGGACCCGCAGACCACCGCCCCCAGCGCGCCGAGCTCCCGGCCGGCGTCGAGGACCCGGCGCAGCTGCGGACGCAACCGCATCGCCGCGGCCTCCAGGTCGTTGGCGAGGGTCCGGCCGAGGCGCGCCGGCTCCCCCGCCCGCAGCGCGGCGAGAACCCGGTCCGGGTCGGAGGCGGCCGGCGCGATTCCCGCCTCCCGCTGGCTGTCCAGCTCGGCGTACACAGCCGCGGTCGACAGGCCGCCGTCCGCAAAGGCGAGTACCCAGTCGTAGCGGCCACGGCCCAGCACCGGGCTGAGCTGCTCACCCCGGCCGGTGCCGAGCGCGGTGCCGCCGTGCAACGCGAACGGCACGTCGCTGCCGAGCCCGGCGGCGAGCGCGGACAGCGTCGGGCGGTCCAGGTTCGTGCCCCACAGCGCGTCGCAGGCCACCAGCGCCGCGGCCGCATCGGCGCTGCCGCCGGCCAGCCCGCCGGCCACCGGGATGCCCTTGCGGACCTGCAGCCGCACCGCCGGCTCGATGCCGGTGAGGCCGGCCAGCGCGCGGGCCGCCTGAGCGGCGAGGTTGGTGTCGTCGGCGGGGACCTCGTCGGCGCCCTCGCCGACGGTCTCGACGATGAGACGGTCGGCGGGGGAGGCGGTCACCTGGTCGTAGAGCGAGACCGCTTGGAACACCGTGGCCAGCTCGTGGTAGCCGTCGGCGCGGCGCGGCCCGACCGCGAGGTGCAGGTTCACCTTTGCGGGGACCCGGACGACGACCGGCGCCGGCCCGACCAGCGTGACCGGTGCGTCGCTGGAATCGGAGGGCAGGGCTGCTCCTCGACGGCGGAGGTGACGGGCGGTGCCGATGCTACGCAGCACCGCCGGGCCGCTCCGCGGCGAGGCGGGCGAAGGCCGCGACGTCGAGCGCCTCGCCTCGGGCGCCGGGGTCGATGCCGGCGCGGCGCAGCGCCGTCTCGGCGGCCGCCGCCGACCCGGCCCACCCGGACAACGCCGCCCGCAACGTCTTGCGCCGCTGCCCGAACGCGGCGTCGATGACCGCGAACACCGCGAGCCGGCTGGCGGTTGTCGGCGGCGGCTCGCGGCGGGTGAACGCGACCAGCCCGGAGTCGACGTTGGGCGCCGGCCAGAACACCGTGCGCGGCACCGCGCCGGCGCGGCGCAGGTCGGCGTACCAGGCCGCCTTGACCGACGGAACGCCGTAGGTCCGGCTGCCGGGGGCGGCGGCCAGCCGGTCGGCCACCTCCGCCTGCACCATCACCAGCCCGGAGCGCAGCGAGGGCAGCCGGTCCAGCAGATGCAGCAGCACCGGCACCGCGACGTTGTACGGCAGGTTCGCCACCAGCGCCGTCGGCGGCGGCCCGGCGACGGCCTGCAGCCCGAGCGCGTCCGCGGTGACGACGGCGAGCCGGTCGGCGTACGCCGGCTGGTGGCGCCGGACCGTGGCCGGCAGGGCGCCGGCCAGCACCGGGTCCACCTCGACCGCGACCACCCGGGCGACGG
Organism: Mycobacteriales bacterium; assembly: GCA_038253225.1. Lineage (GTDB taxonomy): Bacteria > Actinomycetota > Actinomycetes > JALYNC01 > JALYNC01 > JBBSHH01. The sequence continues at coordinate 5,182 of JBBSHH010000001.1, read as the reverse complement.
TCGGCAGCAGGCCCAGCGTCAGCGACCCGAGCCCTGGCCCGACCTCGAGCACGACGTCGTCGGGGCCGCAGCCGGCGGCGCGCACGATCCGGCGGACGGTGTTCGCGTCGAGGACGAAGTTCTGGCCGAGCGCCTTGGTGGGCCGCAGCGCGAGGGCCGCCGCGATCCGTCGGATCTCGGCGGCCCCCAGCAGCGCGGGTTCGCTCAGAGGTAGCGGCCGCAGACCGGCCACGGCGAGCGCCCGGACCGGTTGTAGAGCAGCTGCGCGCGGTAGGTCTGCTCGCTGGCGGAGGCGTTGATCGGGTCGCCCGAGCCACCGACGGACTGCCAGGTGCCGATGCTGAACTGGTACAGCCCGCGGTAGGTGCCGGTGGAGTTCACCGCCCGCGGGTTGCCGCCGGACTCGCACCGGGCCAGCGCCGCCCAGTTCAGGCCGCCGGAGCTGCCGACCGAGCCGCTGAGCGGGGTGTACGTCGGCGTCGAAGCGGCGACCGGCAGCGGCTTCGAGCCGACCAGGACGATCCGGGCCCGGGCCGGGGTGATGACCTGCTGGGCGGTCAGCCGGCGGCTGGCGAGCCGGCCGTCGACGTAGGTCAGCGCGTAGACCTGCCGCAGCACGCCGGCCGCGCCGGCGTCCGCGATGGCCGTCCGGCCCCGGTAGAGGGTGGCCGAGGTGCGGCGCAGCGTGGTGGCCGCGATCGGCCGGGTGGCGACCTCGGTCGCGGCCCGGATCCGGGTGACCCGGACGACCAGGCCCGCGGTCGGGTAGACGCTGACCGGCACGGAGACCTTGTCGGTACGCCCGACCGTGATCCGGGCCTGCGCGAGCGCCTCGCCGACCGTCGCCGCGGTGGTCAGCAGCGGGGTGGCCCGGCCGTCGGCGAGGATCGAGATGCGCTGGGGGGTGCGCAGCGTCAGGTCCATGCCGCCGAGCGGGATCCGGCGCGAGCGGGAGGCGGAGAGGAACGCGTCGGTCGCCCGCAGCCCGAGCTGGTCGAGGGCCTCGGCGACGCTGGTCGCCTGCACCCACACCCGGCGGGTGGCCCCGTCGACGGTGAGGGTCAGCAGCCGGCCGCGCCGGACGCTGACCAGGGCGCCGTCGCGGGCGGCGGTGGACCGGCTCGGGGCGACCGAGTCGTGCCGGCCGACCGGGATGCCGGCCCGGTCCAGGACCCCGCCGACGGTGCGGGCGAAGGTGCGGACCGAGCGGGTCTTGCCGTCCACGGAGACCGTGACGGTCTTGTCGAGCCGTACGAAGGCGGTGCTACCGCCGACGAGAAGAGCCAGGCTGAGAGCGAACAGGGCGAGAACACGCGGTGAGCGGCGCACGGAACTCCGAACCTCAGGGAATCCGGGCACGGGGGAAACGGCGGCACCACTGCGCCCCGCCCACGCGCAGTCCGACCGCCGAGACTTCCCCGATCCCGGCCGATGACCCGAGCAACCTAACCGTCGGTCATCGATACCGCCAAATGGCACGGTGGGGATTACCAGACCCGTCACGGTAACGGAACGTGATGTAGTGGAGGGGCGGGGCGCTGTCCCGGCCGCGCCAGGTGGCTCGGATGGGGGGACCGGTCACCAGCCGAAGATCCGCGCGGCCGTTCTGGCGATACCGTCCGCGACCAGTTCCAGGTCCTGGCCACGGACCTCGGCCAGCGCCCGCACCGTCAGCGGGATCAGGTAGGGCGCGTTCGGCCGGCCGCGGTGGGGCATCGGGGTGAGGAACGGCGCGTCGGTCTCGACCAGCAGCAGGTCCAGCGGCGCGACCGCGGCGGCGTCCCGCAGCCGCTGGGCGTTCTTGAACGTCACGTTGCCCGCGAACGACATCACGTAGCCCCGGGCGGCGCAGACCCTGGCCATCGCCGCGTCGCCGGAGAAGCAGTGGAACACCGTGTGCTGCGGGGCGCCCTCCTCGGCGAGGATCCGCAGCACGTCCGGGTGCGCCTCCCGGTCGTGGATGACCAGCGCGGTGCCGGTCGCCTTGGCGATCGCGATGTGGCGGCGGAACGACTCCTGCTGCACCGCGGCCGGCGCGCTGTCGCGGTAGTAGTCCAGCCCGGTCTCACCGACCGCGCGGACCTTGGGTTCGGCGGCCAGCCGCTCGATCTCCGACCAGCCCGCCTCGTCGGCGCGGTGCGCCTCGTTCGGGTGGATCGCGACGCCGGCGTAGACGTCCTCGTGGCCGGCGGCGGTGGCCGCGCACCACCGCGAGCTCTCGACGTCGATCCCGATCGTCACCAACCGCCGGACGCCGACGGCCCGCGCCGCCGTCAGGTGGGCGACGACCTCGCCGGCCATCAGGTCCAGGTGGCAGTGGCTGTCGGCGACCTCGACCGGCAGCGGCTCGGGCGCCGGCGGCGGGTCCCCGTCGCGGTCGGGCCGCTCCCGGGGCCGGCTCACGGCGACGGCTCGGCGAGCCGGGCCAGCTCCTCCTCGACGATCGACGGGTCCAGCTTGCGGAACAGCGGCGTGGGCGGCGCCAGCGGCGTCCCGACGCGTAGCGGAGTGGACTCCCAGCGAGCACCGGTGTCGTAGTCACCGGTGAGCACGCCGTAGGACGGGCCGCCATCCTCGTCGACCTCGCGCAGCTCGGGCATCGCCGCCCAGGCGCCGCCGCCCAGCATCCGGTGCACCCGGTCCGAGGAGGTCGGCAGGAACGGGGTCAGCAGCGTCTTCGCGTCGTCGACGAGCTGCAGCGCGACGTGGCAGACGGTGCGCATCCGGTCCGGGTCGGACTCCTTGAGCTTCCAGGGCGCCTGGTCGGAGAGGTACTTGTTGGCCTCCCCCACCACCCGCATCACCTCGCCGATCGCGGCCTTCTGGCGGGACCGCTCGAGCTGGGCGCCGACGGTCGCGAACGCCTGCCGGCCGGTCGCCAGCAGCGCCGAATCGGCGTCGGTGAGCGCGCCGGCCGCGGGGACCGAGCCCAGGTTCTTGGCCACGAACGACACCGAACGGTTGACCAGGTTGCCCCAGGTGGCGACGAGCTCGTCGTTGTTACGGCGCAGAAACTCCGCCCAGGTGAAGTCGGTGTCGGAGGTCTCCGGGCCGGCGACCGCGAGGTAGTAGCGCAACGCGTCCGCGTCGTAGCGGGCCAGGAAGTCCTGCACGAGGATCACGACGCTGCGCGAGGAGGAGAACTTGCGGCCCTCCATCGTGAGGAACTCACTCGACACCACCTCGTGGGGCAGGTCGAGCTCGCCGCGGCTGCCCGGCCGGCCACCGCGGGCGCCGCGACCGGAGTAGCCGAGCAGCATCGCCGGCCAGATCTCGGCGTGGAAGACGATGTTGTCCTTGCCCATGAAGTAGTGCCCGTGCGCATCCGCCGACTGCCACCACGGCCGCCAGGCGTCCGGGTCGCCGCTGCGCCTGGCCCACTCCACCGAGGCGGACAGGTAACCGATGACGGCGTCGAACCAGACGTAGAGCCGCTTGTCCGGCCGGTCCCGCCAACCCTCCAGCGGCACCGGCACACCCCAGTCGAGGTCGCGGGTGATCGCGCGGGGCTTGAGGTCGTCGAGCAGGTTGAGGGAGAACTTCAGCACGTTCGGCCGCCAGTTCGTGCGGCCGGACAGCCAGGTCCCCAACCGCTCGGCGAACGCCGGCAGGTCGAGGAAGTAGTGCTCCTGCTCGACGAAGCGCGGCGTCTCGCCGTTGACCCGGCTGCGCGGGCGGATCAGGTCGGTCGGGTCGAGCTGGTTGCCGCAGTTGTCGCACTGGTCGCCGCGGGCGCCGTCGTAGCCGCAGATCGGGCAGGTGCCCTCGATGTAGCGGTCCGGCAGGGTGCGGCCGGTCGACGGCGAGATCGCCCCGAGCGTCGTACGCGGGAACACGTAGCCGTTGTCCAGCAGCCCCAGGAACAGGTCCTGGACGACGGCGTAGTGGTTGCGGGTGGTGGTGCGGGTGAACAGGTCGTAGGAGAGCCCCAGCGCGCGCAGGTCCTCGGCGATCACCCGGCTGTAGCGGTCGGCGATCTCGCGGGGCGACACGCCTTCCCGGTCGGCCGCGACGAGGATCGGGGTGCCGTGCTCGTCGGTGCCGCTGATCATCAGCACCCGGTTGCCGGCCATCCGCTGGTAACGGCTGAAGACGTCCGAGGGCACCCCGAACCCGGCGACGTGGCCGATGTGCCGCGACCCGCTGGCGTACGGCCAGGCGACCGCGGTCAGGACGTGTCTGGGGGCCGGCATGCGATCAGCCTAGTGAGGGCCGCGATCGGGTTTTCGCTGCGACGACGGCGTCGAAGACGGCGCGCTTCGGTACGCCCGCCGCCGTCGCCACCTCGGCGATCGCGGCCTTGCGGGCCTGCCCGGCCGCCTCCCGTTCGCCGACCGCCGCGGCGAGTTCGGCCGGGTCGGCGGCCGGGACAACCGGTGGGGCACCGCCGACCACGAGCGTGATCTCGCCGCGGACGCCGCCCGCGGCCCAGCCGGCCAGCTCGGCCAGCGGTCCGCGGCGTACCTCCTCGTAGGTCTTGGTCAGCTCGCGGCAGACCGCAGCCGGCCGGTCCGCCCCGAAGACCTCCGCGAGGTCGGCGAGGCTGGCGGGCAGCCGGTGCGGCGCCTCGAAGAGCACCAGCGTCCGCGCCTCGCCGGCCAGCGTCCGCAGCCGGGCCCGGCGCTCGCCCGGTCGCCGGGGCAGGAACCCCTCGAAGCAGAACCGGTCGGTGGGCAGCCCGCTCACGGCGAGCGCGACGATGACCGCCGTCGGGCCGGGCACGGTCGTCACCCGGATGCCGGCGGCCGCCGCGGCCGCGACCAGCCGGAAGCCGGGGTCGGAGACGCCGGGCATCCCCGCGTCGGTGACGAGCAGCACCCGGGCGCCCTGCTCCAACGCGGCGAGCAGCTCCCCGGTCCGCAGCACCTCGTTGGCCTCGAAGTAGGACACCACCCGGCCGGCCGGAGCCACCCCGAGCGCGGCCGCCAACCGGTGCAGCCGCCGGGTGTCCTCGGCGGCGAGCACGTCGGCCCGGCCGAGCTCGCTGGCCAGCCGCGGCGAGGCGTCGGCCAGGTTGCCGATCGGGACGCCGGCCAGCACTAGTACGCCGCTCACCGGCCCAGTCTCGCCGACGGCGCGGACCCGGCCGGCATCGACGAGCCGGCACCTACCATGACGGTGATGGCCACCACGTACGCCGGGGCGCCGACCGGCACCGGCGCGCTTGACCGCAGCCGTCCGC